>CAKQOE010000015.1 GCA_934255545.1 uncultured Clostridia bacterium | reverse complement strand
CTTTTGCTGACTTTTTAACTCGCCATCGGTCAGCATTTTCACATCTGCAGCATTTTGCTGACTTTTCATCTCGCCATCGGTCAGCATTTTCGCCATACAGTGCTTTTGCTGACTTTCCAACTCGCCATCGGTCAGCATTTTTGCCATACAGTGCTTTTGCTGACTTTTCATCTCGCCATCGTTCAGCATTTTCGCCATACAGTGCTTTTGCTGACTTTTCATCTCGCCATCGTTCAGCATTTTTGCCACAACTGCTATTCTGCTGACTTTTTAACTCGCCATCGGTCAGCATTTTCACATCTGCAGCATTTTGCTGACTTTTTATCTCGCCATCGGTCAGCATTTTTGCCACAACTGCTATTCTGCTGACTTTTCATCTCGCCATCGGTCACCCCTCATCCAAAGGCACAAAATTCCTCATCCGATAAGATCCCGATATTCTGCGGCTTTTGCCCGGGCGTTCGAAGCCTATTGTCACATTTACAAAAGACGACTGCGGATCCGGCTGTTCTATCGACAGAGACGTGACGCCCTGCGCTATCATGTAGTCACGGTAATTTCCGGCAGCGTCCCGGACTGCACCGGATGTTACAGGCACGATGTTTCCGTAGCGATCCGTGATGTCGTCTATGCTCTGGCTGTACTCAAGCAGGCGTTTATTGTCACTGTCAAGTATCAGCAGCATGCGCCCGTCATCATTTAGCACGGAGTATACAGTGCAGCCGTTCAGCTCAAGCGGCCCCGAAACACTCGCCCCCTCCATGACCATATCTTTTATCTGGTTAAGCGCTATCTGCGACTCCATCTGAAGCGAGACCTCGGCGTTCGACGTCGAGTAGCCGCGCGTTCCGACAGAAACGAACACGACAAGCGACAGCATCACAAAAAGCATGACAGTAATGCCTACAACAAGCTCTATCAATGTAAAGCCTGAATCAGTATCATTCAGTTTTGTTTCAGCCGCCCGGCGGCTGCCGTCATTGCATGATATTGTCATATCTTTTCTGTCCTTTTACTGTATTTATATAAATAGTTATGCATATCGCTGCCGGCGCGCCGGGCGCGCGTTCCGGTCAGCCATTCATTGTCTATTTGCGATTCATTCAACATACGAACGACCGGTCATTTTTGCGATCCTGACCGTAGAAGTTTTAGCCCCGGATATCACTACTGAGTCGTATCCGCTGCCCGTTCCGACTTTAAACGAGCTCAGCCGCCCGCTGCTCTTGTCAAACTTTATGACAGCACTGCTGCTTCCCTTTATCTCCGCGCTCCTGCCGGCCGCAGCGCTCGAATCAGACGCGCTCAGCGAAACTGCTCCGGACGCTACAGACTTAGACTCTATGATCTTTTCAGAACCGCCGGACGACGTACCGGCCGCATCAGCCTTTCCTGTCTTTTTCATAACTATGTCAGCATAAAACCTGCCGTCGCTGCCGCTCTGATAAACGCGCAGCTCAACAGAGCCTGCCGGCCTGCTCATAGCCTCAATGCGCGCTTCGGAAATAACAGACGAAAGCTCTGTCGCCGCCCGCGTCGTATTGGCGCGCAGCGCAGCGCTCAGGCTCATGACGGCCGCGCCTGCGGCTATAGCGATCACCAGCACGACCACTATTATTTCTATCAGTGAAAAACCGGCGTTTGAAATGACGGCTGAGCCGCTCTCAGTCCTGTCGGCGCGCCGGGCGCGCGTCATGCTGTATATTTTATTTTTAATATTTTTATTATGTAAAAAATTCATATCAGCATTACTTTCCTTAAAGTGGTTCATGTCGCCAGCTATGCATCGCAATTAAACGATTCACAGCTTATCAAAACACATACACCAAGATATCCGCTTACCTGTTCTTTTTCCAGTTGCGGTAAGTTACCTTAACTCGCTCTGCTGTTTCCGACGTCTGCTCAGGCTTTGCTATGTTGTCAAAGCCTGCAGTATATTCAGCTTTGACAGTAACGCTGCCCTGCAGTGTGACATTTCCCGTCGTGATTATAGTTCCGTTAAAATTGCCGCTTACCACAACATCACGGTCGGCGATCACTATACCCTTGTTCATGCCTGCGCCGCCCTTAACAAGAACAGTTTTATTTTCATTACCCAAAGAAAGCTTTTTCTTAGTATATGTAAGCTCTGTTCCGTCATCTGCCTGTGATCTTTCCGGCACGTAAATAACATTTACATCCTTATCCTCATCCTCGACCAGCCCTTTTGAGGTAAACATGTTAGCGACCAGCTTATACGCCGGATAGCTTGTATATATATTGCTGTCGAGCAGGCTTATGAGGCCGTTATATTTGTAGTTGCACTCAGTTTCATAGTTTACCATCTCAGGAGAATGTACGCTCCTGTTGCTCTCGGCGAGCGTCATAGAACCGAACGGCGTGTATGATTTTGTCGTATCAGGCTTATCGCCGTCTGAATTTCCGGATTCGCCTTCATTGCCTGTATTGCCCTGACCATTTCCGCCGTCCGAGCTTCCGCTGCCTGATGATGGCCGGTCTTCTATCAATATAGAGTCATTAGGCGATGTAACAGAATCTCTGAACGGGTCGCTCTCTGAGCCGTCAGACTCGTTTTTATTTGTGTCCTCTCGCTGATCGAACGTATTTTTATATGAGCTTCCGGATGATGACGTACCGGTTCCCGTTCCTGTTCCGGGAGCCTGTGTTTCATCCTTATCGAACAGCAGGATGTTTCCCGAGAACTTTCCGTCCTTTCCGTTAAGAACATCATCACTCAGCTTTACCTTTCCGTAGCCCAGGATATCGGCTGCGGCAGTCAGCGCCGTGCGCTGAGTCAGATACGATGCGTACCTTGCAAAATACATGCTTGCCGTAGACTCGTCAGTAAAGTTCATATACAGGTAAACAACATTTTCAGATGTCGCTCCGTCATACTGCTGTACGTATTTATACGTATACGGATCATCCTTATCAAGATACTCCTCGATATTTATCTGAGTTATAAACGGATAATTCATAAAATTCAGATCGAGCTTTCCGCGCGTACCGTTCGTTGCATTGTAATTAGTCAGCTTGTCAAATGTTGAAGCCGGCATCGGATTCTGCCCGTCAGCGCCCACGATACACTCACCCGGTATAAGATACGCGCTCTGCGTCCATTTATATGAAAGCGATTCGCCCTCTTTTACCTTTGCAGTCTCATTTGAATTTATGTAAGAAGTATCCTCAAGGATATTGAGTCCCGCAAGCCACAGCTTTCCGGTTATATTAAGGTCTGCGCCGGATGCGTTTATACCTATCGCGCTGCCGTCGTAACGTTTTTTATATGCGCTCGTAGAGCTTCCTGTATTGTATCCGTAATAATTTCCGTTTACAGTAACGCTGTGATCCGGGTTGTTCATTATAAGATCGTCCGCTACATAGCAGTCTCCGTTTACAGTTATGCTCGAGCTTGCACCGGACGTACTGCCGGTCGCTGTTCCCGCTCCGTCTGCCGCGGCTCTCTCCCCTGCAGCTCCGTCGCTCAGTGAAGTAATGATATTCTTCACCCACACCTGCGGCGCAGAGTCAGTCTTTCCGGCGTTTACTGTTATCCTGCCCGATCCCCTGGCGTTGAGATCCTCGCGCGATGCGACTATATCTGACTTAAGAGTCAGCGTACTGCTCGGAGCGAATATCCCGCCGCCGCTGTACACATTTCCATCTACGGTCGAATCGCCCCCTGTAACTGCTGAAACAGTTCCGTCAGCAATTATAGCGTAATCATCGACAATACTGTTTTTCATCGTGCTCGATGTAAAATAATCCTCTGGCACGGAAACAGGCGGCGTGAGCCTTATGTCAGTCGTTATCGTCGTCTGGTAGTCCTTATCGTCAGTATAAGTTATCTTTAAATTTTTTACTTCAATGTAATAATCTTCCGTATTGTAAGCAATTACGATATTTCCGCCGTCACCGGCGCTGAAGCTTACTCTGTCACGCACGCTGCTGTTGCTGTCAACACCTTCAAGCGTAAGTGTTTTCAGATGATCACAAAACTTCTTTTCCTGTGAGTCTCCACTCGTACCGCTGCCTGAGGATGCAAGCGTCACATATCTTTCACCCTTTATATTTGATGATACCTGAGTAACGTAGCTGCCCTTTGCCGCCGAGTTTTCCTTTATCCCTGCAGCAGACGCAAGCTTTCCGAAATATTCAGTCACATACCGTTTGTTTATGAGATTCGTCCGCTCCTTCTGCGGTGTCGCAGCGTAATACTTTTCCGCATAATCAAATGCTTCCTCAAGCGACTTTTCAGACTGCACTTTAAGTCCGGCGCTCGCCTGATCGAGTGCGCCCTCTGCACTGTGAAAATTTACAGTGGAAAGCCTGTCCGTGATCTTCATTTGATAGTTCATATACGATGTCATAAGCATAGTCACTGCAAGTATGCCTATGAACATCACGCAGACTGCGACTACTACCAGCGTAGAACCCGTATTATTAAATTCTGCTTTTCTGAGAAGATCGTTAAATTTTTTCATAACATATAGTTCCGCTAAGCATTATATCCTGTACAAATATTTTCTTCATAACGTCCGTGCGCCGGGCGCACTCAAGTGATACAGACCCATTACTGCTGTACGCTCGTATTGAGCTCGACAAGCTTCTTTTTCCAATTGCCTGACGAACTCTCGTATACAGTCACTTTTAAGTCATATATCAGGTCAGATGATGTATTCTTTACGACAGACGGGAACGCCCTGCCCTGTATCACTGAGAAGTTCGGACCCTCGTCAAGCCAGCCCTTTACATAATTGAACGTCATAAGATCGCCCGGCAGGCTCGTGAGATCTGTTGCTATCCTGTGCGTTGAAACATACGCTTCTTTTTCTTCCTTAGTTACAGCCGAACCGCCTGTTCCTCCTGTGCCGCTGCTCCCCTCGCGTATATTCAGTCCGCTCACTGCAGGATGTATATATGCATTCTCATTTTTATTGCTGAGCAGGCCAAGCTGAGGAACTATATAGAAATCAAGAGTTTCTTTACTTTCCATATAACGTTTCTGCACTTTACTGTCATTGATATCTATAACTATCGTATCGCCGCCGCTCATAAACTGATTACTGAGCGGCTTGTACATAATGTATACAGTCTTAAGGTCGCTGTATCCGTCAGTATCATAAAATACCTTATAGTCAAGAAACAGCTTCGTACCATTCTCACCTCGCTGTTCTGACGCAATATCGGATATGGTGCTTTTTATTCTGTTAAGATCATCCTCACTTAATGTAACATTCTCATCAGTTATATCCCTGAAAGCGGTTTTTTTGATCTTTCTCATAACGCTTGCAGTGACGCCCGTTTCATCAACTGCATATACATCATTATCAAGCTCGAATCTCAGATACGACGACAGAACTATCTTATTATTGACATCATCAAGAGATATCACAGTGAACCTTTTGGTTTTACTCCGCAGTTCTGCCATTTTAGCTTCTTTTGAAAGCGCCGCAATATCGGATTCTTTTATATAGTACTCCTGCTTTATGTCCTTTTCCTTAAAGAAACTGTTTACTTTTTCCACTACCTTCGAAATAAATGTAGTATACGTATCATAGTAACTCGCTACAGCGCTTTCCTCATACGATGTATTATTCTCAAACTCATAACTCTGCGATTCCTCGTTAAATATGTTCTTGCCGTCTGAGCCTGTCGGGAACGTAACGTGCGAGTCGTTCGGGTTTATAATGGCCGTAGTGCTGCGCGAGAATGCAGTTGAATCCGGGAATTCCTCAAGGTTATAAGCATGCGCAGACCCGTCAGCCGTCCCGGCTGTCCTGTAAGCAGTCGGATCGTACGTTATCTGCACGTCGTATGTCCTGCCGCTCGGCGCCTTGGCTCCCCTTATAAAGTAATAACGCGGCTTGCCGTCTGCAGCTTCTGCTTTTTCCTCGTCTTTTCTGTTGTCAGTCTTAAAGCTGCTGTCCGTGCGGCCGTAGTTCGTCTCTGTATTTGATATGTCGGCTATCTTGAAGTCTTCTGCCTTATCGCTTCCGAACTGCTCATCCACTTCATCAGGCGTATAAGACTGCAGCGTCTCTATTATCTGCTCCGCGTAGTCCGTCACATCCTTAGTCTTTAGTGACTTTGCGTTCACGCGGGCTGTAACGGCGAAATTCGTCAGCAGCGGCGTTATGACTATGCCGACGATGAGCATGGCTACGATGATCTCAGGAAGCGAGAAGCCTGCGTTGTTATGCGCGCGGCGCGAGCCGGGCGCTTGCGGAGCGCGCGAAGCGCGCTGCCCGGCCGCCGGGCGGCCGCTCCCGTTTCCTGCATTACAGCCTTTATTCAGTTTTTCATGTAATTTATATGTAAAACTTTTCATGCCTTCACCGTTAATTTTATCTGATCTGTTTATTTCAGGTCATCCTGTCGTTATTCAACAGAGCCGAAAAGGTTTGCAACTCCGAGCCTTACGTCCTTTATCGCAGGAGCGAGATACGTCTTCGGCGTTCCTGTCATCGTGTACATGTTGAGCGCCATCGTGCCCGTAAGTCTGCCTGTCGAATCATCGTAAGCAACTGATATGTCGTCTATCGTCATCCTCTCGCCGTAGTCCTCTATGTATTGGACAGCCTTCTTGAGACCGCTGTAAGACACGTTGAATGAGAATGTCACCGGGTAATTGTAAAGATAATACTCCGAAGCCTTAACGTTTGAAGCCGTTCCGTCACCGTCACTGTCTGACGCCGCGTCAGCGTCGCCGCTGCCTTCACCAGAGCCCGCATCGCCATTACTGTTGCTGCTGTCCGAAGAGCTGTCAGCTGAACTGTCACCTTCTGACGAGCTGTCTGATGAAGCCTCAGAAAGCGGCGTTCCGTCAGAAAGCACCGTAACGTTAGTCTCCTCGCCGAAGCTTATTGACGGTATCGTCATATTGCTTTCCTTTGAAAGGTCAACGAGGAACATAAGTATCTTTTCAGGCGTATTGCCTGCACCGTATTTATCTATTATCGTATCAGTGTCTGCGTTGAGCACCTGCGTTTTTTCTATAAACGAATCCTTTCGGTCAACGAGATCCTGCAGCCTGTCTATGTCACTCTGCAGCGTCGCTATGTCGTTCTCCGCATCTGAGCATTTATCCCCTAACGGAGTAAAAGCGAATATCCACACGAGCGCGACCAGCAGAACATCGACCAGCACGCATATCAGCATTTTCTGTGTATCTGTAAGCTTACTCATTCTGTCCTGCCTCCCCTCTGCCTGCAAGGTCATCATAGCCGCTGTCCTGACCGCCGGACGCGCCTTCATCGTTCGCGCCGTCAGCGCCGTTTTCGTCAGCCTTTTCAGCGTCCATATCATAGTAGCACGCTACAGTGAACTCGACTTTGCGCGAACCCGTCTGCTCGTCCGTCGTGTCTGTAAGCGAAGATATCTGTACGTCAGAGAAGTAGACTATATCCTTGAGCTGCATGAGAAGCTCCGCAGCCGTCTCCTTGCTGTCCACCTTCATGCTCATAGTCAGCACGTCCGCGCCGGAATTCATCGAAGTTATGACTGACGTTGACGGCAGCTTCTGCTCAAGCTCGTCAAACACATTGCTGAGGTATTCGTTCATGCGGTTCGTCGAGTCGTCTATCGCGTTCACCTCTGTATTTACGTCGCGCGCCTTTATGTAAGCGTCGTATACAGTCTCTATCGGCTTCAGCTCTTCCTTCTGAGCCTCAAGCTCAGTTCTTGCTGAGTTAAGCGCCGCATATCTCGCGCCCTGTACGGACACGAGCAGGACGCACACGAGCACGCCCGCGACTATCGTCAGTATTAGATTCTTGCTGCCGGCCTTCTTTTCCTCAGCGCTGCGCGCAGAATCAAGCGCAAATCCAAGAGGCGCGAGCGCGGCTCCGGCCGCGGACAGGAAGCAGCCGGGTCTTTCCGCAGGTATAGGGCCTGTGAAAACTGTTGTTTTCGCCATATCCTTTGCAAGCGTGACCTTCATGCCTGTTTCGTTCCTTATGAGCTCCGCCAGGCCGTTTACGTACTCTCCGAGGTCTGATATGATTATCTCCTCAAGCTGGAATTCTCTGTTTCTTGTGGAATAATATTCTATAAGTCTGAGTACATTCGTAACTATGGGACGCGCCGCTTCGCTCAACAGCTCTGACATATTGTACGAAGACTCGTCATCCGAGCTGTCGCCCTTTACTGTATCGGAATCGTCTGCGGCGCCCTCAACGCTGCCGCCGTCACCGGCGGACGCGGCTGACGCCTCTGTTTCCTCAGGCTCCGCCGGGCGCATAGCGCTTCCGGGCATATACGCGCCTACCTTAAGTCTGTCTGAAAGCACCTCAAACGCCTCGTCTCTGTCTTTTGCAAGTCCGAGTCCGACTACAACGTCCTGGAGCGATCCGGTCCCGTAGTTTATATTTCGCTGCATCCCTACGGCGCCGTCGTCTATGATGTACGCTCTCGTTACCGGCTCATGCACCTGCAGGAGCAGTACGTTTCTGTCAGCCTTAAGGCGCTGCATCATATACTGGTATGCGGCGTGTCCGCTGAATTCTATGCTCCTGAGCCTGAGGCCGCACGCGCCTGCGAGCTTTTCTGTCTGCTCTATCAGATCTGTAGGCATGGCGTATACCATGATGTGTATATGGTCAGCCTCGCGCTTCATGATGCTGCAGCTCACTGCGTAGTCTGTTATATCCATAGGGAAATAGTCCGCTGCCTGATTTTTTATCATTTCGTAAACAAGCTTGTCCTTCATGACAGGTATGTCGGCTTCTCTGCTGACTATCTTGTTTGAGATGAGCGATATTATGGCTTCCCTGCCGCTCATTTGAGCCTGTGCCATGCAGTCTTTTATGAACTCTGCCATGGCTTCGGTATTGCGGACGTATCCGTCGTAAACGAGTCCTTCCGGCATTCTGTGTTCTGCTGCATGAAGTACTTTATATTTTTTATTTTTGCCCTTCACCTGGACTATGCGGATGAAGGCCGAGCCTATCTCTATACAGATAAAATCATTTTTGCCCGCCATTTATCGGTCCTCCTGCTGTATTTCCAATGCCGGCCGGCGCCGGCTGTCTCTCCTGTTTTATCGATATATTTTTATTTAAATAATATATTCTTGAAAAGATATCTCTGTAAATATCCTTTCGAGAACATATTATAAACATATGAATTATTGTAATTACGGGATGCAGGATTGCTGATGAACATACGGAACACTCCGCTCCGACGCTCCGCTTATCCGTATGTTCATCAGCTTTGCAGCATCTTTGTTGTAATAGCGGTTACCATATGCTAAAACATCATAGCCATGTACTTATCTACTATCTGCGGGCCGAACCATATGGATATGCACACGCCTGCGGCTATGTACGGGCCCATGGCGAGCCTGCTTTCTGCTCCTGCGAGCTTCATCCTGGCTATGTGGATGACTGCTGCCAACAGGAATGATATGAAGAATGCGGCTATTGTGCTGCTCGCGCCCAGCGCGAGTCCTGCGGCGAAAAAGAGCTTTACGTCGCCGCCGCCTATAGCGCGTCCACCGCTGATGATCAAAAGGAGCCACAGTGGTACGCTGATGATAAGCATGCCTGCGATATGGCTTGTAACTGCAGCCATGCCTGTCTTTGCCCCAGTCGCGCCGCCGATCCCGGCCGCGCTGCATATCGTGACCGCTGCTCCGCAGATAAATATAAATACGTTTATGCCGAACGGGATCTCGTATGTTCTCCAGTCTATGACGCTCAGGACTATGAGCGCTGATATTATCAGGCACTGTATGAGTGATATTATATTTATGCCGTTCATAACTACGGTAAATGTCCATAAGACTGCATTCAGGAGCTCTATCGCCGGGTACTGAGCTGAGAGCTTCGTCCTGCAGTAGCGGCACCTGCCTCTGAGCGCTATCCATGCTATGATCGGGATGTTGTCGTACCATGCGAGCTTGTGGCCGCATGTCATGCAGTGTGACGGTTCTTTTACTATGTCTTCTTTAAGTGGTATCCTGTATATGCAGACATTGAGGAAGCTGCCGACTGCGGCGCCGAATATAAATGCGCATATGTAGTAGTATAGTGGCGGCAGCATGGGCGGGCTCCTTTCTTTTACTGCAAATTTTTTAGTCGATTTTATATAGTATACAACATTAATTATGCATTCAAAATATGCATGTTTAAAATTTTACCGTAATACAAATCAGAGCAGTACAGCCGGAGTTTTTACAAAGTCAGCTTTACCGCTCTGAAAATTTACTGCCGCAGTTGCACTGCTCTTTTAATACGTTATTTTATATCATTTGTTTATTTATCATATCAGCAAGTACAAAAAATCATTTTTACCTTGGCGGTGCATAGATCGTTTCTATAGTAACTGCTCCGTTTCGGTCAATGGATGCTTTCCATGTATTTTTACCTTTTTCCATGATCTGAGGGATATCGCTGCCTGTTGCTTCAAGAATAAATTCCCGCATTTTCACCCAGCTAGCTACAGCAGTACCGTTTTTTCCCTGGACCCAGCCTGTACCCGGCTTGCCGTTTTTATTTGGAGTCAAATAATACTCACTTGGCGTTGCCTTGAGGTTAGGGTTAAATCCATATCCCTGCGCCACGTAATCAGCGACTGCTGCCTGTACTTCAGTCTTAAGTACAGCTGCATTGTTTTTATCTACAGCCTCTTTAGATCGTCCGACGTACTTGACGACCTGCGGCGCGAGTACTGCTGCGATAATTGCTATGATAAGTACTACTACTATCAGTTCTACAAGTGTAAAGCCTTTATTATTTTTTTTAATTATCAGTTCATTTATCATTTATTTTCCTAATACAACTAATCATCATAAATAAATATATACTATTACTTAACAGATACTGATACCGTACCCTTATCATTGATCGTGCATGTGTTATCTGAGTTATCAGTTCCGGCTATTTCCGGATCAGCGATCCTGAACATCCTGCACCTGCAATGATCTTTAAACTCATGATATTCGTTACTGTCAGAGCAGTACGGGCAAAGTTTTTACAAAGTCAGCTTTACCGCTGTGAAAATTTACTGCCGCAGTTGTACTGCTCTTTAAAAATTTATTTAAGTACTTATTTACTTACCATCAACTTTAACTGTACCATTCTTCTCAATTATTACAGTATGGTCTTTATCTAAATCTGCAGTACCTAAGTTTTCTCTAATATCAGCTACTAAGTTCTCTGGCATTTTATCAGCATCAGCTTTTGAAATTGTTGATGCTGTTTTACCTACCGTAAATGTGTAACCACTATCGGCTAATGTATAACTATTAGATGTTGTATCGCCCTGATACTCAGCCACAGCAGCCTGTACTGCACTCTTTATAGTAGCTGCATTATTTAACGCAACATTATCTCTTGACTTCTGTACATACTTAACGACCTGCGGTGCCAGTGCAACTGCGATGATCGCGATGATGAGTACTACTACGATGAGTTCTACGAGCGAGAAGCCCTTGTTATTCTTTCTTGCTTTTTCCATTAATCTGAACATTTTTCATTCTCCATTTCTTTTTTACTTTCTCAGATGTAACGTATGAATATTGTTATTTGTGTATATATCAAAGCCCTGCCGCGCTTGTTCAGTACGGCCTTGTGAACTTTTTCAGCTTTTGTCTGAAGCCTTTTCAGGGCGTGATACCTTTTTATATTTGATGCGCGCGTATCATTTTACGCCGTATCGGTGTATTTTGTCCGTATTACCGTATCGGTTAATTTTTCTGTTACAGCGTGTCGAGGTTCTGGTACAGGCTTACCATCGGCATGTATATCGCGAGGACTATGATGCCTACTACGACGCCGAGGACTACTATTATGAGCGGTTCCATGACTGCTGTGAGGGCTTCGGTGGCCATTTCGACCTCGTCCTCGTAGTAGTCTGCTATCTTATCGAGCATGTCGTCTACCGAACCGGCTTCTTCGCCTACCCTTACCATGTTTCCTACCATCGGCGGAAATATGCCTGTTTTTTTGAGCATGTTAGACATCGGCTGGCCCTGTTCTACGTCTTTTTTTACTTCGAGAAGCACGTCTCTGAAAAGGACGTTTTTCATGGCTGCCGCTGTTATCTCAAGGCCTTTTGTCACCGGCATGCCGGCTGACATGAGAGTTGACATCGTTCTTGCAAAGTCAGCGCTGGCGTTCTTTGCTGAAAGGTCGCCGAATACCGGGATCTTGAGGAGCAGCCTTCCCCAGACATGCTGACCTTTATCTGTGCTCAGGTAGTACCTGAGGCCGACGACTATGGCTATGACAAGTACGAGCAGTATGTACCACCTGTGTATGATGAAGTTACTGAAGCCCATTACCGCTCTGGTTATGAGCGGGAGCTCTGCGCCCATGCTGTCGAACAGGTCGGCGAACTGCGGTATGACTACTATAGACATTATCATGACTGCGGCGAACGCCACTGCCAGGATGACTGCCGGGTATACCATGGCTTTCTTGACCAGTCCGGAAAGTTTCGCCTGCTTTTCGAAGTGGACTGCCATACGCTCAAACGAGTAGGCTATGGAGCCTGACTCTTCGCCTGTCTGCACCAGGCTTATAAGTATGGAAGGAAAGACGCCGCCTGCCTGGCGCATGGCGTCAGAAAGGAGCTCGCCCTTCGCTACGTTGTCTCTCGTCGTCTCGACTGCCTCGCGCAGCTGCTTTTTTTCTGTCTGCTCTGTGAGTATGTCGAGCGCTTCTGTTATGGATATGCCTGCTTCGAGTATGCTGCTCATCTGTCTGCAGAAAACTCCGATGTCGCGGGCTTTTACTTTTTTATGGAATTCTATTTTTATTTCTTTATTGAGGACCGTGGCTTCCGTGACCTTTATGACTGTCAGTCCGCGGTCTCGCACAAGGTTCATGGCGGCTCTGCTGTCGGGCGCGTCCACTGTTCCTTTGACCTGTTTTCCCTTCTCGTTTACTGCGAGGTAAGAATAATCAGCCATTTCTTTCTCCCCTGATGTGTAAATGCCTCATCCTTTTCGCCCGCCGGGCGGGCGCATCCGTGTCTGAGGCGCGCAAGGCGCGCCGCTTTACTGCAGCTTGCGCTTCATATTCTGCTGGTCCTGTGCGTATTCGAGTGCTGTCTCTTTTGAGATCTCGCCTCTCATGTACAGTTCCATGATAGCGTCATCCATCATCATCATGCCGAGCTTGCGGTTCGTCTGGATAATGTTGTCTATCTGGTGCGTTTTTGACTCTCTTATGAGGTTCTTTATCGCCGTGTTCGTGTGCATGACCTCAAACGCTGCGACTCTGCCGCCGAATACCTTCGGCAGGAGCTGCTGTGATATGACTGACTCAAGCACGCCCGCGAGCTGTATCCTGATCTGCTGCTGCTGGTGCGGCGGAAAGACGTCTATGATACGGTCTATCGTGTTTGCCGCGCCTGTCGTGTGCAGCGTGGAGAGTACGAGGTGGCCTGTTTCGGCTGCCGTGATGGCTGTCGATATCGTGTCGAGGTCTCTCATCTCACCGACCATGATGACGTCAGGGTCTTCTCTGAGCGCAGCCCTGAGCGCTGACGTGTATGAAAACGAGTCAACGCCTATCTCGCGCTGGTTCACTATCGCTTTGTTGTGTCTGTGCAGGTACTCTATCGGGTCCTCCAGCGTGATGACGTTCACGTTCTGCGTCGAGTTTATAACGTCTACGAGTGACGCGAGCGTCGTTGATTTTCCTGAGCCCGTCGGGCCTGTTACTATGACGAGGCCTCTTTTCAGCTCCGTGAGGGCTACTACCGACTCCGGAAGTCCGAGCTCCTGAGGTGACGGGATGCGCGTGCCTACTATACGTATGACGCACGCGTAAGAACCGCGCTGCCTGAACGCGTTTACTCTGTATCTGCCGACTCCGACTACGGCGTAAGAAAAATCGCTCTCGCCGTTTTCGGCAAGCTGCTTTCTCGCGTGGTCCGGTATGATCGGCATTATGAGGTTTTCGGCGTCTGCCGGCATGATGCGCTCATCGGCTATGTCGGTGAGCTCGCCGTCTATCCTTATCTTGGGCGGTACGCCTACCGTGATGTGCAGGTCGGACGCGCCGCGCTCGTTTGCTGCTTTAAGCATCTCATCTATTGATCCGTAATGCATTTAAAAACACACCTTTCGATACTGCATGAGATATAACATATGTAAAATATATATTTATTCAATTAATGTGTACAGGGCGCTTGCGCGCCTCTGCGTCGGCCCGGCCGACGTACATTCCGGCGCTGTCCGCCGGACATTCGGTCATTATTATAAGCATATTGTTTATGTATGTAAAATACTTTTTTGCTTAAATTCGACATTTTTCGATAAATGATCCGGTACGCCTGTGTTATCGCGCGCCTCCGTGCTGAACGCTGCGGCGCTTTTGGAAATGCGGGCCCATTCTTCAGTTCGAATAAGTTATCCTTTCCATTTCTGATATCGTCGTTATGCCCTTGCGGACCATTCTCGCGCATGCATCCTTAAGTGTGTGCATGCCCTCTTCAACGGCTATACTTTCTATGTCGTCTGATGACGCGCCTGACGCTACCGCGTCTCTTATGCGTCTTGTTACAGGCATGATCTCGTAAACGCCTGAGCGCCCCCTGTAGCCTGTGCTGTTGCATTTTATGCAGCCGCACGGTTCGCCGACCATGATCTCTTCATCGTCTGTCGCTCCGAGGAGCCTGCGTTCTTCAGGTGTCGCGGGACGCGTCGTGTGGCAGTCGCACAGCTTTCTTACGAGTCGCTGGGCTATTACGCCTACTGTTGCGTCTGCTATGAGATACGGCTCTACGCCCATGTCCGCGAGTCGCGTCATGCTGGCTGCGGCGCTGTTTGTATGGAGCGTGCTGACTACGAGGTGGCCTGTTATGGAGGCTGTAACGGCTATGCTTGCTGTTTCCTCGTCTCGTATCTCGCCTATCATTATGATGTCAGGGTCCTGTCTGAGTATGGAGCGGAGCGCTGACGCGAATGTCAGGTCTGCTCTTGAGTTTACCTGGACCTGGTTTATGCCGTCTATATCTACTTCTACAGGATCCTCTACTGTGACTATATTTACCTCAGGCTTGTTCATCTCGCTGATGGCGCTGTAGAGCGTCGTCGTCTTTCCTGAGCCTGTAGGGCCTGTTACGAGTATCATTCCGTTAGGGTTTGACAGTATGGAGTCGAATCTTTCAAGGTCTTCTGTTGAAAATCCGAGCTGTTTCTTGTCTCTTGCGAGTACAGCCTTCGCTGTCAGTCTGAGTACTGCCTTTTCACCTGTGACTGTCGGTATTACAGATGATCTTATATCGTACTCTACTCGATCTACTGTCTGGGAGATGTGGCCGTCCTGCGGCTTTCTCTTTTCGGATATGTCCATGCCTGATATGATCTTTATCCTTGATATGATGGCCTGCAGCATGCTGAGCGGGTAGCTGCCTACCTCTACCAGCACGCCGTCTACTCTGTTTCTGACTCTTATGCGCGTGTCGAGCGGCTCTACGTGTATATCGCTGGCTCTCTTGCGGACTGCCTGCTCTATGAGTGTCTTTACGAGCATTACGACAGGTGCGTTTGCTACGTCCTCTGACTCTGCTGAGTCGTCGCGGCTGACCATCGTTTCGCGCTCGCGAGTGAAGGCCTCTGCTGCGGCGCGCGCTTCCTCGTGGCCGTAATACTTGTCAACGGCTGCCATGATATCTGTTCCGGTCGCTACGACCGGCTCTACCTGCATGCCTGTTATGATGCTTATATCGTCTATGGCCATGAGGTCCATAGGATCCTCCATGGCAAGTCTGAGGTATCCTGCGCCGTTGAACTCGAACGGGATGACCATGTATTTTTTGAGTATGGACGGATCTGTGATGATGCTGAGCACCTCTCTGTCTATCTCACGGTCTGCAAGCGTTACCATATCTATATGCATCTGCTGGTGGAGTACCTTTGCTATGGACTCTTCTGTCGTCACGCCCATGCTTACGAGCACCTGGCCGAGCTTCGCTTTTTTCTGTTTCTGTTTATCCAGCGCTTCTCTGAGCTGGTCTTCAGTTATCATATGATTCTCAACGAGCATATCGCCGAGTCTTTTTCTTTTCTGCCTGAATGCCATATCAACGCCCCGATTCCTGATATATCTTAAATAAATGCAGTTGCTTCTGTAAAAGTTACTTTCTGCTTTTACAACTTTGGTTTTACCCTTTTCTCTATTACCGAATCATTATAAAACCGGTAACATTTTCTTATTTCTGTGATTATTATATACACAGGGTAATCTGTTTACAAGTGTTTTTATCTATACTATCCTCGTCTGAGTTCATGTAATTTTTGTTGAAATTTCAACGATTTTTAACAGTTTCATTTTTGCTTTTCATCTGTTTTTCAAATGTAACTTTGCGGTATCAGCATCTGTATTTTTTATTTTTTTAATATTATTTTACGGTGATAAAATCTGTCATGAAACAAAAAAAGGTCCGGATATTACGTTTGCTTTCATAACATCTAAACCTTTGTATCTATAGCGTAACTTTTTTGTTTTTATTTTAATACATAAAAAAATCCCCTGTCCCGGACGTTTTCATCCGGAACAGAGAATCGTATACATGTATTTTTTATTATGCAGTTTTAGCATGATCTGCTATATAGAAAGATTTATCTCCTCTTCCTCGTTGAGCAGCATGATCTCTGAGAGGAGCTCCTGCTGGCGTTCGTAAACGAGCAGTTCCTTGTTGTGCTCGAAATACTTTTCGCAGCCGTAGCGGCTGATGAATTTTGCTGAATAGTAGTTTACTGTAAGCTCTGTTACTACTACGAGCATCTCCGGCTCCTCAAATACATCCTCCACAAAGAGGAACAGGTTTTCTATCATGGACTGCGACTGGCTGAGGTGCACCTTCATGTCTGCTACAGTGCCTGCAAACGTTTCCTTTATGTAGGCGAAGCCTTCTTCTACGTCTGTTATCGATTCCTGTCTCAGGTGGTTGTTGTACTCTTCTATGGCGAGTATGACTCTTCTCATAACGACCTCGCGGCTCTTTGTCAGGATGCCTGAGCGCTTTTCATTCCTGTATGCAGATGTTCGCGTCGCTATGATCCTGCCGAGGATATCGTCTATATGCGCTGTCTTGTCCTCGCACTCTGTGCGGACTTCAAGCAGTACTTTGTGGAGGTCTGTTACGAAATCTTCTGTATCTATATCTTCCTTAAGTCTTTCAGTAACTGCATCGAGCAGCAGACCTGTGAGCGTCAGACGCTCGTCAAACTTGGCAGCCTTTGCTCTGTCGCGTATTTCCTCGCTGTATGTGCCGTCAAGTATAGTTTCGAGCTGGTAATCTGACTTGTACTTGTTGTAGAGGTCGTAGTATATAGCGAAGTCTTTTGCTACCTTTTCATGCTGCAGATACTGGCTTATAAGGCGTTCATCTACAGTGTAGCCCTGCTTCTCGTAAAGCTTTATCATAGTTGACAGATCTTCCCAGCCTCTTGCAGTTACGAACTCTACGCCGTCTACGGTAGTCTCTATACGATAAAAGTCATTCTTCTTTATCTCAAGGTACGTAGTTATAGCGCCGTGGATCTGCGCCTTGTACGCGTACTCCTTCCATACGTCATAATCAGGCTCGACAACGATCTTCTTGACACGGTCAAGAGTTACGATATCGAATTCTCTTACTGACTTGTTGTGCTCAGGCGGGTTTCCGGCTGTAGCTATGATCCAGCCTTCAGGAACTTCATGCTTGCCGAACGTCTTGTACTGCAGGAACTGCAGCATGGCAGGCGCGAGCGTTTCTGAAACGCAGTTTATTTCATCGAGGAACAGTATGCCCTCGTGCAGACCCGTCTGCTCTATGCAGTCGTAGACTGACGCTATGATCTCTGACATAGTATACTCAGATACCATATACTCCTCGCCGCCGTACGTCTTTGTTTCGATCTTAGGAAGACCGATGGCGCTCTGTCTTGTGTGATGCGTCATAGAGTAAGAAACGAGTCCGATGCCGAGTTCTTCTGATATCTGCTCCATGATGGCAGTCTTACCGATGCCCGGGTCGCCTATCAGCAGAACAGGTCTCTGTCTTACTCTGCTTATAACGTAATCGCCGAACTCGTCCTTTTCAAGGTATGACGTTATGGCGCGCTTTATTTCGTCTTTTGCTTCTTTTATGTTCATATGAGAACCTCCTCTGTTATATCGCTCGTTTCAAGCACCAGCTTCATTGCCCAGCTTGGGACCTGATATTCAAATTCATCATCGTCTACAAATATAAATGCCGTTTCATACGGCGGTCTGCGCTTCGGGTACGTTCCGTTGCCGTCAGTAAAGTATATGAGACCCTTGAGGTCGTCAAACTCTCCTGCGTCTATCATCGTATTTACATACTCGAACACAGGGCGGAAGTCCGTGCCTCCGAAGCCCTTGAACTCAAGATTCCTTATATAATCCTCAAACTCAGTTTTATCTGTTATCTTTACAACATCCTGTATCTCGGCATCGCACTGTATGATATGCAGGTTTATCTTTCTGAAGAAATTCTCCTGCTGCATAAATATCGAGAACGTCTTGTCAAGGAATTTCTGTACTACTTCGCCCGCGCATGAGCCTGACGTATCTATCGCTATTACGAAATCACGTACCTTTCTGACTTCCTTATACTCAAGCGGCTCGATAAGCGGTATATTTCCATATCTTTCCATACCAAGCGTGTAATACACATAATCGAACTCATCGTCGTTTATCTGGATATCTTCTTTTAATGTAGAGAACTTTCTCAGGAATGTAGCGTAATCGTACTTGTCGCGATTTATCTTTTTTATGCCCTGAAGCATGCTGTCTGACTTGTCGCCCCACTCTTTAGAAGAAGTTTCCAGGTCTACAAGCATACGCTCGCTTATCTCTTTCCATTTTTCTTCCAGCTCGCGCTGTTCCTCACCGCTGTGCATGTATGACGGCGCTTTTTCTTCATCCTCGCCGCTGTCGGCTGTCCCCTGCTCGGCTTTAGCTTCCTGCTTCTGCTGCTCGGCGCCCGGCTGCAGCTGTTCCTTGCTGCCGGATGAACCGCTCATCTGACTGCGTTCTCCGTCATCGCCGCTGCCGCGCTGCGTAGCTTCTCCCGACGAATGTTCCCATGCAGACTGCGAGCCGTCACCGCCTCCGCCTGTTCCTGCGGAATGCTCGCCGCCGCTCGTGCCCTGCTGCTGTTTTCCGCCGCTTCCGCTCATATTCTGTGAGCTGCCTTTATTTTCATCATCACCGAACGGGTCTTCTCCCGGCGAGTCGTCCTGTTTGCCCTCGCCGGCTGTTCCGCTCATATTGCTGTCCGGTCTTCGCTCGTCGTCCTGCTTTCCTTCGTCTGAGGCTTCTCCTGACATTCCCTCAGGGCTTTCGCCTGAGCCCGAGCCTTCATCTTCCGACTGCTCAGGATCATCACCGGCGCCGCCACCGCCGCTGCCGTCATCATTGCTTTCTTCTCCCGTGTCATGCGTGTCTGAATCCGGGTCCGCCATGTCGTCGGGGTTTTCTCGTTCCATCGACTGCCCCGGAACGCTGGAATATTCGTCTTCATACTCTTCTTCACGCCATCCGTCGTCTTCTTCGCTGTCTTCTTCAGCTTCTTCAGGCTCTTCTTCTGCAGCTTCTTCGCCTTCTTCAGAGCTTTCTTCTTCCTCTTCTCCATCATCTTCTTCAGGATCTTCGGAACTTTCTTCGCTGTTTTCTTCGCCTTCTTCGCCGTTGCCGTCGCCGGAGGCGTCGTCATCACCGTCTTCATCATTTTCTTCGCCTTCTCCGTCTTCGTCGGTTCCGGCTTCGTCATCATTTTCGGCATCATCTGTGCCGTCTGCGTTATCTTCGTTTTCATCCTCGGGATCAGGCTGTGCATCATGTTCATCCTCCCGGACTCTCTCGTCCTTTTCCTCTTCAGCCCGGCGCTTCATCTCTTCTTCTATCTGCTTCGCGATATCCCACCATACTCCGTGGTCGTCGCGATGGAAAAGATGACGCCATTTTTCCATGTCCTTTCTCTGAGCTCCGCCTGACCTCAGCCACGCATAAAGGTGCTCGGCCGTCATCCGGCCGTTCATCATAGTCTTTATGCGGTCTATCTCAGCGGCTGTCTCCTGCGCTTCGCGCGTATTTGCCTGCCTTACGTCAAGATCGCATATTATTGATTCTACGGCTATATCGCATGCCAGATCCCACGCTGCGCGGTCAAGCCCGCTCGAAACGAACGGATGCCTGAAAACGCAGTGAAGTACCATATGCAGGTAATCGCGCGAAAGGCTCTGCTTATCCTTCATATACTGCTCTATGACGTACTGCGGATCGTAGATCATGTGCTGTCCCGTCGTCGCTATCGTTTTCACGCGCTTCATGTCTTCAGCCAGCTGATCCGAATTTATATAGCTGAACTGGCAGAGCGCTACATCCATAAATCTGAGCGTTACGAAAAGTCCGTTCCTCGTCATATCTATGATCTGGCGCGCTATCCTGTCAGCGCTGTTCCTGACCTCTGCCGCTTTGTCTGCTGCGGCCTGCTCCTCAGGAGTCATAGGTCTTTCTATCTTTATCTTTCTTTTGTCTGTATTTTTTTTATTTATGGTCTGCGCCATTTACATCACCACTTCATATATCGCTGCTGATACAAATACTTGCTACAACGAATAATCATACTCTTCAACTTTAGCATATCTGTTCTGATGCTCCAGAAGATACGCCGTGCAGCCGCCTCCTATCCTGCCCGCAAGCTCTATATACTCAGGCAGCAGCTCGCGCTCAAGGCAGTCGAGCTCGCCTACGCGAGTCAGGCGGTCTACGCGGTCCGATCTTATTATCGACTCTATCATACCGGTAAGCGCGTCTCTGTATATCTTGTACATCCTTTTAGACATATTATACGGATCTGACAGCCTGCGCGCTGCAACTCTGTACATATCGTCATCACTTCGTATTTCAAGGAATGTCGCATCGTATTTGTCCATGCTGGCGCCGTGCGGGTCAGTCGCGCGCATTATGGCTCGCATGTAAAGCCATATAGCCTCGTCAGACTCGGACGCCACAACAAAGCTGCGTACATCGTACTCCGGTCCTCTTACAAAAAGTCCCATTTTAGGATGCTTATATACAGCACAGTCCGGTCCGGCTCCCGGCACCGAGTCTATGCACGGTATGACGCCGAATCTGAACTGTCCTATCCTGCGTTCCTCGTCAACTGCTATCCTGTCGCGCATCTTTACGTGTACGACTTCTATCGCGCGGCACTCTTTAAAAGAGTTTATCTCTATCCTGTCAGTATGATCCGATACAGTAAGATACTTAAGGCCGGTGCACCCCTGGAACGCAAGCGCGCCTATGGAGTTAAGCGACGCGGAAAGCTCTGCTTCCTCGAGGTTTTCACACCCCTTGAACGCTGCGTTTTCTATAGTCGTAACGGTATCAGGAAGCGTTATCCTTCTGAGATCGTGACAGTACTGGAACGCGCCGTTTCCTATAACAGTAACAGGGTGGCCGTCTATCTCCGGCGGTATCCTGAGTTCCTCCGCTCCGCGGTCAGCCGGTCCCGTAACAGTCATCACCCTGCCGTCATACGAATAATTAAATTTTTCAGCAGGATCGTATTTTCCTGTTCTCATAATGCCTCATCTCCCTGCTAATATATTCCCGTATATTTCAACATCCAAACGCCCCGGGCGCCCGGCGCCCGAACATCCGGCATACATTGATCTTTCCTGATATAATTATAGCAACGAACACTTATTTTATCAATTGCATATGACAAATATGTAACAAACATCAGAAAGCTGTATTTGGCAGAAGAATAAAAAAATATTTATTCAATTTTAATTTAAAATGCAGACAGATAAAGAGTACAAATATACTATAAGAATACAACTCAAAAAATAAGCAGACCGCCCTTTCTCCGGCCGGATAGGCGGTTTACTTAAAACCCAATATTGATTTTCGCCGGATAGACAGGCTTCGTCTATCCGGCTGCCTCGCTGAGTTCATTATATGTATAATATCTTATTAAATCAACACGGCCTTAACCATTTTCATTGTGTAAAAGAATCATTTTTACCGGCAGCTCCGGTTTTGTTATAATAAATACTTCATCATTATCGGCACAAGAATGTTCATGTCGATCGGTTTAGCAACATGATCATTCATCCCGGCAGAAAGAGCCTTGTTTACATCTTCCGCAAAAGCATTAGCCGTCATCGCAATAATCGGAAGCCTTGATTTTTTTGTATCCTTCAGCTTTCGGATGATCGATGCAGCATCATACCCATTCATAACCGGCATTTGAATATCCATAAGAACTATCTTGTAATAATCAGCCTCCGCCTTTTCGATCATATCGATACATGCCACACCATCACCGGCCGTCTCAACTATACACCCTTCTTCTTTCAATAATTCTATGGCGATCTCTCTATTGATCTCATTATCTTCAACCAGTAGAATGCGGACACCGCCTAAACAATTCTTATCGCGTAAATTATTATTTTTCTTAACCAGGAAATCTTCTTCTGATGCTTTCCTGCAAGGTATAGTCACTGTAAACGCAGATCCCTCATCTTGTTTGCTTTTTACTTCTATCGTGCCGCCCATGAGTTCTACAAGCTTTTTCGTAATACCCATTCCGATGCCGCTGCCCTCAATATGATTGAATGTAGAGTTACGTTCTCTTTCAAAGGTTTCAAAAACATGCTTCTGGAATTCTTCAGACATACCGATTCCATTATCAGTAACGGTGATGATCAAATTGCACCAATCTTCTTTTTCAGAAGCTGTTTGTGAAATATTACAGGATATCGTACCTCCGTCATTTGTATACTTAATAGCATTACTTATAATATTCAAACAGATTTCAGATAAATGGGGAGCGTCCATATATACGTACGGATACATGATCTGTTCTGTCAGAGAAAGCGTCTGATTTTTACTTTCTGCCTGCTGTTGGAACATCGTGACGTAGTTTTCGAAGCTTTCACAGACATTCGAAACTGTGTATTCCATTTCGATCTTGTTATTCTCAATTCTTGCAAGATTTAAGACATTATTGAGCAGTGACAGAAGCTCTTCTCCGCAGACCTGGATTTTTTCGAGGTATCTGTCCAGCTTCGCTGTATCCTCTAAATGTCTGGATGCCAGCTCTGCATAACCGATGATCGCATTCATAGGAGTTCGGATGTCATGAGACATATTGAACAGGAAGGAGGATTTTGCATGATTTGCGCTTTCTGCTTTCAGCTTGGCTTCACGTAATTCTTTCTCCTGTCTTAATTCTCGTATTTTTTCATCAGTTACATCTCGATTTGCAAACAGCACGGATGTAACATTTCCATCAGCATCATAGATCTGCGGAACGACCATCGAAAGAAACCATGTCCCATCCTTCTTCATGAATTCATCAGACATTGACTCTTTATTACGAAGCCGCGCAGCCATGGTCTTGATATCAAAAAAATCCATATACTTTTGCACGAAAGGCTCCGCGATCACCTCTTTAATGATCTGAAACTGAGGATACCAGTCTCCACTATCTCCCTCGACATCCATAGCTGATGTCCTGGAGCTTTTGACGAGTTCGATCCTCTCTGTTTTCAAATTCAGACTTGATATATGGTAATAGGCAGTGCCCAATGCCAGAAGCGCCTGCCGGTTCTCCTTCACCTGTTTTCCCAGTGAAAGAGGGAATTCTTCACCATCCATTTGTTCCTGATCAGGAACTGATTGATGCAGATGCTGAACCAGCCACTTTTCCCCCGTCCATCTATAGATGATCGTAAATCTCGTATTCATTTCGAAACAGATCGAGCCATCTTCAAACAGCCCCACAAAATCTACTGTTCCTTGTGCAAGAACATGATGATCATCAAGCTGTTCTTCTTTCTGACATAAGTTTCTTATATCAATTCTGATCTTGCCTCTTTTTTTTACATTAAATTTAAACGAATCCAGAAACTCATGCATATTCCTGTAGATCTCGTGTTCCCCGCTTCCGATTATACTGATATTTTCATCGAAGTAATTCTCGATCCCCAGGTCATCTACAGATCTCGAATTACTGTATATTTTAAATAGCTGCTCTGTGAGTATTTTCAAATCATCCATACGGTTCCCTCTCACCTGAAAATCTTAAAGGACTTTTATCGCGTACTGACTCCTGCTCCATGCCTGAAAAATCTGTAAGTGTTTTTTTCAACGGCTCATTCTTTAAAATATTAAGCGCCGGATAAACAACTTTAAGGACAGAAGTCTTTCCTGATACATTTTTAATTTCTAATACATAGTATTATATCGTATTTATAAAAATTATAAACGTATTTCGCGCAATAAATCATGATCAACATTCTCTGCATGATCTGTCGTACCTCTACTGCTTTTCTCTCAATATATAGAAAAAAGGACCCCGACATGGAAAATCCGGGATCCTTTTTTCTGCTATTGTTAAGAGTATTTAAAATGAGTTTTGCGATTTTAATGGCTGCCGCATGGGCTAAATGCGGCAGCGTGGTCGTATTTTCTGTTTGCGGGCCCAGCCCGCGCGTCACAGATGACATTTATGTTCTTGAAGAAAAGTTTTTGCTTACTTCCGGTTTTTTATACGCTTTATTTCCGTATATTTATTTCCGTATATTTAATATATTATTTATCGCATAACGCCTGCGGGCAGGCGATGCTTTTGACTCATTAGAGTGAAAGCGCTGCGTTGAGTGCTTCGCCTGTTGAGATGCATGCGTTGCCAGGAGACTTTACTGCCTCGCCGATAACGATGACTTCCGGAACGAATTCCTTTACAGTTTCTTCCAGAGGGTTGTAGCTTCTTGAACCCATAGCGAGGATGATGTTGTCGAATCCTCTGAGCTCGCCTTCTGTGCCGTCAGCCAGAGCATAAGATACGCCGTCTGTGAAGAACTCGCTTACCTTTGCGCCTGGTCTGAGGTCTACGTGGTGCTTGTCGAAGTTTGCAAATAAGAACGGCTTGTTTTCAGGAACAACGTCTGCTCCGATAACGTCCTTCATTTCTATGACAGCTACCTGGTGGCCTCTTTCTGCGAGGAATTCAGCTGCTTCGCAGCCTACCATGCCGCCGCCTACTACGAGAGCCTTTGCTCCGATCTGAGCCTTGCCGTCGAGCATGTCGTGTGCAGTGATGAAGCCGCACTCTGACAGACCCTTGATAGGGAGGATCAGAGGAGTTGAGCCTGTAGCGAGGATAGCTGCGTCAGGCTTGAATTCCTTAAGGAGCTCAGGTGTTACTTCTGTGTTTGTCTTTATTTCAACGCCGTTAAGCTGGCACTTTACGATCATGTTGCGGATCGCAGCTGTGATGTCACCCTTTCCCGGTGGATAAGCAGCGATACGGAAGTTTCCGCCAAGCTGATCAGCCTTTTCGAAAAGTGTAACGTCATGTCCGCGGAGAGCTGCGATATATGCAGCGTAGAGTCCGCCAGGACCGCCGCCGATAACTGCGACCTTTTTCTTAGTTTCAGCAGGTACGATCTCTGCTTCACGTCCTACTGTAGGGTTTACGAGACATCTGATAGGCTCACCCTTGAACATGTTAGGAACGCATCCGAGGAGGCATCCGATACATGGAGTGAGTTCTCCGAGACGGCCTTCTAAGGCCTTCTTAGGAAGCTCAGGATCAGCGATGCTCTGACGTCCGAAAGCGATGATGTCTGCTCTGCCTTCTCTTACTGCGAGTTCAGCGTACTGAGGCTCAGTGAAACGGCCTACAGCGATAACAGGAACGTTTACAGCCTTCTTTACTTCTGTGAAGAAAGGAGCGTTGAAACCGCCGTGAACTACGCCAGGAGCCCACATGAACTCGTCGTGGAGATGTACGGCGCGGCTTACGTGGATACCGTCAACACCGCAAGCTTCTTCGAGGTAAGCAGCTACTGCAGCAGCGTCCTGAGCTGACTGACCGCCGTCTACTTCGTCGCTTCCGTTGATCCTGCAGAGGATAGGAAGAGTGCCGCCTGTCTTCTTTCTGATATTTTCTATGATAAGTCTCGGCAGACGCATTCTGTTTTCAAAGCAGCCGCCGAACTCGTCGAGACGGTTGTTTGTGCGCGCTGAGATGAATGTGCTTACTAAATAACCGTGAGCGCAGTGTACTTCGACCATGTCGATGCCTGCCTTCTGAGCGCGGGCTGCTGCGTCACCGTAGCATTCGATGAGCTGATAAACTTCTTCGTTTGAGATGCCTTCAGGAACTTCTCTTCCGAGAGCCGCAGCGATAGGGCTCGCTGCCTGGAGAGGATAGCCTGTGAGCTTTGAGTTTCCTTCAGGACCTGCGTGCTGGAGCTGGATAGATACCTTAGCTCCGTACTTGTGACATTCGTCAGCTACCATCTTGAAGCTGTCAACTGTGCTGTCAGAGAAGAGACATGGCTTTCTTGGACCGCCCTTTGCCTTTTCGTATACAACAGTTGATTCTATAGTGATCAGACCGAAACCGCCCTTTGCTCTTGCTCCGTAGTAAGCCTTTGATCTTTCGCTCAGAGTACCGTCTGTGTTAGCGAAATTGTTGCCCATAGGAGGAACAGCGAAACGGTTCTTGATCTGTACTGTACCTATTTTAACAGGTGAAAACATACTTCTGAATTCCATATATATACCTCTTTAATTATTTACAAAACAAAGTAATATGCTTAATGTACCGCGCGGCGGTATTGGTCAGGCCGCCGCATACGGTAAGAGAGAGAAAAACTCTGCCGCTGAGCTTCATGAGATTTTTAAAGCGGAGCAGAGTTCCTGACAAGCTTGCTTGATCAGGACGACGCGACCGCTTGCAACAGTGCCAGAAGAGCTTTAGCTCTGCTGAATTTCTACGAAATTCAGCAATGTTCTCCGCCGTTCACTTCATATGCGGAGAACATCTGGCATATGTTATCATTAGTTAGTGTTAGTATCAGTTATTGTATTTTGTAGCTTTGTGATTAAGAAAGGATGGTCAGCGACAGAAATGATTCACGTAATTCTGTCCAGCCGGTGACGGCTGCTTTTTTGAGATCCGCGGCCCGTTATCCTGTTCGGGCCGCGCATTTCATGGCATTTGGATATTTATTTTATATTTATGAGAAGAAGTTTTCGAGAACTTCCTGAGTTGGCATTTCTTCACCTGTGAAGAGCTTGAATGCAGCAGCGCCCTGCCAGAGGAGCATGCCGATGCCGCCTACTGCAGCCGCACAGCCTGCTTCAGCTGCCTGCTTTATCATGAGTGTTTCTTTTGGATTGTAAACTGTATCAGCTACTACGAGGTCAGATCTGAACATTGAAGGATCGATCAGAGTCTGGTCGTCGAGAGGCTTCATGCCTACCTTTGTAGCGTTTACGAGGATGTCGCAGTCTGCTACTGCAGCTCTGAGAGCTTCAGCGTCAGCGAGATCTGTGATAGAAGATTCGCATTCAGGAACTGCTTCGTGGAGTCTTTCGATGATAGCTTCACCCTTTGCGTAGAACTCGTCCTTGATGTTGAACATTGAAAGCTTTGCAGCTCCGTCAAGTGAAGTCTGAGCAGCGATAGCTGTAGCAGCGCCGCCTGCGCCGAGGAGGACGATCTTCTTGCCCTTTACTTCAACGCCGTGCTCGTGGAGATTTCTTACGAAGCCGATACCGTCAGTGTTGTGTCCTGTGAGCTTGCCGTCTTCGCCTACAACTACTGTGTTGCAAGCGCCGATCAGCTTTGCTGCAGGTGAGATATCGTCGAGGTACTTGCAGACTTCAGCCTTGTCCGGCATAGTGATGTTGAATCCGCCGAAATTGAATGTGCGGATAGCTGCTACAGCGTCCTCTACCTTGTCCAGCGGAATGTCGAACGCGAGGTAAGCGTTGTCAAGACCGTTGTGAGCGAAGCTGTAGTTGTACATTGCAGGTGAACCTGAGTGACCTACAGGTGAACCGATGAGACCGAAGAGACGTGTATGTCCAGTGATTCTGCTTTCCATTTTAATATACCTCCGTATGTGATGCCTGCGCGCCCGGCGCGCCGACCTGTGTTATTCATTGTAAATGTATTGTTTATTTCTAAATTATGTAATATTTGTAATGTTCTAATAATTAATGCTTTCGGCTATGCGACCGCCCGGCGGTCGTAAAGACTGCCATTGGGGTAGTTCCGCTGCCGTAGCGCCGCAACACTGCGGCAGCGGATAAATATGTTAATGCATATTACCGTATTTGATTAAGCTGAAACTACTTCAGACCAGCTTTCTTCGAGGACCTTGCGAGCTGCGTCGTAGTTGATCTTTGCAGCCTTTTCAACGCCCTCAGCGAGGATAGCGTCTGAAATAACTTCTACGCCTACTGCCTTAGGCTCGATGCCCTTTTCACGGATCATCTTTACGAAAGCGGCAGTGTCGCCGTAGCCAGTTCCAGGAGCGAGTCTGTCATGCATAGATTCATCTCTGAGGATGCTTTTGGCATAAGCTCTGTCATGAACGTCGTTGATCTGGATAGCAACGATCTTGTCTGCAGGGATGCCTTCAAGAACTGAGAGGTCGCAAGGCTGGCCTGCGCGTACCCAGTGCCATGTATCGAGTATAAGCTTTGCGTTGTCGCAGCCTGAAGTCTTTACTACAGCCCATGCCTTGTCTACGTTTGGAAGGCCGCTGTATGGCATTGGCTCAACGCCGATAACGTACTTGCCTGCTCTCTGGCAGAGTTCCTTGAGCTTCTGAGCTGTGTGCTCTACTGAGTAGTTTTCCATCAGACCGCAGTTGATGTGGTTAACTCCGAAGAGCTCGCACATATGGAAGCAGATCTGTTCCTTGTACTTCTGCTCATAAGAACGGTTATCCTCAGCCCACTGAACTATGTATTCAACTTCTGTTACTCTCATGTCGTACTTTGCGAGTATATCGAGTATGTCCTGGTCATGGAGACCTTCAGCGAGAGCGTCTACGTAAGTTTCTGCTCTGAGGCCTATGCCGTCGAAGCCGGCGTCCTTAGCTGCCTTTACTCTTTCTTCAAACTTGCACTGATCTCCAAGTGTCCATGAGCTTACTGTGATTGGATATTTCTTTGACATGATGATTCCTCCATGTGATGATTTGATTAGTTTTCCTGTTTATCAACAGTTTCAGTAATTTTTAATTATCTCTTAACTCCGGCGCCCGGCGCCGTATTTTAAGCAATATTTTGAATTTATAGTATTTTATTACATTAAAAATCGTTTTTTAGAATACAGGCGGTGACGCCTGCATTTTTACCGGCTTATTCTTATTCGCGCCTGTATATTTCGATTTTTATTCGGCAGCGCTCACTGCTGTGAGCACTGCTTCAGCAACCTGATCTATTCTCATGTGAGAAGTGTCTATGATAACGCTTGCAGCCTTTTCGTAAAACGGTCTGCGTGCTTCCATAAGACCCGCGATGTACTCGACGTTCATGTTTCCGTTGAGTATAGGGCGCTCTCTGCTGTCCTTTACTCTTTCGTATATGACGTCAGGTGTCGCTGTCAGGCATATTATCTTTCCGGTGCGGCGCATTTCCTCTACGTTTTCTTCATTCATAGCGACACCGCCGCCGCATGATACGATCTGAGGTCCTGTGCTGCCGAATTCCTTGAGCAGCTCTGTTTCCTGAGCTCTGAAATACGGTTCGCCTTTTTCTGCGAATATGTCAGCTATGCTCATCTGCTCGCGGTCTACGAGGATCTGGTCCATCTCAGCCTTCGGAAGGCCTGTCATGTCGGCAAGCTGGAGCGATACTGAGCTCTTGCCCGATCCCATGAAGCCGATCATGAATATATTTTTTGTTACTTTCTGTTTTTCCATGTGTTTTTCTTTCAAATAGTTTTTGCTGTTCAGGCCGCGCGGCCTGCTCTTGTTTACCGTAATTTCTTTATATACTCCGTTTCGGTGTATTTAAAGAAGGTGGGTGAGAGACGTCCGGGTTCATTAATGCAGCAGTCTGGCTCGTGCTGTTTCGGCCGTCCCTCATGTTTGGCTCTATTTCTATGAATTTGGTTTGCTGTTTTATTGCGCCTTAAGCTGCTTCTGCAACTGCTGCATCCTGCGGCTCTGCGTCCTTGTCAAATCTCTTTGTGAGGATGAGCGCAAGGAATATGCCTACGAGAGTTACAGCCATGTTGAAGAGTACTACGAGTCTTGGACCGTCTACGCCGCCGATCTTTGTGAGAAGGCTGGCTACGTTGAGCACTACGTAGTTTGCAACGCTTGACGATATCATTACAATAGAAGTGATAACGCCTCTGTTCTTAGGGAACATTTCATTCGCTACCGCAGTTACGATCTGGAGCACGCCGCCTGCTGCGAAGAATCCGAGAAGGAAGCCTGCCGCGAGGCACATGAACGGCGCCTGTACGAAGTATGTGATACCGAGAGTTATGAGGGCCATGCAAGGATATATGAGAAGTATCTTTATAGGCTTGAGGCCTCTCGCCATGAGCGCTGCGTTTACAAAGAGCGCGCATACGATACCTACTGAGTAAACTGACTGGATCTTTGAAGGATCAGCGAGTCCGTACAGTGAGCCGAGCTCCTGGTTGCAGTTCATCCAGAGCATGAATGTTGTTGATGTAGTAAATCCGAGGCAGATCAGGATGATCGCAGACGGAGTGAACTTCATCTTTTCCTTCTTTATCTTTTCGCCCTTCTTTGCAGGTGCATGTTCCATCGGAGGGAACGGAAGGAACGCGAGGAATATACCGTCAATGATGATTATAGCTGCTGTTGCGATAAATATAGTGTTGAACGGAAGGTTATTTACTGCTACAAAGCTGATAGCGAACGGGAGCAGGAACTGCGCGATCGATATAGAGAGCTTCGTAAACATATTTGCTATAGTTCCCTTTTCCTTGAATATCTCCATGCATGAAGGAGTGATACTTGTATCAAGGAATGAGTTTGCCATACCGCTTATGATAGCAAGCACGTAACATACATACATGTTTGTAGTAAATGTAACGCTTAAAAGGAATATCGCGTAAAGCACGCATCCTATGAGGGCGCTCAGCCTTCTGCCGAGCTTGTCTGACAGCGGACCCGCAACAGGGAACGCTATGAGACGGCCGAGGCCGATAGCCGCGATGACTGCTACGACGCCTGATACGTTATAGCTTCCGTCTGCCAGCGTTTCAGCTCCCCACAGAGCTGCGAAGTTCTGCTTGTACTGACCCATGATGGACGCCGCTATACCGAGTACAAAATATGTAACGTAGAGCGCGAACGCAGTAGGATAATATCTGCTGCTTTCATTTTTCGTGTTCATTGTTTTCTCTCCTGTTTTTACTTGTATAAATACTCTTCTATTTCCTCTACAGGCATCTCATCGCCTGTGTAGAGCCTTAACGCTTCTGCGCCCTGCTGGAGCAGCATTCCGAGACCGCCGAATGTACGGCAGCCGCACGCCTTCGCCTCGCGGAGCAGCTTCGTCTCCGCCGGGGAATACACTACATCTGCAACTGTAAGGTCTTCCCTGAAAACTGATGTATCCTTTATAAGGCTTTCATTTTCAAGAGGCGCCATTCCGACGCAGTTAGCGTTTGCTAGGAGGTGGCTCTCAGCGATCTCTCTTTTCAGAATTTCTTCATCATCGAAATCGTATACATTCACTTTGCAGGCAGGCGCTGCCTTTCTTATCACTTCTGCGTGAGCTTCCAGCCTGCTCCAGAATTTATCCTTTCTGTTAAAAATGGATAATTCCTTCGCGCCCTCAAGGGCGCACTGCGCAGAAACTGCTGATGACACACCGCCTCCGCCGAGAATAGTTATCTTTTTATCTTTTACGGTTATTCCGCCTGCTCTGAGATTTCCTGTGAATCCCATACCGTCAGTGCAGTAACCTGTAAGTACTCCGTTTTCATTAACTATCGTATTTACTGAGTTTGTTATCTCTGCCGCAGGAGTGATCCTGTCGAGATAAGGGATGACTGCGTGCTTAAGCGGCATCGTTACATTTGCGCCTCTGAGATCCAGAGTGCGTATCGCCTTTATCGCAGCCTCGACGTTTTCTTCTGTAACGTCGAATGCGAGGTAAGCGCAGTCTCTTTCAAACTTTTTAAAACAATAGTTATACATTTCCGGAGATTTTGAATGTCCTACCGGACTTCCTATCAGACCGAGCATCCTTGTTCTGCCTGAGATATTCATAATTGTTCTCCTCTTTTTCTTTCTTTCTTTTCTTATTCGTATTTTTCAGGCCCTCCTGAACAGGGTCCTTAAAACTCTTAACGTTTTTCTTCTCTTAACGTTTTAATTTTATTGTTCACAAAGTTTAAAACTAAACTGTAATCGGCCGTTTTCAGTTCGCAGTTCTTTCGACCCGCAGATGCGTTTTCAGAAGCTTGTCTGTGTTCTGTTTTCCGCCCCCTGCCGGGTACGTTTATAAATTATCACTATACAAACGATTTAACAAATTTATCTTATTTATCTTTTAATAGTTTATGTCTATATGTTGGAACGAGCAAATTATTTATGGTAATATATATCGCGGTAGATGATCGAATTAGTTAAAGTCGGACAGTAATACAGTCTTACACGAATGCGCACCGCTGAAATGCGGTCACGCTTATCCCGCGCCGGCGCGGGCTCATATATGCAGTATGACTGTATCGCTGAATAAAAAGAAAGGAGTCAGCATGAATCTGTTTCACCTCAGATATTTCATGAAGCTCGCTGAAGAGCAGCACTACACGCGCGCCGCAGAAAAGCTCTGCATAACGCAGCCGAGCCTTTCAAACGCGATAATGCAGCTCGAAAAGGAGCTCGGCATACGGCTGTTTGAAAAAGAAGGCAGACGCATACGCCTTACGGAGCTGGGACGTCAGTTCTACAAGTGTGTAGAGTCCTCGCTGAGCACGCTCGACAACGGCATAGAAACACTGAAACTCGCATCAAAAGGCAGCGGCGTAGTGCGTCTCGGCATACTCAGAGTCATGGGAGTAGCATTTATACCTAATATGATAGCTGAGTTTAAAAAAGCATACCCGGAAAACGATGTCGTGTTTACGATAGATTCAGATGTCTCGCAGAAGATAACGGACGGCCTTGAAAATAATATCTATGATATAGCGTTTGCAACGCCTCCGCGCCGTCCCTCAGCATTTGACCTCATACCTGTCGCAAGCCAGGATCTCGTGCTCATCGTACCGGATGACCACCCGCTTTCGGACCGCCACACTATAGACCTTCGCGATACGCTCGAATACCCGTACATCCAGTTTAAAAAGCACTCAGGCATGCGCAACGTCATAGACGAGCTTTTCGAGTCTATAGAAGCTGAACCAAACACCGTATACGAGATAGACGAGGACCAGGTCGTGGCAGGAATGGTATCAGCCGGTTTCGGCATCGCAGTCGTTCCGTATATGGAGATCCTGCACCGCCTCAATGTAAAGATCCTGCAGATCTCATACCCTGCATGGGATCGCCGCTTCTATATGATAACGAATAAAAACAGCTGGCTCTCGCCTCCTGTCTACAATTTCCGGCAGTTCGTAGCCGAAAAATGCGCAAAGCTTACGCCTATAACATAAAAAACGCCCGGCATGCGGTCATTTTCACCGTATACCGGGCGTATACTTTTGTATGTTAAAATGTTTAACAACTGATTGTCATAGTTATAATTTATAGTATCATAAATATCTTCTATCATGTTGTATACAGGATATAAATGATTTTGCCGGGGCCGCGAAGCGGCCTGTTCAGCCGCCGGGCGGCTGCTGCGATGTACGCGCAGGCGCTTACAGATATCCGTACTTTCTGCCGTTTTTCACAAGTTTCGTGATGCTTATGATAAGCGCAAGCGCTTCTGCTACGACTATGGATGCCCATATGCCGTTAAGGCCAAACATTACCGGTAGGGCAATGACCATAATGATCTGGAATACGAATGTCCTTGCGAACGATATGATCGCGGAAACGCGGCCGTTGCTGAGCGCTGTAAAGAATGACGACGCCCAGACGTTCGTGCCCATTACAAGGAATGCGAGCGCGTATATCCTGAAGCCGTGGACTGTCATGGCGCACAGCTCTGCGTCGTAGCCTGCGAATATCCCGACGACTTTGCCGGCAAATATCTCAGCGACTGCCGTTACTATCATGCCTGACACTGCCATAAACGTTATGCCCTTGCGGAACATGTTTTTCAGCTCATCGCGGTTCTGCGCTCCGTAATGATATCCGACTATCGGCGCGCTGCCTACAGAATATCCCAGCAGCACAGCCATGAACGCGAAGTTTACGTACATTATAACGCCGTATGCTGATACTCCGTCCTCGCCTACTATGCGCATCAGCTGGAAATTGTACACGATGTTTACGATCGATGTTGAAAGCTGCGTTACCATCTCTGACGCGCCGTTTCCGCATGCCTGCATCAGCACTCCGGTGTATATGCGGCATCTTACCAGCCTGAGAAGGCTGCTGTTCTTTGTAAAGAAATAAGCTACCGGCACAAGTCCTCCGGTAAATTCACTGACTACCGTCGCCATTGCCGCGCCTGTTATGCCCATGCCGAGCACGCCCACGAGCAGCCAGTCAAGCACCATGTTTGCGATACCGGCCGTAAGCGTTATGCCAAGGCTCAGCCGCGGTTTTTCCGCAACCACGAAAAAGCTCTGAAACATGAGCTGCAGCATAAAGCCCGGCGTCGATATCATCATGACGCGCCCGTAAAGCACGCCGTAATCATAAAGCTCGCCTTCTCCGCCGAGCAGGCTGACTACCTGCGGCATAAACGTGATGGAAAGTATCCCGAATATCGTTCCGAGCGCGAGCGCTACGTAAACGAACATCGAAAAATATTTATTTGCATCCTCCCTGCGTCCCTCGCCGAGAGTCTTTGAAACTACCGCGCTGCCGCCCGTGCCGAGCATGAACCCTATAACCGATACGCCCATCGCAAACGGCATAACGAGATTTACCGCAGCGAACGCTGTTTTACCTACATAATTTGAAACGAAAAATCCGTCTACCATCGTGTACATCGATGAAAAAAGCATCATGAGCACCGAAGGCAGAACAAACCGTATCAATCGGCCGTAGCCGAAATGATCCGATAATTTTATTTCCATTATATGAACCTCCATAATTCCTTAACAAAAAAAGGCGTTAAGCAAACGCTCAACGTCCCTGAGGCTGCCTCGCAGCCGTACAGCATAATTGATGAAGCCTGCCCCGCCTCTCGGCGGTACTGCTTTCTATTATACGTATTTTCAAAATTAAAATCTACAATATTCGATAGATTTTAAGCATATTTAAGATTTAGCCGCCAACCCTTTCGGGTTCGATTCCCATCACCTTTTTTATACTAAGAAAAGCCCTGATTGAGTGAAACTCAATCAGGGCTTTATCTACAATCTGAACAGCGCAGCGGAAGCTGCGCTGTTTGCCTGTATTAGGTTTACTTGTTCATCTCGCAGAAGCGCATGAGAATTGCGGCAACCTCTGCGCGGGTTGCGTTGTTCTGCGGGTTCAACTTGCCGTTCGAGCCGTTGACAATGCCGTTGGCAACCGCCCACTGCATTGCATTGACAGCGTAGCTGCTTACGCTTGCGGCGTCGGAGAAGCTATCCAGCGAACCGTTAGCGGCCGGAGAGCCAGCGTAACGATACAGCATGGTAACGAGCTGCTCACGGGTGATATTCACAGTCGGGTTAGTGCCATCGGATACGCCGTTGGCCTTCGCCCAGTTCATGCCCTTCTCGTACCAGGTTGCGCCGCCGGTGGTGTCCGCGCCTGCGTAGCGCGCGAGGACGGTCATCAGCATACCGCGGGTAGTGGACGCATTCGGGGAGAACGTATCTCTGCCGGTGCCGTTCATCAGACCCTTTTCGGTGACGTATGCAACCGCATCAGCGAACCAGTCCGACTTTGCCACATCAGAAAATGTTTTTCCGGTCGGCTGCTGTGCGATTTTTACGAAAGTCGGCGTAACCGTTACCTTGCTGGCGGGCATGGTAAAGGTATATTTGCCGTTGCCCTTATCGGTCAGTTTCAGCTCCTTACCATTCTTGTCGGTCACGGTAAGGTCATCCAACTGATAGCCGCTGTCAGGCTTAGCAGTGATGGTCACAGTATCGCCCTTTTCCGCAGAACGCGGGCTAACGGTCACAGTGCCGTTCTCAGTTTTGTTAGGGATGGTCACAGAATAGCTGGGAGAACTGCTGCCGCCACCGGAGCTTTTCCGAACCAGAGCATTGATAGCGTCCTCGATGGTCTTCGCCATGGCATCCACTTTGTCCTGCTCTGCCTTGCTCTTGCTTCTGTCAACCTTACCAATCGCCGTTTCTACATCGGCATAGTTCGAGTAAAGGTTGCTGTCGAATACTTTAGCAGCAGTGATTGCCTCATCAACTTTCGTGTAGTTAGCTGGAATGTTGTTGTCATCCCATTCAAACGTCGGATGATTGATACCGGCAACCCATTCAATGCCTGTACCGGCATTAGTCTGAAGGCCAGTGAGAACATCAGCGGAGGCGAAGCTAGAGACAGGAGTGCCCTGATTCTCTTCAAGCGGAGACGGATTGTATGCTTTCTCGTCATTCGGCCAATAGCAATTTTCTACTGTGCCGCCGAGGGCATACGCTACCCAACAGGTGTTAACTTCTTCTGTTACGGAATCTCTGCCAATATCCTTAGTAACGACCATGCAATTCTTGACAGTTGCAGTGTCGGCATCGGCATATCCAACGATTCCGCCAACGGCGGCCTGAATGGAATTTACGGTAATTTTGCCATCAAACCAGCAATCGCTTATATCTAATGTTCCGTAGATAGGAATTCCACCTGCAATTCCACCTAAAGAATCAAAAAAATCCATAGGAACAGCTCCGCCGGGAACATTATAACCTTTGCCCAAATAATTCCCTACAATTTCGGCTGAAGAGTAGCAACCAGAAATCTTGCAGGTTCCCAATGCGTTGCCTACAATACCGCCAATCCATTGTTCAAAATAAGAACCGCCTGTTATACTGCCTGTTGTCCAACAATTTTCAATCGTAGAATCTTCAATATAGTCTACCAAAATGCCTTCACCATAGGTGCTTACATCGTTGGGGTCAATCCGAATGTCGGCATTTTTAATTCCCAAGTTTTTGATAGTGCCCTTGTAGAGATAACCAAACAGACCGGTCTTATATACATCTCGTCCATGCGAGGTTGCAATATTCCCATCAAAACACTCATCATTATCAAGCAGAGAATCGTGGGAATACAGATTATAAATCACATGGTGCTGTCCATCAAATGTACCGCAAAAAGAGTACCAGCCTTCGGGGTCTACCTGCCACGCATTTTCTTGTCTTAATCCATTACCAATGGAAATCCATTCATGTCCACCCAAATCTAAATCATTATTTAGATATACGGTCTTGCCTGCAAAGGTTACACTATCGCCCTCCTTATTTATTAACTGGGCCAAACCAGCCAGTTGTTCAGCGGTGGTGATATGGTACTTAGTGTCCGCCTCATGGCCGACGTACCAACTTGTGTCTGCTTTGTCACCCCAAGTTTCCGCGTCTTGCGTTTCCTGTGGCTCTTGCGGCTCCGTTGGCTCCTGCGTATTCTCCGCCGCAAATGCCGCAGTCGGCAGCATAGCAAAGCACATTGCCAGCACCAGCAGCAAACTTGTCATCCGTTTTTTCATATATTTTCCTCCTTACCCTGCGCCCGCTGGACACAATTTTTATTTTGGGTTCTTAGGAAAAGGGTTATCTCTTAGGCAGTATGGCTAAGAGATAAGGGTACCCTTATCGTTTGGAACCTGTATATTATTAGTGTAGCACATCTGTCCGAAACTGTAAATCGTACCAAAGTATGAGATATTCAACCAGTTATTAAGATATTGCATATTTTTCAGTAACCGTCAAACCATCCCACAAAGCAAAACACCGGATACCATCAAGGTATCCGGTCAGACTGTAGACAAAGCTCCGAACGAGTTGTACTCGTTTGGAGCTTTTTTAGTCTCAATGATATTGAAATTTCAACGTTTTAGAGTGATCTGTGATATAATAAATGTATAAGAAAGGTTGGAATTTCAATGATTACAAAGAATAATAAAACAATAGACCAAATTCAAATGGTTTCAATTGAGCAACTTGTTCCACAGGACCATATCCTTCGAAAAATTGATGCTGCAATTGACTTTGACTTCATATATGATCTTGTTGAAGAAAGATACTGCCCTGATAATGGAAGACCTAGTATTGATCCGGTTGTTCTAATAAAGATCGCAGTTATTCAATATATGTTTGGAATAAAAAGTATGCGTCAGACAATTAAAGAGATTGAAGTTAACATTGCGTACAGATGATTCCTTGGGCTCGATTTCTACGATAAGATTCTTGTAGCAAAGAAGAATGCTAGATTCTACGACGATATGCTTAGAGAAGAGATCAATGCAGACCTCGCAGCCCATGGAAAAATCCGCTAAAGGATAAATGCTTTAGCGAATAGGAACTTTCAGATGATAATGACGATGATACTCCTGGCTCAGGGGCTACACCATCATGATCTTCATCCGATGTAAAAGAAAAGAAGGTAAGTACTACAGATCCTGAAAGTGGTTGGTTTCACAAGGGTGAGCATAAAGAAGTTTTCGCGTATGCTGTAGAAGCAGCATGCGACAAGAATGGCTGGATACTTGATTACACAGTTCACCCAGGAAACGAACATGATAGCAAGACATTCCCTCATCTGTATGAGAAACTGAAGAAGTTGAATCCAAAATATATAATTGCAGATGCTGGATACAAGACACCTGCAATCGCCAAGATGCTGATCGATGACGGTATTACACCTGTAATGACATACACTGCACCAAAGACTAAAGATGGTTTTTTCAAGAAGTATGAATATGTGTATGACGAATACAATGATACATATATGCCCAGGAAATCAAATGCTTAAGTACTCAACAACAAACCGTGATGGATATAGAGAATACAAAAGTAATGGTCAAATATGCATGAACTGTCCATATTTGAACCAGTGTACGTTAAGCAAAACGCATCAGAAAGTAATCACCAGACATATCTGGCAGGACTATATGGAGATATGCGAAGACATTCGACATACAACATGAATGAAAGACATGTACGCTCATAGAAAGGAGACTATTGAGCGTTGTTTTGGTACAGCCAAAGAGCATCATGGAATGCAATATACGCAACAAATTGGAAATGAAAAGATGCGAATGAAAGTTGGAATGACATTTGCCTGCTTAAATATGAAAAAGCTGGCAAGACTCCTCTGGAAGAAGGAAAATTACGACAACATATTTAGAAATATGTTGAAATATTTATTAAAAACACAATTAGCATATGCATAAGAAACGCCCTGATTGAGTGAAACGCAATCAGGGCTTTGTCTACAGTCTAAGCTGTTGCATTAGCAACAGCTTTCCTTATTTGGTGAAGGTGATGGGAATCGAACCCATGTCCGAAAGCATCTCCACGGCAGCGTCTCCGAGCGCAGCTTATGATTTATTGTTTCGCTTTCGGCAGCGCCCATAAGCAGGCTATGCCGGCGGCTATCCCGTTAGTCCCTCGCGCTGCCGGGAATTCACGCGAGGTTTCCTGCATTTATTATGCCGGTGCCCCGGGCCTGCAGGTGAGTCCGGACCGACAAGGCAGCGTTAACTAAGCTGCGTAAGCTAAATTGTTATTTCTAGCGTTTGTATTTAAGTTTCCCTTTTTAACGCAGACTGGGAGACTGCGGCTCGCTTCTGCGGCTTCAACACCCCCGTCGAAACCTGTACACCCCCATATATGATGAGGACAAACGCAGTTTTCTGACCGGCGCGGCGACGCGCGCTGATCTTTCAGCTATTAGTATTATAACCGAATTTGTCCTTAATAATCATTACGATTATATTTCAATTAACATACAGTATGTTCACTAACGGCGCGCAAAAGCGCGCCCTATCAGCCGGTGACGGCTGTTTTTTTATCTGTTTTATCTGTTGCGCGTTTTCATCATGCGATCTATATTTCTTGCTGCGTCGCGCTTTGCTATGGACTCGCGCTTATCATAGAGCTTTTTGCCTCGCGCTATGCCGATCTCAAGCTTTGCCATGCCCTTTTCGTTAAGGTACAGGCTGAGCGGGATGAGCGTAAGGCCCTGCTGCGCGAGTGTCGCGTCTATCTTTCTGATCTCGCGCCTGTTGAGCAGGAGCTTGCGCGGGCGCATCGGGTCTACATTATATATGTTGCCGTGATCGTACGGGCTGATATTCATGCTGTATACGAATACCTCGCCGTGCTCGACCTTGGCGTAGCTTTCTTTCAGGTTTATGCGGCCCTGGCGGATCGATTTTATCTCCGTACCTGTCAGGACGATGCCCGCCTCGTATTTTTCTTCTATAAAATAATCATGAAATGCTTTTTTGTTTGAAGCTATCTGTTTTCTTGCCATATTACCCCTCCGGGAGCACGGCTCCCATTTTGCTACTCCTCTGTGTAGTTTGAATAAAGGCCGCCCATCTTGTTGAACGGATAGAGCCTCAGCACGGCCTTGCCTATAACAAGGTCTTCATCGACAAAGCCTACAGACGGGTCGCGGCTGTCTATACTTACTACGCGGTTGTCTCCGAGAAGGAACAGCTTCCCGTCAGGAACTACTGTTTCGTCGATACCGCCGTTCGTGTAGCCGTCTTTTGTGTACGGTTCCATGAGCTGCTTGCCGTTTCTGTAAACATAGCCGTCTTTTACGGCTATCGTGTCGCCTGATCTTGCTACGACTCTCTTTATGAGCAGCTTTTCCTTGCCCTTATCGTCGAGCAGGTCGCTCTTGAAAACAACGATATCTCCGTATGACGGCTCAGACGACCTGTACGCCATCTTCCAGAGTATGAGGTAGTCGTTGTTGTGCAGCGTGTCGTCCATAGAGTGCTCCTGGACTATAGTCGGAGTTATGAACTGAGATATGATGAGCGCTATGACTATGGCGATGATTATATCTCTTATCCATGCGAACGCCTCGGAGCCCTTTGTTTTTTTTGCGGCTTCCGCTGCAGCTTCAATGACGTCCGATGTCGCTGCATCGGCGCGTATCACGCCGTCGCCGGATCCTGCCTGCGCGTTATCGCCGCTGCCGCCCTGCTGCGCTTCGCCTGTTTCAGTGCTGCCGCTGCTTATGTCAGTTTTCTGTTCTTTTGTTATTTCGTTTTCAGACTTTTCGTTTTCCATTTGTTTCCATTCCCTTCTTTATATTTATGCTCCTTCGCATGGGTCTGAATGTCCCGGATCCCTGTCCCGGACCTATACCCTATATCTCTGTATCGGGAAACATGCTGCGGCATACTTTTGCTGCCTGCTTCGTAAGCGGCGCTTTGAATTCTCTGCCCTTCAGGTACTCAAGCGGCTCGTCTGCGTCATTTATGACGAGTCTGTATGCGTGGAGGAGCTGGGCTTTCAGGCCGTAGCGTGAGGCGACGCTGTCGTTTACGGCAGGGTCGCCGTATTTTGCGTCTCCGATGACAGGGTGGCCGGCGCTCGCCATGTGGGCTCTTATCTGGTGAGTGCGGCCTGTTATGAGCTCTATCTCTGCGAGCGTGAATCCGTTGTTTACAGCGAGCGGGCGGGCGATCGTGGTTATCTGCTTCGCGCGCCCTCCGGCCGCCTGTGGTGATGCGTGGCGGCCGTTCCGGGAGGCATCGGGCGGACAGCCGGATGCCGTTGCTCCCTGCGCTCCGCTCTCATCTGCCTGGGCGCTTACTGAAACGATATTGCGAGCCTCATCCTTTACAAGCTCGCCTTCAAGCCTCAGCTCGCCCTCAAGCTCGCCTTTTACTATAGTTATATAATATTTGCTCACGCTTTCCTTTGAACGTATCATCGCATTAAGCGTCCTGAGCGCCGCAGCGTTCTTTCCGAGAAGAACTATACCTGTAGTATTTCTGTCAAGCCGGTTGACAGCCGCAGGCGTAAAGCTGCGCTCAAGGCGCGGCACGTAATCACCCTTTTCTATCAGGTGATCGATGACCTGATTAACAAGCGTATTTTTCTTTTCGCGCCCGTCACCGTGCGTCAGAAGGCCGTAAGGCTTTTCCACTGCTATGACGTTCTCATCCTCGTATATTATGCCAAACGACCTGCGCGGTCTTTTTTTGCCGGCTGCAGCAGGCGCGTTTCCCGCATCCCGTCCGGCGCCGTGAGGCGCCTCAGCCGCTCCTGAAGCATTGCTGCCTCCTGTGTACTTTTCAAAGTCTGCGTCACTTATATAAAGCGATATCTCATCGCCCTCATGTATGACAGTCTCGTTTTTCACGCCTGCGCGCGAACCGTTTATCTTTATATCTTTTCTTATTATCTTGTATATATTTCCAAGCGTTGCGCCCCTGAGATACTTTCTCAGAAAGCGGTCAAGACGCTGTTCTGCGTCGTTTCTGCCTGCAGTTATCTTTATCATTCCCGTATTTACTCCAATCTTTCTAATTATACCGTATACAGATTTAAAAAAAAAGAGAATGTTGGCGCCGTCCGCAAATTTCACAGTATCTTCATTGTTCGACAGAATATTTTGTGTTAATATTGACTCAGGGGGTTTTTCTGTTATGAATAAAATTCGTGATATAATCTACAATGTAAGTGACATACTCGTCACGCTCCTTATCATAATCGCAGCGCTCATCCTCATATCATGGCGCGTTTCAGCGATCATGCATTACGGAACGCCTGACAACACAGGATCAGGCACTCAGGTCGAGGAAACAGACGGCTCATCCGATGATGAAAGCGATGACAGCGACAGTCAGACTAAAGCGCCTTCAGGCGATGTTTCGTTCACGGTAAGCGCCAACCAGTCAGCTGAATCCATAGGACAGGCTCTTGCAAGCGCAGGTCTCGTCACTGACAGCCAGACATTCATAAACGCTGTAAACGCGGCCGGAGCAGCCACGCGCCTCAAGGTAGGATCATTCACGATCCCGGCAGGCTCAACGCCGGAGCAGATAGTCGTGATACTTACGAGCTGATCCGCAAATCATTTACATATATAATCAATAAGCCCGGCAAAGCCGGAAGCATAACTGCGCGCGCCCGGCGCGCGATATCCGCATCACCTGCGGTCTAAGATCTTAATAACGTTTATTCAGCAAATGGTATATCCCGGTGATATATCATTTGTTTTCTTTTACTGTTTTTTTAGTTGTACCGTCATGATCGCACTGTTGCGGTACTTGTTCAGGAAAAGGAGGTAATTTCATGAGTAAATACGAAATGGATATGTGCAGCGGACCGCTGCTCAAAAAGCTTATAATTTTCTCAGCGCCGCTCATGCTCTCCGGCATGCTGCAGCTGCTGTTCAACGCGATGGACATCATAGTAGTAGGCCGCTGGACAGGAAGCCGGGCGCTTGCGGCTGTCGGTTCTACTTCATCGCTCAATATAGTTATAATGAACCTTTTTATAGGCATCACGATAGGCGCAAACGTTCTTACAGCTCGATACTACGCTTCACGTGATTTCAAAAAGCTGTCTGACACTGTACATACTGCGATACTTACCGGTATAGTTTCAGGATTTATGCTCCTCGCTGCAGGCGTCCTTATATCACGCCCCGCGCTTGAGCTCATGGGCTCGCCTGATGACGTTATCGATCTTTCTACATTATATATGAGGATATATTTCTGCGGCATGCCGTTCTTTATGGTATATAACTTCGGCGCTGCGATACTCAGAGCTACAGGAGATACGCGCAGGCCGCTCTACTATCTCATAGCGGCCGGTCTTACAAACATCTGTCTCAACATGATATTTGTGATAGTTTTCAATATGGGCGTCGCCGGCGTCGCTGTCGCAACTGTTATATCGCAGATGCTCTCATGCGGTCTTGTTGTAAGGCTGCTTATCAGGACTGACGGTCCTTATCATCTTGACATCCGGGTGCTGCGCATAAACTGGCGCATACTCGGCGATATGCTCCGCATAGGCGTACCGGCGGGCCTTCAGAGCATGCTCATAAACTTCTCAAATGTCCTTATACAGTCGTCTGTAAATTCATTCGGATCACTGGCGATGGCCGGCTGCGCAGCAGCCACAAATGTAAACAGCTTCCTCTATATGGGCGTCAACGCTGTAACTCAGGCATGCCTGAGCTTCACGAGTCAGAATTACGGCGTCGGCAACACTAAGCGCATAGACCGCATCATCGTATTATGCGTTATGATGGATATAGTCGTTGGAACTGTTCTCGGCGTGCTTTCTGCTGTTTTCGGCGAATCTGTCCTCGGCATATACTCTACTGATCCGAAGGTCATAGCATACGGCATGGAAAATATAATGGTAGTCTGCGTGCCTTACGCGCTGTGCGGCATCATGGACACGCTTCCCGGCGCGATCCGCGGCATGAACTACTCTACTGTACCTATGTTCATAACTCTTACAGGCGTATGCCTTTTCAGGATATTCTGGATCTACACGATATTCCCGATGCACAGGACGCTCACGAACCTCTTCATATCGTTCCCTGCTTCATGGGTGATCACGATAGCGATGCAGACAGTCTGCCTCCTGATCGTCCGCGCGAAGGTCAGAAAAAGATACGCGCCTGCCGACTGACCGTATGTATTATGCATTACCTCGATAAAAACAGATGTATAAATACAGCTACGCCGGCCCAGAAACACACAAGGCCGCCAAACCGCGCAAGCGCCTGCAGCATGGAATACATCATAAGCTTAGCCGTTGAGTCCTCTATACGCCCTATCCTGCCCCAGGTCCGCAGTACCAGCCACAACACAATACATATAATACCTGCCGCTAAAGTCAATAACCTTGTCATACATCCTCCGTTGCTGTAACCTCTGCTTCACATACTGCATCAAAATCAGACAGATCAACAGGCTGCGAAACATTTCCTACTTTGAAATTTCTTATAGCGTCCTCCATATGATACAACACTTCCGGTGATATTTCATAGTCTGTACACGCACTTTTTTCTTCATTTTCTTTCATTTCCTGTTCCCCTGTATCATGCTATAATTAAGACAACAACGGAGAGCCTGACGGCTGCCGGGTTTAGTTATTCGATAAAATAACCGCTATCCTTTGGCCTGGAGCGGTTATTTTTTTAAGATACTGTTTATTATGTCAACTATGATATTCACATCAGACATTTCTATAACAGCTGAATATTACGTTGCAATATCACCTGAACGCATGGTATCAGCAGTTCAATCAATCGCACATAATTATTAAAGCATCTGAAACCAAGTCGTTAAATCGAGTAAAAAGCAAAGAAAAAACCAACGGTAAGAATCTCTCAAACCGTTGGTTTTTCAACATTTCTTTGGCGCGCCATGCAGGATTCGAACCTGCGACCTTCGCATTCGTAGTTTGAACTAATGTTTCTTTTATTTTTTATTATTTCTGCGTTTTTATTGATATTTCAACGTTTATGAGAATATGCATTTTTGTATTTCTTTATGTTTTCTTGTTCTTTTTTATACTTTTTTGTATTTTTAACGGACAAATAACGGACAAAATTAAAAAGCAGCACAGTGAAGAGAACCAACGCTTTGACCTCTTCAGTATGGCCGCTTTTTTGCTTTTATTATAATATTTTTATGGTGTCCGATTTGTCCGAATAGTTATACATAAATCCGCACACATGTGCGCTTTCGTACTTTGCGTATTCATAATGGTTTTATAATATCAATCTAATAAACCGGTTGGATCTATTTTACACCCTGTTGCGCGTGCGTTGTGAAAAGTACACGCTGCGTAAAACCCTAATTCGGTAATATACGTTGATTCATAATCGCCATCATAAAAATATGTGTTCCAAAATTTACCTGCATTTTTATAATTAGATTTAACACTTGCTGCGCTTTTCCCTCCGAATAGTCGAATAACGATACTTTCTGGAACTGCGTCACGTGTTCCGAATAATATGGCGTGTTCTTTGAAAAGCTCGTCAGCTTTTGCCTTGTTTATTGTCTCGTCTTCAGGTATTTTATTTACTTTCATTGTCTTGGCCTTTCTGTTTCCTCTTCAGTGATAATTAGCATGTGCATATGAAATGCCCGCATACAGGACATTCAGTAATGCAGCAGGCGGCAATCAATATGCAGCCTATAAAGATGTTTTTTAAATGTGTCATAGTTCAGCTCCTTTCTTTATGCCGTACAAGGTATCTAATTTCGTTTTTAACGTATTTTTTATGCGTTCGTGGGTTCCTACTTACTTAAAGCGTTTTATAACGCCAAATCTGCCGTTCTGTTTCCTCTTCAGCAAAGTTACGCTTGTTACTGTTTCTATCTCTGCAATTTCTTCTGCTTCGGATATAGCTTCTTTTGCATTGTCGTATCTGTAGCAGCATACACCCGAATAATAAATATTCTTAAATTCTAAACGGTATTGTTTCATTGCTTGTGCTCCTTTTAAATTTAACGTTTTTAAAACGTCTATAACGTTGTAATGCTTATATAATAATCGCACGTTATAGACGTGTCAATATTATTTTGTAGATTATTGAAAAAAAGTTCAAGACGTGCTAATATCTTAGATATATAAAGGGGGTGACGATTTGCCAAAGATTGAAAAAACTTTTGATAAAACGGCATATGATAAAAAATATCACAAAGAGAAATATAAACAGCTTGCCGCAGTATTTACGAAAGAAGAGGCTGCAAGGGTAGAAAGGGCCGCCGCATCTGCTGGCGTGTCAAAGTCTCAGTATATTAAAACGGCTACACTTGAAAAGGTAGAACGGGAAGAGAACGCAGAGAATGGATCATAACTGATTATATGCGCCGCAGATCAGAAGCGGCAGCACTGAAGAGGGCAGAGAAAAGCGCATAATAAAAGCCGGGGCATTACTGTTCCCGGCTTTCTTCGTCTAAAAATTTATATATGGCTTCTTTGAGTATAGCGGCCTGTGCTACTCCCTCGGCTTTACATTTCGCCCTGAAGCGTTCTGCATCCTCTTTTTTTATGTCAAATGACATATGCGTATAGTTTGCCTTGTTCCAACGGCGGCGTATTTCATAGCTTGTTTTCTCGCAGGCCCTTTTTATGTCTGCTTTTTCTGCTGTTATCTGTGTTTTCATATCTTTTGTGTTTTTCTCTGCCTTTTTTATATATTTTCTGCTGTTGCGTGGTTTTTCTTATTGTGTTATAATTTAGACAACAACGGAGAGCCTGACGGCTACTCGGTTATCAGTATTTATAAAAAATAGCTGCTACTTTTGGCGTGTGGGCGGCTATTTTTTTATGATACTATTGATTATGTCTACTACGATATTTATAACGGTTAAAATAACCATGATCGTTTCAAACGTCGTCATATGTATCACCCCCTCTCAAAGAGGGTAGCCGCTCGGCTCTCTATATGTCGTTGTCTTGTCCTTTCGGACATATTATTATAACATACCCCTTATGGTATATTCAATATATTTGTTCGCTCATAAATGATTTTTATTTGCCACGTACTAAAGAGGCTACCGGATGTGGTTTTAACTTGCTGATAATTTGCCGGTAACTTGCGCGGCACGTAGGTCATAAACGCAGCGTAACAGCCGCAGGCGCAGATACTATTTGATATTTTCTGTTTTGAATCCATGTAAACGTTGGAATACACTATTTTGTTGACCTTAGCAATACGGATATAGCCGCATGTTATGTATGCGTTTTACTTCATGTAGCGAACTGATATTTACAATAATTATTTGTTTTATGTGCTTTGTGCCTCTTCAATATGGCTTTGCTCCGCTGCAGCCTCTTCAAAGTGTTTCAATGCTTCTTGCTGTATTCCTTGCGCCGTGCTTCTGCTTATGCCGAATTTTTTAATGATCTCTTTCCACTGCATGCCGCCGTTATAATAGCGGTATCGTAATATTATCCGTTCCCGTATTTCCGGAACATTGTCCAGTATGTTTTCTATCTTCTGACGTTCGCATATATATTGGTTGTATAGATCATAATATTTATTTTCTGTCTGCTCGATAACGCTTAACATATCGCCTATGTTGTCCGTTTCCCTGCGGGAGCTGCCGCCATGCCTGAGAAGTGAGCGGCACGGCTGTGTAACGCGTTCGCGCAGCTCTTCAATGTTTTCTCTGAGCTTTTGCAGTTTGTACCAGTGTTCCCGATGCTGTTCTAATATATTTATATCAGACATGCAACGTTACCACCTTGTCAGTATGTGCGCCCTTTGAGTTCAAGAGCTTATCAGTAAAATAGACCTGCCCTTTACCTGTTACGCGTGTTGTTCTCGTTACCTTTTCGCCTTTCCCGGTCTTGATTGTATACTGTTGTACTTCAAACAATTCAAGATCTAACGCCCTTTGCGTTGGCTCTGTAGAATTCCTGTATATATAGCCTTTATCACGAAACCATTTAAAAAGCCGTTTTTCACCCGTGTTAATGCCGTTTTGTCTGAGTATGTGTGCGAATTCTCTTACGAGTATTGATGTATCGCTTGCAGCGATAGCCTCAGCATAAGCCGCCTTTTGTTCAAGCTCTTTTATTTTATGCGTCTGCTGCTCAATTACGGCGTTACGCGTCCCTATTTTATTATTGGCTACCTGTAGGGCGCGTATTATAAGTTCATCGTCTGTTAATGTTTCTTGTCCGTATATATAGCCGCCATTCTTTCTGATAGAGGGCAGAACTTCGGATGTTACCCATTTTTTAAACTGCTTTGCTGTAGGCAAAGAGCTATTAAATACGGCTTCATACATGCCGCTTTCGTTTAGCAGTGTCATTCTTTTAATGTTCGGATTAATGGGGGCGTTTCCCCTGTTTTGGGGGAATCCAGTATTTACAACGGATTGTGGGTTTATTTCCCGTTTATCCTCTTCATCAATGATTCTATACATAGCATCTAATTTTTTATAGCCTAATGCAGCGGCCACATCTTTAGCTATAAACCATGGTTCACCGTTTATTGTTACGGTTCTTATTTCTCCAAATTCTCTGTTGCTGAATGTTTCTAATGCGTTCATTGTCTTTTGTTCCTTTCCGGCCCAGCTGTGCGGCCGTTTTAATGCTTTGACATTTCAACATGAATAGGCTATAATTTATCTGCAACAATTCAATGATCCATGATTGTCTTAGATGCTCCCTTTTGCGCTGCTGCTGTGGGAGCATCTTTTGTATTTAAAAACATTTCTTGTACTCCCTCGGCGTTTATCATGCAGTATGGTTCGTGGTATGGCCTAAATACGCTGTGTCTCCGTTTTCTGTGTGGCTTATATGTGTTGTAGTGCTGTAGCTTTAATTCTCTGTAATAAATGGCATATGCGCCAGTTATCGGGTTTACCGTGCGTATTATGCTATCTTTAGGAATGTAATAACCGGGTGTCGGTCTCGGCTCTTTGCTTCCTGTCGGCGATGCCTCTTCAATGAGTTCTTTTATGCTTATTTCTTCGACCTCTTCAAGCGGTATTATTAAATTACGGCTGTGGCGAATACGGCTGCATTGTTCATTATTATGCGGTAAATACTCGCCTGCAGTCTTTGCTATGTACTCCGAAAGCTCCGCAAGGTCTGCGCTGTATATAGGTGTATACTTAGTAATGCCGTTGTTTTTTGTCCAGTATCTTATAAGCTCGTCTATATCTCCGGCGTTGTTTATTATGATATGATGATGTATGCGCCGTTTGTTCGGTGCTTCGCTGCCCTCTGTGGACATGATATATTTAAATTCTGCGTCTTGCTTTTTACGTCTGCGCCTTATCCATTGAAAGAACGTTTTTAATGCTCTTTCGCTGCGTTCCTGTGTCGGTCGGTCTCCGCTGTATGTGAGCGTTAAAAAATAATTTCCTGCAGTGAAGTTATTATTCACTATGACCCGGACTTTTTTAGCTCGTATACGGGCGTTATGTTTTTTTATCCATGCCGGTGACGGCATGGCCTTTGCATTTCGTTTGCTACTGATTGGAGTGTAGCCTTTGTAAACGGTCTTGGTTATCTCGCGTGTATTACCTGCCTGTATTATTTTCTTATATGCGGTGTTTCTGCTGCTTCTTCTGTCCATGGTCTCCGATACGTGAATCTAAAAATAAACGGTTTAATCAAGTCTAAAACGGCTGGTGCTCCCGTGATGAAGAGGCACGCGCCGTTTATAATCTATGATCGTGTTCTGTGTTCTGTTTAAGATGGGCGGTTAAATGAGTCGTTACTTGAGCCGCTCAGAAATTCCGTCAATGCGTCCTCTGATATTAAATAGCGGTTTCCGTTTTTTATATGGCGTAGACTGCCATTAATACATGATCTGCGTAGGAACTCATATGATAGCCCGGTGAGCGATGCGGCTTCTTTTAGCGTGACCATGTGCGGCAGTATTGTTATATTGTCCATGTTTTTAGTATTTTCCATTGTCGTTTCTCCTCCTGATATTACCCCGCGCAGCGTGCGGACGTTTAAAAACATTAGACCCGTCAGCGTTGACGTTTTTTGTTTTCTACGCGCGCGCACGCGCGCGTGGGGTAAACCTTAGCAATTCTTAGCATTTTGAACGTGTTTTTTTTGATGTAATTTAATGTAAAACATTGAAATTACAACATTTATCTACTTTAACGCTGCGTTCATTATGCTCATTATGTTCATTATGCGGATTCGGGCACGCTGTTTTCTCTTATGACCTGTAAAATATGGGCTTTTTTCTTTTCCGGGAGATCCTGAGCAAGCCAGTTCGAGAGCGTGACATCTCTTATATGTAATAGGTCGGCTACTTCGTAATATTTAAGGCCTGCGTTTTCTATAGCTTCGCGTATATCAGCGTTCTTTGGTGGGGAGTTTAATATTCTTTCTGTGTTATCTCTTATAAGCTGTTTTATGCGTTCTTTTTCCTCTTCAGTGTATTCATAACGGAGAGACACGCCAAAGTCGTTGCGTGTCATACCTAAAAGCTCTGCGACCTGATAACGTTTTAACTTTGATTTTGTTATAAATTCCCTTATATCTGCGTTTTTTAATGCCATGTTTTTCTCCTTTTTTTCTTAACATTAGCGTTTACATTGACTTCTTGACGTGTAGGGTTTAAACTCTATATATAAATGCTAACACATTGTAAACAAAAACGCTACTTACTGTTAAAATATTTTTCGGTTAGTATTTCAATATTTTTCCATTGATTAAACGATTTTTTTACGCATTTTATGAAGTTTTAGAGGTGAATTATATGAAAAGTGAATCAGATGTTAACAAAAAGACAGGGGAAAGAGTGAGAACTTGCATTTATGAAAATTTTAAGAATCAGGCAGAGTTTGCAAGAGTGACTGGTTTTTCATCTGCAAATATAGCCTGTATATGTAATGGACAAAGAAAATTAACAACGGATAATGCACGGGCATTTGCAAAGTTATTCGGTGTTCGTATGGAGTATTTATTGGGTGAGGATGATTTTAAAACTGAAGAGGATGCCGAGGCCTACAATAAAAAACTTTACGCAGAACCGTTTGCAGCTATGAACGAACATGAAAGAAGCATTTCAGCGCGTCAGCTCGTGTTGTATGATATGGTGCTTCCGTGGCTGCTTCAGCTCTATGATATAGAGGACATCGCGGAGGATTTAACACTAAAAGAATATTTTAAGCTTGCCGAATATTTAGATCATGAATTACAGCACATTATACAGAGTTATTTCAATGTCAGATCAGGGGAATTTGTGAACCCTATTAATACAAAGTCTGACGCTGAATTATTTGAACGATATACACGGGATTGTTTAGAAGAATTAAGAAAAATTAATTGTTTTAATATAGCAAATTATAGCATGGTTCAAGTGCCATCTTTTGCAACCCATGGTGCTTACTCGTATGGAGTACCATTTATATCTGAATTACTTTATACTGCAAGCAAGGAAGAGCGAGGGGAATGGTTTGAAAAGTCCTTAAATTGGTTTAATACTGTGCGTAAATATTGTTACAGTGACAACTCGCAAGCAGCTGCTATGTTTTTTAGAGAGAGTTCTATAATGCAAGCGTTAGAATTTGTAAAGTCAGAACACCGATTTGAAGTTGATGAAATGCTTCAGGATCTGTTCTTTAGTGACAACCTCGCCGACATTGCTTATTTAGAATTTGATTTTGAAGAGGTTGAAGAAGTAATTGAAGATCTTTATCATAAAAATTTCTTTATTGATTCAATGAATTTGGATGAAATAGAAAAAAAAATCATTGGCATATTTCAAAAACTATACGACACAGTACAGAATGCAACGAGTACGGGAATAACATGGTTAAAGTTGGGTGAATAACATGGCAACAGTAATAAAACGCGGTAAATCTTATTTGTTCCGCTGCTACGCCGGATATGACGCAAACGGGAAGCAGATAGAACATACAAGGACATGGAAGCCGCCTGCACTGAATCCTGATACAGGCAGACCATACACGGCAAAGGCTGCAGAAAAAGAAGCAAATAGGCGTGCGGCCCTGTTTGAAGAGGAAGTTAAAAAGGGCCTTGTAATGAGCGGTCATATAAAGTTTTCTGAATGCGCTGCTCGTTGGGATGAGGATTACGCGCAGCGCACATTCAGAGCGACCACATACAAGAATATACCGCATCGGCTTGAAGTTATAAACGCCGGCATAGGTCATATATACATAGATCAGCTGAAATATGCGCATCTGCGCAAGTTCTACGCTGATTTAGAAAAGCCGTTCGAGATCTCGTCATATGTTTGTACCATCGACATGAAGCAGCATTTGAAGAAGCTCGGCATACGTAAAAAAGAGCTTGCACAGCGTGCAGGCGTTTCAGAATACACTCTGACAAAGATTTATAACGGTGACAAGCTGACGCATGAAGAGGCTACAAAAATCGCTGACGCGCTCGGCTGCAAGCTCTTAAACATATTCAAAGTTGTTAAGACTATGAAGCAGCGCAACAAAGGCACGGTAAAAGGCTATCAAGCTATAATTTCAATGATATTGTCGTGGGCGGTCGAGTTGGAGCTGATACCGTTCAATGTTGCCATGCGTAAGAGGCAGCGCAGAAGCGACGTACAGAGCACAGAGGCTTATTCGTTAGATGATGAAGAAGCTCGCCGCCTGCTTGATCTGCTCGCACTTGAGCCGGTAAGATTCCGGACTGCGATAACGGTATTGATATATACAGGAATGCGCAGGGGTGAGCTTATAGGCTTAAAATGGCCCGATGTTGATTTTGAAAATGGATTGATAAACATAAACAAGACCATTTCATATTCTCCCGATATGGGCGTGCATGTGAATCAGACTAAAAACCGCAGCTCAGAGCGTTATATAAAAGTATCTCCGCAAGTTATCGCCGCGCTTAAAGAGCAACGACTAAATCAGAAGCAGCAGCGTTTAAAATTAGGCAGCGCATGGACCGATACCGGATTTATATTTACAAACGATACAGGTGCAGTAATGCATCCGGACACAATAAGCGATGAGTTTAGAAAGTTCAGAGACGCTAACGGCTTCTCTAAAGAATTACATCTGCATAGCCTGAGGCACCCGTATGTCAAGCCCACGACAAAAAAATTTATAACTTTTTTTGAGGCTTTCCGGGCAGCCATATAGCCA
>CAKQOE010000014.1 GCA_934255545.1 uncultured Clostridia bacterium | reverse complement strand
CGTGCTTTGCTATGATCTAAGCTTATCTCTTCTTATCCTTTTTATCATGGAAAAAAAGTTGCGAACTTTTACAGTCCGCAACTTTTTTGATCTGACAACCTGCCCTTTATTAAATTAATGAATGCCGTAGGTCTTACAACACGGATCATTGGTCCAAATGAAAGAATGCGAATCAATATCTCCGTTTCATCCTCTTTATAATAGTGTAATATCACCTGATATTTGCGATCATCTATTTTCTCGACTTGCTTTTCAAAGTGTGCGAAGTGCATCAGGACACGTTCCAAAGCATTTCGATCATCGACTAGTTCAAATATCACCTTGCGCGGCTGTGGCAGGTTTCTTTTTCCGACATTACAGCTTTGTTGATCCCCACACTTTTCACAGGAAATGATCCTGCCAAGATTGATCGTATTTCCAAGCTTGCTTCCCGTGCCTATCAAGCGGAATTTATCATCCTTCTCTGAATATTCCAGATATTCCGGAATAGTCCTGGTCGTCACTCGTTTTCCGCGCCGATTTTTTACGCTGATCTGAATAGGATACTGATGTTTGATTGCATCCAGTATCAAACAGAAATTCCTTATATATCCTGCATCATCATACGGGTCACCATCTGAATACTTATCAAAGACATAAATATCTTCCGGAAGAAACAACGGTTCAACATCTGAAAATACGACCGGCTGATCTGTAAATAAACGTATTCTTGGATCTAATGCAATCGCGTTGATCCAGCGCTTCTGCAAAATTGTAAGCGGCATAGTAGGCTTATTGCCAAGAATAGTTGTTCCGTCTTCTTTCAATAACTGCCAATGCGACATTCCCAAAGACTCTGTAATATTCAATGCGCTTTCTTCAAACGCATGCTCTTGAATGATCGAATTGATTTCTCCAGCTGTGAGCGGATGCTCTATCGCTTCTGCCAGGATCTTCGCAACGGTTTGAAAATATGTACTGTAGATCTCATGAAACAGCATGATCATTTTTCCCTTCTAATCCATACATCTTATACATCGTCTTCAAGTCTTCTTTAAACTGTATTTCCAAGGCTTTATTTGAGATCGAAATATCTGTGATCCGGCATATAAATGTACGTATCCATGGTATCAATTCGCTTGCATCGTAAACATCGGCAGAAAATCTACATGTATGCTCATCGATGTATTCTACCTGTCCGATTCTTTTCTCCCGCTCCAGCCGCCTTGGTATATGCTGTTCCCCATCATCATACTGAACTGTAAATTCAATATGTTCCATACGCTTTCCCGATCGGCTGTCTGTAGCGACTCCCCACATGTGCTGCTGCATCCCATTCAATTTATCTCTTAGCTCGTCAAAGCGATCTGCGGTCTCACCTTTTTTAACAGTGACGATATTATCAAGGCGATATGATGTTATCCGCTTAAAAGATGGGACATATGCCATCATATATTGTCTTCCACCCTGTACACTGATCATCACTCGAAGCGGAACAACATTAGCTTCCGTAATACGATCTTTCTTACGATTGATAATTTCAACCGTTACATTTCTTTTTTCATGGATCGCTTCCAGTATCGTACACAAAACTTCACTATCCATTGCCCCGGTTATGTAATGATGTTTGAACGCAAAATGCTCAGCTCTGTCATTTGTTTTATCTTTCAGAAACGATCCGATCACACCGCATGGTACAGTTTCTGAAAAGAAATCCAATACATCCATACTTGGCATTTCAAGCTCTTCTGTACGACGATATAACATTGTTTTACCGTTCTTCCTTCTTTCAAGCAATCCTTCTTTTACGTATTCGTTAAGCTTTTTTCTGATCGTAGAGGCATCAAATACTCTTGCATTATCAAAAACAGCCAGATATTCGTCCACACGAGACGCTATATCCACAAGTGACATTTCCTGCCCGTCAGAAAGAATATCCATCACGATAAAATGAAGGGTAATATCTCCATCCGTAAAGCTCTTCGTCTTCCATGCCTTATAGAGCGGATTATGTCTGGTTACCCTGCTGTCTATTGATAAAAATACATTCTTTCCATCAGGAGTCTGATGAAACTTCATGTAATCACCAAGCCAGCTCTCTATTCGACGTTTCTCATCGTCATAAGATCTGACACTTTTCTTCGTGTGATCCTCGCGGCTCTTGAAACCATAGATATAAAAATCCCGCATGTAATCACGGACCTTATTAAAATTTTTGATCAGCTCACTGTATGCCATGGTTTCACCTCGCTCCCTGCTCTGTATTATTATGCGCCAAGCCGCTTCTCAATGATCTTACCGTAGCATGCGGCCAGTACCTGCTGGAAAAGCGTGCCTATGATCACCGGGAACATGACTTCGCCGGGGAAGTACGCTGCGGCTATGACTGCTCCGGCGCTTATATTCCTCATGCCTGCGCCGTATATCATTGAAACTGTCATCTCTCGGTCTTTTTTCATGATGCGCGCGGCGAGCCATCCGACTGCGTAACCGCTCGCGGCAAGTACGAGTATCGCAACTGCCGTCCAGAAGCGCTGCATATTCATATCGCGCACGTACGGTGCGACCTTTGATGCATTTGATGTTACTACAAACATAAGTGCGATCTTGGAAATGAGCGCAAGCTTTGACGGCCACGTTTCCTTCACACGGTCGTGACTTATCTTATTAAGGCACATGGCGGCGAGCGCCGGGATCGCTATCATAAATACAAGCTCCTTCATCATCTGCGCGGTGTCCATTTCCACCTTCGAGCCTATGAAAATATGCAGCGCTGCAGGGATGATAAACGGCGCCATTATCGTATCTGTAACGACAAGTGACAGCGAAAGAGGGCTGTTTCCTCCGTATATTGAGACCCACATAAGCGCTACGACTGCCGTAGGCACACAGAACTCAAGCACCATCCCCGCAATAAGGTCCGGATCGTCTCTGAAGAATAAATGCCCGACGATGCATGCCGCCAACGGCATTACGATATGTATTATAACAAGCGTCACAACAAGCGGTTTAGGGTGACGAAATACATGAAACACGTCCGCAAACGTTGATTTCAATGATCCTGTAAACGTCATAAGCGCAAAAACATACGGCACGAACGGAACGCCGTGACCGGCAATATCCGGAAAGCATACGCCAAGTACAAGGCATGTAGGCGTAACGAAAGCCATCCATTTTTCTATAAATGCATTTATTCGTTGAAACATCTGTTTTCATCCCCTTTCTCCGGTCCGACCGGGCTGTACGGCGCGCGGCGCGCCGCTATTTTAAAATACTCTTGAAGCATAATGAACTGCCGCGCTGAATACCGGCCGTTACGCCGGCTGCCGCGCGGCAGTCCTGAAGCAAATTACAGTCTAATTATTTTGTCATCTAATATCAATACTTTTTTTGTATTTTAAATAATGCCCATGTAACGTATCCTCATACGCGTCGTCCATTTGGCGGATTTTTCAGGCTCTGATATCTTCTGCATGAACGTGACCAATGTACGTTCTTCATACTGTTCAAGCGCGATCCCGCCATAAACAGCTTTTTCAAGTATAGTGCACACACGCGTATACTCTCCCCGTCTTACGCTGCTACATTTTTCAGATACCTGCCTGTCTATATCATCAGTCTTCCACCCGAGACGCGCCTCTACGCCGCGCAGCTCAAGTATCCTGAATATACTCCTCTCAAGCTCGCGCACGCGTTTTTCATCGGAATCAGTCCTGAAACGCCTTCTCATATGTATGATGAGCACGACTCTCGCCAGCTCAAGCAGGCACAGTATCGCTGCGATCATAACTATGATGACAGCTGCCGCTCCGGCCGTGAGGACGGCTGCGTTTTCTATCCTTTTTATTTTATCCTTTTTTTCCTGCAGACTGTCTGTGCCGCTGTCGGTTATATCCTGAGACTGCGACTGATCGTCTTCTACAGCGGCCGTCCGGCGTACAGTGTCAGGCGCGCTTACCATTTCCTGAAGCGACGTCACATTGTAGTAATATCCCGGAGTTGCATCAACAGGCATCCAGCCTACACCGTCAAAATATACCTCCGCCCAGGCATGCATGTTCTTACCTGTGACATTTACAGTTCCGTATTCTCCCGCAGCTATATCCTCAGAGCTTATATAATATCCCTCTGCATACCTTGCCGGTATACCGCGCGCTCTGAGCGCTTCTACAGCCGCTGAAGCGTACATTACTGCATTTCCGGTATGATCCTCACTAAGGAACCACATAAGCGCATCCTTGTCGTCAGGCGCCGCATCAGGTTTTTCCGTATACACAGCAGTATTTTCAAGTACATCCCTTACTCTGCACACTGCGCTGTATATTCCGTTGCTCTCTTCATCATACTTCTCCCAGAACATACGGTTGACCAGTTCATATATATTCCTGTTTATCGAGGTGTAATTGTCGTAAACAAACTGCCTGTAAACAGCTTCAGCCTCGCTGTATCTGCGCTGCTTATCGTTTTCAGGCGAACTTACCCACGCATCCTGCACAGTAAGCTCAGACGGACGCGTCCCTGATATCTCATCATAAGAATATATCCTGGCTCCGACAAGACCCCGGCTTACAAGGCGCGAATCATGATCATGACCGTATCTTATCCTGTAGATCTTATCGAGCGATGCCGGAACATACAGGTCTTCACGCCCTGCATCTATTATATTCAGGCTTATGCGATTTTTTTCGGGCACAGCGCTTTTTTCTGACAGCTTGTAGTAATCCGCCGTCTGCGTCATAGGGTCAAAATCATTATCCGACAACCATTCCATGATCCCCGCGTTCGTTCCGCTGTACGCTGAGTTAGGCAGCTCTGACCAGAGTCCGTTTTCGTAATTTCCTGCTGCAAACGCTCTCAGATATATATTTTTTTCCTGCTTGCTCTGAAGCGTGAACATCCTGTCGTTGCTTTCATGCAGCTTAGCTGCCTCACGCAAGTCACCGCCTGCCATATAGTTACTTCCGTAGCGCATCTCATAAACAGTTTCAGTCGTTTGATTTCGCAGTTCATCCACAAGCGCCGATATCCCGTCAGACGTAACAAAAGAACATGCGCCCACGGCCGCTACTATGCACGTACCCCAGATAATATCACGTTTCAGTACATACGTTTTAACTCCTGACAAAAATGTCAGTATAAGTGCGGCTGCCAGGCAGGCCGCAGATCCGGAATGAAAATATCCGCCAATGATAGGAATTACTATCCACAAAAGACAGAATCCATATATAGGCAGTATTTTTTTTTCCAAAAACAAGATGCCACGCGCCCTCGCATATCAGAAGCATCAGCAGAAGCTCAAAGCTGAATACTTCGCTTGCGTCTGCATTCACTTTAAAAAGGACAAAGGATCCGTTGTTTGCGTCATTAAGATGCTGCAGGATAATATTTATCCACGCCATACATCCTGTCAGATATCCTCTGAAGCCTGTCACGATAAGCACGAACACAGCCGGAACGATATTCAGCGCCACGGAAACTGTTCTTCTGCCTCCGCTCTTCAGGATCTGAGCTGATACGCAGCACGCCATAGTTATGATCACCGTCAGGACCGGCATAAAAGTTATACTTATGCCGTCAGACCATGAATACATTGCAGCGACAGAAGCTCCGGCTATCAGAAGGAGTGCTGTGCAGATGTTACATATAAAATTTTTATACGATTTTTCTTTTCCGTCAGACACGATCCTCTGATTGGAATGATCTTCGCTGTAAATATTCATGTTCATTATATAATTACTCATTTCCGCTGCTTTTTACCGCCCGCGAGGGCGGCTCCGTGCAGATATTTATTCGTTACAAGGCTCGCGCCGTAATTTATCCATGATCTTTAAAGATACAGATCATCAGCATATTATATGATATATATTTTCAGGATCTGCCTTTGAAGGGAACTCGACAGTCTCACAGTTTCCGTCAGTGCCTGTCGTAAGCACGTCTGTTTCATCTGTAGCGTTTATGACCATGACGCTCATAGTAGAATCGGCGCCGCTGAGATCCGGCATCACGCGTCCTGCAGATATAACTATAAGTCTTGTAAAGCTTTCAGCCAGATTTTCCATCATGAAATACTTCATGCCTGTTCCTATGCGGCTCTGTATCTTTATCTGCAGCCACTGTCTCATGACTCTCTGCAGATCGCTGTTGTCGCGTATCTCGCTTATCTCAAGTCCGTGTCCTGTCGGGATCATCAGGCAGAATGCCGTGCTGTTCTTAATAAACTGCTCACAAAGCGCCGCGCCCAGCGCGACAGCAGTATTGAGATCATTGTACGAAATGTTTCTGTCATCGCCCCTGAAACCTATATCCGGCATAAGGGCCACATTATATCTTGTCGGGTCGCTTGGCTGGCGGACTATGAGTTCGTCCATCTTGCTTGACAGCTTCCAGTTTATAGATCTTATATCATCGCCCTCGTTATAATTTCTGAGATCTGACATCTCGCTGAGATCATGTCCCTTTCTGTTCTGCATCATGACACTGTCGCGCACAGAGCCCATAGACGATCTTTCCATTTCAATATTTAAATTAAGCTTTCGCGGATATATAATGCAGCTTGCAGCCATTCCCGTCTTTATATGCGAGCCGAAAAGGCTGAAAATGTCATACGCCTTCGCTGATACACATTTAAACGTCATCTCGCCGCAATGCTCGGCCTGAAACGGCACTCTAAATGTATTATCACTGTCAGAAAGCTCCATCAGAAAATGTTTTTTCTCATACGTGTCAAACATACGGTTCTTTATCTCAAATTCGGCCAAAACGCTGCGAGCGGCTGTGACACGGCCGGTCTGTATCCTTATCACCAGCTGCAGGCTGCTGCCTTCTTCTATACCTGCTCTTACACTGTAGGATATCCTCATCCTGCGCGCGTCCAGGCTTAAAAGTACAGCGGCTGTGACCGCTGCTATCGCCATCAGCACTATAATATATAATAAAAATTCTTCGCTCGAATAAAACAGAAGTCCTGCCATTATTACCATAAGGGATATCCAGACAAGCCTATTTCTCCACATGCTTCCTTACCTCTCAGACGCAGCAGGCGGCTTTACTGTATCCATTATATCCGTAAGGATCTCTCTTGCGTCTATTCCTTCTACTCTGGCCTGCGGACGGAGAACGAGTCGGTGAGCGCATACATCGCAGAATACGTTCTGTACATCTTCCGGGATCACATAATTTCTCTCTTTAAGTACTGCATCAGCCTTTGACATCCTGACAAGCGCAGCTACTCCTCTTGGGGATATACCGAGATCCACCATAGAGTGTCTTCTCGACTCCTCGCACAGACTTATAGCATAGCTCAGCACGGGATCGGCTATCTTTACAGATGTAAGATAGTTCTGTACTTCAATTATATTGTGAGGATCTGTGACCGCCTTAAGGTCAAGTAGCGGATTGCTGTATCGCTGAGCTCTTATGATCTTCATCTGATTTTCCAGAGTAGGATATCCTATGGAAAGGCTTACCATAAACCTGTCAAGCTGTGATTCCGGAAGCGGCTGTGTACCTGCTGAACCCAGAGGGTTCTGAGTCGCTATGCATATGAACGGCGCAGGCAGCATATGAGTCTCGCTGTCTATAGTTATGGTACCTTCTTCCATTATTTCCAGAAGAGCTGACTGTGTTTTAGGTGATGTTCTGTTTATCTCATCCGCGAGCAGGAGCTGGCAGTCAGCTGCGCCTTCACGATATTCAAACTTATTAGTTTCACGGTTGAACATCGTAAATCCTGTTATATCCGAAGGCAGTGTATCAGGCGTAAACTGTACACGCTTGCTGCTCAGACCGAGCACCTTTGAAAACGCCATGGCAAGAGTAGTTTTGCCGACTCCCGGGCAGTCCTCCAGAAGGATATGCCCGCCGGCGTATATAGTCATAAGCACCTTTTCTATGATGTCATTTTTCCCTATAAATGCCTTGTTTACTTCTTCGATTATCTGTTTTGACTGTTCAAGTATCATTCAGCATTCTCCTGTTTTCGGTCTTCACCGTGTTCACTGTCTGTATCTGTATGTTTTTCTTCATTCGCGAGCTGACCACCGTTGTCAGATGCGCTGTAATTTTTGTCGTCATCTGCGCCGTCACCGCCGCTTTCGCCGGTCTCTTTTTCTGCTTCCGTGTCAGAGCCGTCAGGCTCTATAAGATATCCCGGATCCATATCCGTACCGTTATCACTTCCGAAAGTATCGTCAGGCGCGGCTGCGTCTGCTGAGCCGGATGCGCTGCTGTTATTGTCAGCGTCCGGCGTGTCTTCATTCATTCCTGCATTGCTGCCGTTCTCGTCATTGATATCTTCTTCGTTCTCCTGATCGTCGCCTGCATCTTTGCTTCTGGCTTCATTGATCAGGTCTGTTACTTCATAGCCCTGAAGGCATATCAGTTCTTTGTAGTCGGTGATCTCATCCAGGCCAAACATCTTCCTGAGCTTGTTTTCAGCCGGCATCAGCGTTTCTGCCATCCTTTTATACACCGCAGTGTATATCTCTTCGTAAGATGCTTCTTTCGCGCCATCGGCATTCATCTCTTCTTCTATCTCGTCATAGAATCTGTAGAAGATATCCGAAAGACTCGTATAGCCCGCCATCGGGAATGTCCAGTATGTTATGTAGTTGCTTACATAGCCCTCAGGGACTTCTATACTGAGCTTTTCGGGATCGATACCGAAATCAAACGGCTCACCGTCTGTGATCTGAAGCTCAGGCACTGATTCTCCTACTATGTCACCTTCAAGCTTAAGCGTCAGACTATCGCTTTCAACGCCTTTAAACGCCCCGCTCTCTATCCCGGTAAGCGCTTCCGGAACAGTGACGCTTTCCAGATCTTTGCATTTTGAGAACGCTCCGGCAGCTATATGATCTATGTACCATCCCTCCGGCATATCCATGGTGACACACGAAAGCTTAACATCCGTAACGTAAGACGGAACTCCCGTAAGCGTTATATAGCCATCCACATCGACATGATACTGGTAGAGATCTGTAGGCTCATCAACTGTTTCTGCACCTATCATAGTCCTTACTCTGTTTTCAGCATTAAGGAGCTTATCGAAAATCATCTCATCTACAGTTTTCTCAGATGGATACTCAAATGTATCCCAATTAAAGTTCTGCCACTTTATATCATCACGCATCTGCAGGTACGCATTATCGGACATTGCTCCCGAATATCCTGCAAATGAATATCTCCAGTCATTTACAAGCGTTTCTTCTGTTCCCTCAGGTACAGTTATCTTTATGCGCTCAGCCTCTTCCTTTTCGCTCCATTCATAATTAAACTGGAACGGCAATGTGTCCCATACGGATATATTCGGTATACAGTTAAATGTAAGATCTGTAATATTATCACAGCCTGTAAAAGCACCCGGATAAAAGAACGATCTTTCGTATTGCGATTTAGTCATATCATCAAATGAAGCTTTTTTGAGGTATTTACATCCATAGAAAACGCTTTCACCAAGAGAAATGAGCCTGCCTTCTACATCTATGCCTGTAATATTGCAGCCTGAAAACGCCTCAGCGCCTATTATAATATCCCTGCCTGTAGATTCGCTGCTTACGATAATATTTCCTGCAAGCTCTGAATTCTTGAATGCTCCCGATCCTACAGACCATATATTTTCATTTGTAAAATTTGCTATCGTAAATTTTCCATTTCCTGAAGCGGCCACCGAATCGGCAAACGCACAGTAGTATATTTCTATAGTACTTTCAGGAAGCGCGACCTCATCGGGCAGTTCCTTTTCAGCACGTAAGGCAACGAAAGGAGTCCTCTCTTCATTTGAAGCGTACAACACCTTAGATCTGCCTCCGTTTATATCTTCCAGTGTATACTGTACAACGTGTTCTGAGCCCGCCAGCTGGTTTGCAAAGGCTTCGTAACCCTCAGCCTCAGGAAGTGCAAAGAAGAACTTCGAATTTAAATTCTGCGGCCCGTATTTATCCTCAACATAAGGTATATATCCATCAGCTATACTTCCGTTCATGGCATTTGAAGCTATGAAACGCAGTGCATCACATCCGTCAAACGCTTTATTTTCTATTCTTACAGTATCCTTTGAATCTATAAGTACGCCCACCAGCTTGCTGCAGTTTTTAAACGCTCCGCTGCCGATCGTTTTTACGCTCTCCGGCAGTGTCACCCATTTAAGCTCTGATGAATTGCTGAATGCACCGTCATTTATCGCAGTTACTGTAACCGCTCTGCCGTCGCCGGCAGTGACTTTACCATCAAATTCAGTTATCCCGTCAGGAGCTGATATAAGTATAACGTTATTTTTCTGTCCATCGTTCTTTACAACATAAGAGAATCCTTCCTTTGATGAACTGATCCGCTTTACGTCTATACCTGTCACACCCAGCACTTTAAGCTGTTTAATGGCACTGTCGTACTGTTCCTTTGTATGACAGAAGATCGTCTTTATGCCTGAACCATCAAAACATCCTTTTTCAAATTTCGGAACAATACTGGCGTCAAGTATTATTTCATTTATTTCCGGATGACCTTCAAATGCCCCTGCGCCTATTGATCTCATACTGTCAGTAAGCATTATATTTGATGACGCAGATTCTGTAACTCTTACTACCATGCCATTACTGTTTACCAGCATGCCATTGCATACATGATATGAAATGCCGGGGTCCGCTGAGCTTGCAAGACTGTTTCCTGTCTCATCAGTAAAATGCTCATAATACTTATTGAGAAAACTGTCAAATACGCTTTCATCAACGATTATTTTACAATCATTTATATTGTCGTATTCTATCTCCGGCATTTCTTCCAGAGATCCTGCTTTAAGTGTTATAGTATTTATGCTGTTATATTTATCCAGATTTACTTTTGTTACTATATCAGGTACCTCGATATGTGTCATCTGATAAGGTATGCCAAGTATCTCAGTCTTTTCTTTATTGCACAGCACCCCGTCTTCGGAGGAATAATATTCATTATCTTTATCAACTATATATCCTTTTTTGACACGCAGACCTGTACTGCTGTTATTTATATAGATAACAGTTGAAGGTATATCTATATATTCTGTAACTATATCCGCGTCAGGGTCAAGATCTACAGACTGTATATACTCAGGCACCTTAAATACAGGTATATCCACACTGCCTGTAAGCCATTCATCAAGCAGTGAATATATACCACTTGGCTTATAATTTTTCAGAGTCTGCAGATATGCAAGGTTTGAGCCGTTACTGCTGATCTGACCGGCGTCATTCAGCCATTTGATTTCAAGCCCTACATCATAGTCGCTATCAAGGTCTGCCATATCAGCCGGCTCAAGTATATGGCGCCCTGATGCTGTCTTATATAAGAACGGAACAAGCTTTCCATTCTCAGTCCATCCGGGAAACAGCTGTGTGATATTACCGTAACCTGCTCCTGTCACCTGTAACTGGTAGCGATACAGATTTATCAGACAGTCTTCCCCGGGATAGCGCGTACTGTCACCATTCAGTATAGAATCCTCCCGGATCGTCTCATTTTCTTTTTCAAGCTGTTTTGAAAGTACATACAGCACGGATGGCTCAGGATCATATGTGACATTTCGTTCTATCCATTTATCAGAGTCAGTCGAAACTCGATATTCTACTTTGATAAACATCTTGCCATCCTCTATATCAGATGGTATCGTTACAGGAAACTCTGTTGTCCAGCTCTTTTTACCATCAAATGATATGCCGGCTATTCTTATATACTTACCAAGTGCATCATCACCGAACTGATATATATCCTTTTCACCGCTTACAGACATATCCATTGATGAAAATATTATTTTTTCAGTTACATTCTGACCTTTATAGAGTAAAGGAGTGTCGCCAAAGAAACCATACGGCTTGCTTATAATTACGCTGGCGTAATCACCGTTTTCGTCAGGCTTTCCGGCAGGCTTTGCGATCGTCTCAGAATATATAGGATCTCCCGCTGTTGAAGTACTGCCGCCCGGTTCAGGATCCTTAGCTGAGTCAGAATAATCAGGCTTATCCGGCGTCACCGGAGTATCAGGAGTCGTTGTTCCGCCGCCTGAAGCCGATCCGCCTGCTCCTACGCTTCCGCTGCCGTTCTGATCTCCGTTATCCGGTCCGGCCGGCGTATTCTGATCGCTATTGTGATTTCCGCCGTGACCGCTGTCAGAGCTTCCGCTGCTATTATACTCAACGTCTGACGATACGTTACTGTTTCCGCCGCTTATTACGATATCAGCATTAGACTTATCACCGACTATACTGTATATACCATCCGAAGCTCCGGCTGACGCTCCACTGCTCACCGCACTTGTTGAGCCATCAGTCACTATAGTCTGATCTGTCCTGCCATCAGCCCATGCCTCGTCAGTTTTGAAAAGATAATCTGCATTATCAGAACTCTGAGGCTTTGTTTTATCCTCAGCATCACTGTCTTTTTCCCAAAGCTCACTTTCACCATCGTTTTCATCACCGTCACTGTCATTATGTATATCGCTGTCACCTGAAAAGCTGACCTGATTTGCGTTAAAAGCGCGCTCGATACCTGATGGTATAAAACCATTTCCGTCCCGATACGCATGAACCGTCATCACGCCGCACGTCGTGACAGACATGGCTGCTATCAATGCATATATGATCTGTTTTATGCCCCACTGCTTCATTATTATCCTACCTGCGTTCCCTTTCCCGTAAAAACGCTCCTATGCTGTTCTGAAGATCATTGAAATCAACAGGCTTCGCATAATGCCTGTTCATGCCGCTCTCTCTTGAAAGACGCTCATCCTCAATGAATGCGTCAGCCGACAGCGCAAATATAGGAATATCCGCCGCATCTGCGCGGTCCAGCCCGCGTATCTTGCGCGCCGCAGCGCGCCCGTCCATAACAGGCATCTGAACATCCATAAGTATAAAATCATAATATCCTGCAGGATTCTGCTCAAAATGATCCACAGCCTCCTGACCGTTCGTAGCCAGCTCTACCCTTGCACCCATATTTTTAAGTACTTCCACTGCTATGACCGCATTGAGTTCATTGTCTTCTGCAACGAGTATGCTCTTTCCCTCAAATGCATGATCTAATTCAGCCGCAGCTTCATCAGCAGATGCTTTTTCTTCTGAAACTTCTTCTGCTTCCTCTGAAACAGGCAGATGCAGGAACACCATAAAATCGGAACCCTTTCCTACCATACTTTCCACAACTATCTCTCCGCCCATAAGCTTTACTATCTGATCGCTGATAGCCATGCCGAGACCTGTTCCACCGTATTTCTTCTGAGTATCCATACTTTCCTGCTCAAACGGCCTGAATATGCGGTTTATGAATTCAGGACTCATGCCTATGCCCGTATCGCGCACTCGTATCATGATATCTGCAGTTCCTCCTGCAAGCGCCATCTGCCTTAAAGTGACTCTTATCTCGCCTTTTTCCGTAAATTTAACTGCATTTGACAGGAAGTTTATGATGACCTGGCTTATTCTAAGCTCGTCACCGATAACGTAGTCCACAGTCACATCTTCAAATTCAACAGTATATTCTATATTTCTCTGCTCAAGATTTTTCGCGAACATATCGTAGAGCTTATCTCCCAGCTTTCTCAGGCTGAACGGCTTGTCCTCAAGTTCTACCTTGCCCGCTTCTATCCTTGACATATCAAGAATGTCGTTTATAAGCGACAAAAGATGTGCAGACAGCTCGTCTATCTTTGTGAGGTACTGCATCGCAGGGTGCGTACTGTCAAGCTTGCCCTCTGCAAGTGAAAGCATGCCTATGATACCGTTCATAGGCGTCCTTATCTCATGCGACATCCTTGAAAGGAACGTCGTCTTTGACTGGCTCGCTTCGTCAGCCTGGCTCAGTCTCATCTCATAGTCTTCAATTTCCTTATGAAGCTCGGTTATATAGTAAAACGAAAGCAGGTCGTATCTGCTGTTTTCTCTCGGATCAAGGTGCAGTCTGACCCATTCGCCGTTTTTAAGGCTGAATTCTTCGTTCCAGGCTTCCTTTCCGTCCCATTTACGATATTTTTCCCATATATCAAAGCTTTTGCCCTTATTTTCAAAATTGCTGTTCAAAAGAGCCATATCACCCCGTACATCTTCAAGCGATACGCCGAACATATCCTTAAAATGCCCGCTCGCGTAAACAGGCATGATATCGTCGATACGCACAACAAGACAGACCTCATCAGGTCTTCTGTCCATCGCTTCCAGAAACTCGCTTTCCACGCCGCGCACTGAGGTCTTTCTTTTGCTGCTTCTCATATTTTTTGTTATCGTCATACCAAACAGGAGTACTGCGATCAGTATCTCCACGCACAGCACAACTACCAGGTAAAAGTTTTCACCAAACACGGTGAGGACCTGTGTTATATTTGACATAGACTGTAGCTTCTCCGTAAATTACGCTAATACATTTTCATAATATAATATTCTAATAAATATAACCGAAAAGTAACACGCGCCCGGCGCGTGACTTCTTCAAATGTATACAATACACCCATATTATAGTTATATCGTAAAGTATCCGATATTTCAACATTTACAAGTATATTTTTGCCTCTCCGGCACTGATTTTTATACTTAATATTACTGAGTTTACAAAAATATTTGCTAAGGCAATATTTTTTGTAACAGATAACATACTCTATTGTTACAAAATACATACTATTCCGGTGCAGTAATGAGCATTAATGTAAGTATATTCCTTTGTTTACTTTGATTGTGTTAATGTTTTACGAACATATTTTTTTAAAAGAACATAACCTCAAAAAATTATTTTTAGATATCAACAATTTTATCCACATCTTTTCCACATCTCAAAAACGGCTTATTTTCAAAAACAGTGCCCCTTCATAAATGTTTTCCACACGAGTTTTCCACCGGGGCATTGTGGAAAACTTTGTTTTTTGAATACGTTGATTTTACTGGTTTTCAGCGTTTCAAAATTGTTTTACCACAAAAGTTATCCACAGGTTTTGTGGATTATTCACAGCTTATCCACACCCAAACATTTTCCGAAAAAATCACTTTTTCAAAAACACCCTTTCGTTTTGCATACTGTATTTTCTTACAAATAAGTATACATTTCTACAGCTACGAAGTAATAATTTTTATAATGTCTGACAACTCCTTCTTTTCTATGCCAAGATAGCCAAGTATGCCGTCTGTGATGGCGCGTGACACTGTATCCTGGTACTCATCTGTCTGCAGCAGTTCAGCTTCTTCTGCATTTGACAGAAAGCCGCACTCGACTATAACAGTCGGATAGCGCGCTTCTTTCATCAAGAGCACATCGCCCTTAGCCATAGCCGTGCGTGTATTGCCGTTTTCTATGTATGACACGAGCAGCGCCTGTATTTTTTCAGCCAGCACGCGGCTCATTTCACAAACAGCTTCGTCACCCTCTGCAGTGTAAAACACCTGTGCACCAAAAACACTGCGGTCTTCCCGATAGCTGTTAAGATGCACGCTCACAAAAGCATCCGGCTTAAGCTTATACGACATATCCAGCCTCGCTCTCAGGTCCTCAGTCTTTTTAGCCCTTATACTGCTTTTCCCGTCACTGTAAAGCCCGCAGTCACTCTCCCTTGTCATAACGACACGCACACCATTCTTATCAAGAATGTCACGCACTTTAAAGCATATATTCAGATTTATATTCTTTTCACATTCACCATCTGCGCTTTCCGCACCGCCGTCTATACCGCCATGTCCCGGATCAAGCAGTACGACCGGTTTCCTTTTTAAGAGACCCGGCACTGCAGTACCGTCAAATGCCTCTGCAAGCGCCGCACGTAACTGATATCCTGTTCTGCTTGGTACGCCGCCGCACATCATGCAACTTATCCATATAAGCAGTGCACACATTACGGTGCAGAGCACCGCGCCTTGTATCCTTTTTCCATTTTTCCATTTTATATTCATATTATTACATTCTCCCATCTGTGCCGCATATCCCCACGACACTGAGATACTGTAATACTATGCTCACGGTGTATAAAAAATACCGGTCAACAGACCGGTAGAAACAGAAAAAGTCAGCATTTCAGCCATTCCTCAAAAATGCTGAACCGCAAGTGCGAAAAAAGTCAGCACTACAGCTATATCGTCAAAACGCTGAACCGCAGAAACAGAAAAAGTCAGCACTACAGCTATATCGTCAAAACGCTGAACCGCAGAAGCAGAAAAAGTCAGCACTACAGCTATATCGTCAAAACGCTGAACCGCAGAAACAGAAAAAGTCAGCACTACAGCCATTCCTCAAAAATGCTGAACCGCAGGTACGAAAAAAGTCAGCACTACAGCTATATCGTCAAAACGCTGAACCGCAGAAACAGAAAAAGTCAGCATTTCAGCCATTCCTCAAAAATGCTGAACCGCAGGTGCGAAAAAAGTCAGCACTACAGCTGTTATCGTCAAAACGCTGAACCGCAGGAACAGAAAAAGTCAGCATAAACAGCCATACGGCTCAAATGCTGACTTGATTGCAATAATAAAGTATAAGTTCCGTTTTTTCATCCACATGAGGCGATCATACAGCACGGTACGATCTACATGACCTCCGTTACAAGATCGTAAGCGACCTTGCCCATAAGCAGCACGATAACGCATATCATCACAGGGCGTATGAATCCGCTGCCTTTTCTGACAGCCATCTGCGAGCCTATAAGCGCGCCTATAACGTTGCACGCGCCGGCAGGTATCGCGTACCTGAAATCTATAGTTCCCGCCATCCAGAACGTCACAAGAGCGCTGACATTCGATGCGAGATTGAGCACCTTAGTGTTTCCTGTCGCAGTCTTAAGATCAAAATGCATAAATGCAGTAAACGCGATAGCCGCTATAGTGCCCGTCCCCGGGCCAAATATCCCATCATATCCGCCTACAAAAAAACCGACAAGAAATCCATATATCATGATCTTTACCGGTCCAAGAAGATAAGATCTGTCTTCATCGCCGCCGAGCTTTTTAACAAATATTATAACAGCTATCACAGGCATGCAGACGATAAGCATGAGCTTAAGTATCTTATCGTCAAGAAGCAGCACTATATGAGAGCCGATATTAGACCCTATAAATGAGCCTATCGCAGCTATTACAGCCACTTTGACATTTATAGCCCCATGCTTCAAATATGTAGCCGCCGCCAGCGTCGTACCGCAGGCAGACGAGAACTTGTTTGTCCCATAGCATACGTGAGCAGGCATGCCCGTAAGAAAATATGCGGGAAGCGATATTATGCCTCCGCCTCCCGCTATAGCGTCAACAAATCCGGCAAAGCCTACTATCAGGCTCACCGCTGTTATCATAAATAAATCTTCCACTTTTCCCGATTCCTGTTATTTGCATTTATGTTTTCCAAGGCGCAGTCTCGCGCGCCGGCGCGCGCTGATGATACAGCAAGCATTCCGCATTAACGCATTTGCATCGTCTAATGGCTGTTTTTATTTTTCTTCCTCAGGCCTTTCAGGTCTGCGCCACCAGTCGATATCCTTGTATCTGGCCTGTATCGCCTTGACCTCATCCTTAGTATCCAGGAACAGCTGCTTCTTTTCAATAAGATAGTCAGTATGTATATCGAGCCCCTCAGGCGTAAGTCTGTGAATGAACCCCGGATCGTACTCGATCTTCAGTCCGTCAGCTCCGCTGACAAGCTTTCCTTCGCCGCCGCATACGCCGCACTTTACCCATCCGTCAGGCTTTATCTGCATCTCAGTTCCTGAACAGAACGGGCACCTGAGCAGATCCTTCTGCGTAGTAGTATAGACATTGCCTCCGGCCTGCGGGTTGTCCGCCTGAAGCATTTCAGCCAGCTTAGCAAGCTTTTTAAGATTCTCGCTCTTTACGCTGTCTCCCGGAAGCGTAGCAAGTATGACTTCCTGCGCTATTACATTAAGATGCAGCTTTCTGGCAAACAGGAGCGTATCCTCGCGGACCATTCCTTCCCAGTCGGCCATACCAAAAGAGTTTACGATAACACAATCAGGGCGCCCGAATATCCTGTGGTCGCTTACGAGAGATATGAGCCTGTCGAGTATCACCTTAAGTGCTGTATGCGCTCCGAGCATATAGGCAGGAGCCGCTATTACGACCTTATCAGCATGCTTGATATTCCTTACAAGAAAATCAAGATCATCCTTTATACCGCACTTTTTTCCCTCCGGAAGACATGCATAGCACGCCCTGCAGTACTTTATGTCCAGCTCATTAAGCCTGATCATGTTCTTTTCCCAGTCCTCAGGAAGCCTGCTCAGTATCTCTTTAACTGCCAGTTCCGAATTGCCGCCTCTTCTAGGTGATGAAACGAGTCCTACTACACGCATGATTTACCTCCTCATACATAACTTTTCATACGCCGCACGCCGCCGCAGCACGAATATTTTCGTCACATGCCGCGGGCCCGGCCCGCAAAATCATTTCTATACAAAGTATATCACGCGCAAAACATAAATGTCTTATAAAATTATCACAATAACTAAACGTAATGACGCCTTTTCCGCGTCCCGCGGCTGCACTCCGCAGCAGCGTATCTCATAACAGTATTTTCTGTATCATCAGTTTAAAAGAGGCTGTCATGTAAACACGGCAGCCTCTTGTCATCTGATACAATATTTTATTTACCTGTCAGTCTCAGCGCCTGTCATGCACGGCATACTCATGCCGCGAGGCATGCTGCTTTAAACTAGAATACAGGCTTTACCATACCGTTGTACTTTTCTTCGATAAACTTCTTGCATTCGTCAGAAGTGAGCGCAGCAGCGAGCTTCTTGACAGCTTCGTTGTTTTCGTTGCCTTCCTTAACTGCGAGAACGTTTACGTACATAGTAGCGCCTAAAGAATCATCGCCTTCGAAAGCGAGACCGTCATCAGCTGTGAGGCCTGCTGCGAGAGCATAGTTGCCGTTGATAACAGCAAAATCTGAATCTTCGAGAGCTCTTGGAACTGCAGCAGCTTCAAGCTCAACGATGTTTACATTGTGTGGATTTTCAACGATATCCTTCTTTGTTACGTTCTGGTCAGAACCCTCAGGAAGAGTGATGATGCCCTGCGCAGCGAGGAGCTGTAAAGCTCTTGCTTCGTTTGTAGTATCGTTTGGAACAGCGATAGAAGCTCCGTCAGGGATATTGTTGAGGTCATTGCTCTTTCCGCCGTAGATTCCCATTGGTTCGTAGTGAACGTCAGCAGCGTCAACGAGGTGTGTACCGTTTTCAGCGTTGAAGTCGTTCATGTAAGTAATGTGCTGGAAATAGTTAGCATCGATCTCGCCGTTTTCAACAGCAGTGTTAGGCATTACGTAGTCAGTGTATTCCTTTACTACGAGGTCTACGCCCTCAGAAGCAAGAGTGTCCTTAAGAGCGTTAAGGATCTCAGCGTGCGGTGAAGCTGTAGCGCCTACAGTGATAGTTGTCATTTCGCCGCCTGCAGCTGATGAATCTGCAGCGCTTCCGTCATTTGCAGTCTTTGAACCGCAGCCTGCGAACGCAAAAAGTCCGAGTGCAGCTACGAGAGCTAAAGAGATGATCTTTTTCATTTTAATTCTCCTTTAATTTTTAATTTCTTAAATCTGCCTGTAGCATCTTTAATATTTGCTCCGGCCGCGCCATGCGCATCCGGTCTGTCCGCTCCGGTATCATGCCGCGAGGCATGCCGGTCTGAACGGAAAGATTATATAGCAGCGGCAAAGTCACGTCAATGTTCTCCGCCGATGTTACCTTAAATTATTTTCATATTGATTTAGCATGCTTATTATATGCTGTGCATATTATATAAGTTGCTACTTTCTTATCCTTCGGTCAGTCTTCTTCGCAATGATAGTTCCGGCTGACTGTATGATCTGAACGAGTATGACTATGAGGACGACCGTCGCAAGCATGACTGCATCCTGATATCTGTAGTAACCGTACCTCAGCGCTATATCACCGAGACCGCCTGCGCCTACCGCGCCTGCCATGGCTGAGTAGCCTATAAGCGTGATGAGCGTGATAGGTATCCCCATCAGTATAGATGGCTTGCTCTCAGGAAGCATTACCTTGAATACTATCTGAGGTATAGTGGAACCTGTCGCATGAGCTACTTCTATAAGGCCTTCATCTACTTCCATCAGCGATGTTTCTATAAGTCGAGCAACGAATGGCGCTGCCGCTACTATAAGAGGCACGATCGCTCCGCGAACGCCTGTAGCCGAGCCTACTATCATTCTTGTAAAAGGCATGATAGCTACTATGAGTATGATGAACGGTATTGAACGTCCGATATTTACTATCCAGCCGAGCACCATGTTTACCGGCCTGCACGGCAGGATAGAACCCGGCTGAGTTATCCTTACGAGGATGCCGAGCGGGAGTCCTATGATGTACGCAAATAATGTTGAAATAAATACCATAAGGAGCGAGTCGATAACGCCCTGTCCCATAAGCGCTCCGTATTCACTTAAAAATCCTGACATTATGCTTCGCCTCCCTTCGCCGCTTCTTCAGCGTCAGCCTTTTCACTGTCGCACTCTACATCATCCGGATCTATGCCGAGCATGTCCGAAAGAAGGAGCTTAGTCATCTTTTCACGAGGATGCTTAAATACATCCTTTACTTCGCCTTCTTCTATGATATGGGCATCGTTTATGACAGCGACGCGGTTGCATATCTTTCTTACGACGCTCATCTCATGAGTGATGAGAACGATAGTAACTCCAAGCTTTTTATTGATGTCCTTAAGAAGCTGGAGCAGTGAATTCGTGGTCAGGCTGTCGAGAGCCGACGTCGGCTCGTCACAGAGTATGATCTTTGGATTGTTTGCAAGCGCTCTCGCTATTGAAACACGCTGCTGCTGGCCGCCTGAAAGCTGCGACGGATAATTGTCTGCCTTTGACGACAGGTCTACGAGCTCCAGGAGCTCGGCTACGCGCTTTTCTCGCTCTGCTTTCGGGACCTTACATATCTCAAGCGGATAAGCCACGTTGTCCTTTACTGTACGCTGAGTCAGGAGATTGAACTTCTGGAACACCATGCCCATATGGCGGCGGAGCTCCAGGAGCTGCGCTCCTGTAAACTTTGTTATCTCCTCGCCGTCTATTATTATCTCGCCTGACGTAGGATGCTCAAGAAGATTGAGACAGCGGAGAAGCGTGCTCTTTCCTGCGCCGCTCATACCTATGATCCCGAAAATATCTCCATCCTCTATAGTGAGGTTTATATTTTCGAGCGCCTTGAACTGACCACTGTCTGTGTTGTATATCTTTGAAAGATTTCTGATCTGGATCATTGTAGAATAACTCTTTTCTGTAGATTTTACGCAAAACGCTCCGCGATCGGAACGCCTGCGCCGGCAGTACGGCATGCCCTCAGAACTCTGAAGGCCGGCCTTCACTTAAAAAACACAGACAGGCTGTCTGTCTGCGCATACTATATAATTTTATTATCAACACAGTACGATGTCAATTATAATGAAGCTGAAATAATAAATAAAAAAGAAAAATCGCGCCCCGGGGGCGCGAAGTTAATATTGATCGGCTGTATCTGCAAACTGAGCCTTTTCCATTTCCCGGACTATGCTTATAAACTCATCAGTCCATTTGTTAAATATCTTATCTTTATGATATACGATATTCAGGTTTCGGTCGAGCGCGCTGTCATCGACATCCAGCATGGCTACGCTTCCATTTTCTATATAATCCTTAACGAGCAGATACGGAAGGACCGCTATACCGTAATCCTCCTGTGCGGCATTTACGAGTGCCCGTGTATTGCTTGACTCCCACGCAGCTTCTATCTGCATATCATGAAGCATCATTATCTGGTCAAATTTGTCGCGCACGCCCACGCCTTTTTCCCTCAGAAGGAAATCATGATCCTCAATATCGGACAACTTCAATCCGCGGCGCTTTACAAGCTCGTTTTCGGGCGAGCATACGAGGACTATCCTGTCATGGTAAAACGGCTCCTGTATAAGGTTCGTGTCATGTACAAGGTCCTCCATGAGCGCAAAGTCTATCTCATGCTCCATTATCATGCGCTTAAGCTTCGAAGAGCCTGTTACTTTTACTTCGACCTTTGCGTCCGGATATTTCTCATGAAATTTATCTATATATTTTCTTATGAGTACCGTACCGGCTGATATATTAGCACCCACTCTTATAGTCACCTTATCAGACAGAAAGTGTATCTCCTCTTTTACCTTTTCATAAAGACCCAGTATCTGCTGCGCATATGCATACAGCAGATCTCCCTCAGGCGTAGGATACAGCTTCTTAGGGTAGCGTTCAAAAAGCCTGACTCCGTAATATGATTCAAGCTCCTTTATCGACTGGCTGACAGACGGCTGGCTTATAAAAAGACTTTCCGCTGCCAGTGTCATATTCATGAATTTATATACCGTTAAAAATATCTTAAGGTGACGATTGCTCATATGCCTTATATCCCTGCTAATATATTTCCGTTAGTCATTTTACTTTGTATAACTTTGAGTCAGTACAGACCTCTGCAAAGCCAGATCGACACCCGGCCTGTATATGAACGACCTGCCCCCTGTTCCAATACGACTGGTCTACATAGTTTAGCCGGGTAATATTAAGTCGATACTGTTTTGCATCAATAATTTCAGTTACACATATATATTATATCGTTAACCGATAAAAGGCAAAGGTTTTTTATTATATATATTATTTTATTTAGTTTTTGTTTATTAATATTGTTTATATTCGTATATTATCAAATACAAGATAGAAGATATGAATTATTTTCCTTTATATTACCTGTATAAGTATACGCCGTTGCTATTTATCATATTAGTCTGGCTTGTAGCTATCAGACGCCCTGCTGCATCATGCGCTTCTCCTTCAAGGCAGGCTATCCTTTTTCCGGCAGAGATCACACGTGTAGAAATAAACAGCTCCGTTGTATCAGCAAGTACCGCTTTATGGAAGTTTACCGTCATATTTACAGTCGAAAACGGACTTCCACCCGTTGCCACATACACAAACAGACCATAATTATTATCAAAAAATGCTGATATATATCCTCCCTGCAGCAAATGGTATCCATTTCTCTGTGTATCCTTAAGCGGATATTTCAATGTAAATACACCATCCTCGGTATAATCCACAAATTCAGTACCCATATCTGCTATAGTAGGATGCTTTACCACAAGCTCTTCATAAGGCATAGACGCTTCTGCCTTCAGTGCATCATGTAATTCTCTGTTCGTCATTTTTACCATCTCCATTCTATTTCACAAGATCATTTTTCACATTCATAATACACTATATATGAGACCTGCATATACAATTTTATACAAAATGACTTAATATCATTGATCTTCAAGGAATGTACGCCAGAATCCTCTCTCACTCCCGTGCGCCCAGCGCGCATATTCCTCGTCAGATATCTCAGCAGCATCGCAGCATTCCTCCGGATATCCCCCGACCTGCTCTCCCGATGCCTCTTCAAATATTTTTTCTATCTGCGTTTTATCAGTTTTTACTGTTTTGTTATTATTTTCCATTTATTTCACCTTTATTTACAAAAAGATATACTTTATTATCACCTATCTGCTCTGCTTTTCACATTATGGAAACAGGAGTGATAAATGCCTGGATGGTGCGGCCCTCGAGCCGCAAGTGCTCATGCGCCGGGCGCATGTGGCTGATGGCTGTGCGCAGCACTTTTCATTCATTATATTACTGTCGGGAAGCATTTGCACGATGTACAGAAAGGATGAAATCAAAATGAACAGGGAAAGATCCGGGATAAAAGTCGGCGCTCTGGGCGCCGCGGGCAATATCGTACTTTTTATAATAAAATTCATAATGGGAAGCATGGCGAACAGCATCGCCATCATCGCCGACAGCTTCAACAACCTTGTTGACTGCACGTCATCAGTTATAACGATCGCAGGTTTTCATATCTCAGGAAAAGGACGCGACGAAAAGCATCCTTTTGGGCGCGGGCGCGTGGAGTACCTGTGCGGCTTTATCATTGCGCTTCTGATACTCGGTGCGGCGTTTTCACTCGGACGCCGTTCCTTCAGCCGCCTTCTGCATCCTGAGCCGTTAACGGTCAGCGCTCTGATGTTCCTCGTTCCGCTCTGCTCCATACTTATAAAGTCATGCCTCATCTACTATACGACGCGAGTCAACCGCATGCTGAACTCTTCCGCGCTGCGCGCCACTGTGCGCGAAAGCTGCGCCGATATGCTGATAACGGCGCTGACCATTATGACGCTGCTCATATCGCCTTATACCGATGTACCTGTAGACGGCATCGCAGGACTTATCATCGCGGTGTTTATAACATGGTCCGGCTTGACTGCGCTCGCTGAAAACATGGATCTGCTTATAGGCCGCAGGGCCGACAAAACGCTCGAAAACGATATACGGAGCCTTATACTCAGCTACGGTGTATTTGAAGAAGTCGTTTCTTTAGCGATACATGATTACGGGCCAAATGAACAGATAGCAGTAATAAATGTCCGCATAAAGCAGGCGTCACCGCCTGAACAGGAGATATGCAGCGCTCTGCGCGATGCGCGCGCCCGCCTGAGCGCCGATCACGGGCTGACTCCCGTCATATACTGGGAACCGTAAACCTGCTCTGTATATGCAAAAAGAAGCTGCCTCCCCCTGCAGCCTGTTATTATGCATCGCAATACAACGATGTATTTTGCAGACTGCCGGAGAAGGCAGCAATTTTTACTGAGAAACTTTATCCGGTCCTGTTTATTTCAGAAGATCTGCTTTGTCAGTCTTTTCCCATGGAACATCGATATCAGTACGTCCGAAATGACCGTAAGCAGCTACCTGACGGTAGATAGGTCTGCGGAGGTCGAGATCTCTGATGATAGCAGCAGGTCTGAGGTCGAACACCTTGTTTATGCGCTCTATGATCTCTGATTCAGGGATCTTTGCAGTACCGAACGTGTCGATCATAACAGATACAGGTCTTGCAACGCCGATAGCGTAAGCGATCTGGATCTCGCATCTGTCAGCGAGTCCTGCAGCTACAACGTTCTTTGCAACGTAACGTGCAGCGTATGCAGCTGAACGGTCTACCTTCGTCGGGTCCTTGCCGGAGAAAGCGCCGCCGCCGTGACGAGCGTAGCCGCCGTAAGTATCAACGATGATCTTTCTGCCTGTAAGGCCTGAGTCGCCGTGAGGTCCGCCTATTACGAAACGTCCTGTAGGATTTACGAAGATCTTTACCTGGTCGTTCATCCACTGCGCAGGGATGACAGGCTTTATAACATTCTCGATTATATCTTTTCTGATCTGCTCAAGCGTAACGTCCGGATCGTGCTGAGTAGAAACGAGGACTGTATCTATACCGTCAACATTACCCTCTTCATCGTACTCTACAGTTACCTGAGTCTTACCGTCAGGTCTGAGATACGGCAGAGTTCCGTCCTTACGGACGTCAGTGAGTCTCTTTGCGAGCTTGTGCGCAAGCATGATAGGAGCCGGCATGAGTTCAGGGGTTTCATTGCATGCGTAGCCGAAAACGAGTCCCTGGTCGCCTGCGCCTATAGCCTCTATCTCATCCTCGCTCATAAGGCCTTCCTTAGCTTCAAGCGCCTTATCAACGCCAAGCGCGATATCTGCTGACTGCTCGTCTATAGTAGTTACAACAGCGCATGTATTTCCGTCAAAGCCATACTCGCTCTTTGTATAGCCTATATCATTTATAACGCCGCGCGCGATCTTTGCGATATCAACATAGCTGCTTGTAGTGATCTCGCCCATGATCATTGCAAGACCTGTGTTTACGCATGTCTCTGCAGCTACTCTTCCGTTAGGGTCGGCAGTCAGTATAGCGTCGAGAACTGCATCTGATATCTGATCGCATATTTTATCAGGATGTCCTTCTGTGACAGATTCTGATGTAAATAACCTTTTCATTGTAGTATCATACCTCCTGTATTTTTATCATAATAAAACCCTTCTCAGCTTCTGCCGGAAGGGTCCTTGAATTTAAAATCACGCGAACCTCATCTTTCAGAACACTATTCTGCAGGACTTGGCACCTTCTCGCAGTTACGCTGTCATGCGATGGTTGCCGGACGTCATCGGGCCTGTTCCCTCGGTCACTCTTGATAAGGGTTGTATTTATCATAAAGATTGTACTCTATCTGATGCATTTGTCAAGCATTGATTACGTTTTCTTTTCATTTCCGTGACATCCATTGTCTGCTTGCCCCCGCTGTGATAAGATTCCGCTTGAAGAGGCATGTTCCGCCATCATGCCTCAGGTTATGTCAGACATAAGATATTACAGAAACATTTCAGGAAAGGAGTTTACTGTAAATGAAAAAAATAGTTTCCATTATACTTACAGCAGCAATGGTACTCTGTATGTCTGTACCAATGACATTCGCTGCAGAAAGCGCCACAGGCGCATCAGCGTCTGCCCGGCAGACGACAACATTCTCTGACCTTTCTGGCAAGGACTGTGAAAACGCAGTCAACGCTCTTGTAAAAGCAGGCATCATAAACGGCTTCAGCGACGGCACGTTCCGTCCTGACGCAAACATCACGCGCGCTCAGGCGTGTACGCTCATAAGCAAGGCATTTCCTAAGCTCGATTCATCTGAACCCGGCAATACCATATTTGTCGATGTAAACACTCACAGCTGGTACGCTGAGGCTGTCGCTTACTGCGCTGCAAACCATATCGTACAGGGCAACGGCAACGGTGTGTTCCGTCCTGATGCAAACGTTTCAAACTATGAGATCATCACTATGCTCGTGCGCGCGAAGGGTCTTGCTGATGACAAAAACATGTCATGGCCTAAGGACTATGTAGCTGCCGCAGAGGGCATAGACATGCTCAAGGGCGTTTCTCTCGACCTCAGCGCTCAGGGCAATGAGCCTGCTACGCGCGGCAACGTTTCAGTTATGTTATGTGCAGCTGCAGGAATCGATGCAAGCCAGCCTTCAGAACCGTCTCAGCCGTCTGAGCCTTCAAAGCCTTCGACAGACCCGTCAGCTCCGTCAGGCGATACAGACTACTTCAGCGGCAAATCAGGCAACGCTTACGGTTTTATAACTTCAACAGGACACGCGCTCGATGAAAAAGGCAATGATGTAGGCATGATAGACTTCTACATGCAGGGCAAGACTTATACACTTCTTGAGCGTTCTTCATCTACAGGCGCTATCGGCAACTACGATTCTAAGAGCGGTCTTGTACGCGTTACTCTCAGCAACGGTAAGATAACAAAGGTACAGGCAATGTATGAGTTTAAGTTTGATGGAAATATTCCTTCAGATAAGTCCGGTTATCCTTATACCATAACTCAGAAAAACGCAAGTGATCCTCTCAGCTTTTATAAGATAAAGGATGCAGGTAAAACATTTGCTTACTATGACGATGGTTCTTCTGAGCAGGGTACTTACATCGGCATAAACAATCCATGCGTAGTATACACATGTAAAGCTGACGGATCTGATATAGAGTATGAAATTGGCTCAAACAGCGATATCGCAGAAGGCTCATATATAGCAGCCTTCGCTATAGACAAGGACTCTGCAGGTGTAGCTGATGTAGTTCTGGTAGTTGATGAAGATGAAGCTGCCAACCTTCTTAATATGAGCAGTAATGGTGCTGATCATGAAAATTATAAGGGTACTTTTAAATAGCTTTTAATAATTTCTAAACAGGGCTGCCGTACACCGGCAGCTCTTTTATTCTCTTCACATTATATAGATATATAAATTATTAATTATCCGGATTCACATATCCGCCCGCTGCACTTCCTTCATATATCAAACATCCGCAAATACGCTGAAATACCTTGAAAAGAAGTACGCTGAACGATACAATTATATATATGAATACAAATATTCTGTAAAGGCTGTTTCCTGCATAAAGTGCAGATCCGCGGCCGCGCTGCGCGCCGCCTGCTCATACAGTCTTCACCATCAGCCGGAAAGGACGGTATATAACATGAAGTACATATTGATAGAAAAAAAGGACCGCATCGCTACTCTTACTATAAACAGGCCTGACGCGCTCAACGCTCTGAACTCCGAGCTTCTTGCGGAACTCTCAGACGCATGGACACAGCTTCAGTCAGATGATGAAGTACTCGTTATCATCGTTACAGGCGCGGGACGCGCTTTCGTAGCAGGCGCCGATATAGGCGAAATGTCTGAGATGAACATGGTAGAGGGCCGCGCGTTCGGCAACATCGGCCAGCAGCTCTTCCGCCGCATGGAAAAATCGGAAAAACCTGTTATCGCAGCAGTTAACGGCTTTGCTCTCGGCGGAGGCCTTGAGCTTGCCATGGCGTGCGACATCCGTATCGCTTCTGAGTACGCCGTATTCGGCCAGCCTGAAACAGGTCTCGGCATCATACCGGGATTTTCAGGCACGCAGCGCCTTACAGCTATCGCAGGCCGCAGCAGAGCTATGGAAATGATCCTCGGCGCTGAAAACATAAACGCTGAAACTGCAGCGTCATATGGCCTCGTAAGCCGCGTAGTTCCTGCCGACAAGCTGATTGAAGAGGCGTCCGCTCTTGCTGCAAAGATAGCTTCTCGCGCGCCGCTCGCCGTAAAATGGGCATCTTCCGCTATAAAGCGCGGCGCAGAGACTGACATAGACTCAGGCATAGCCATAGAAGCCGATCTGTTCGGTATGTGCTTTGCCACAGCGGACCAGAAGGAAGGCATGAAAGCGTTCCTCGAAAGGCGCCCTGCTGAATTCACAGGAAAATAAAATTAAAATATTTATTATTCGTATATAGTATTATTTGAGCGTATACCCATTGATATACAATTATTCTGTACATCAACTGTATGTTTTTGTAATATCCTGTTTGCTTATTCTTAAAGTAAACAGGCCTGAAAGCCTGTAATCGCTTGAAAAAACGCCATTTATACTGTAAAATGTATTTGTTAGCAAGTTATTATCAGGTAGCAGCTGCAAAGCCACATAAAGGAGGCTGGCGGCATGTTAAGGAGGAACTATTATGAAGATAGGTATTTTAGGCGCTTCAACGATGGGCCGCGGACTCATCCAGCACTGCGCAAACTGCGGTTTTGATATAATCTACCGCGCAAGAAGCCAGAAATCAGTTGACGATGCTTACGCTCACGTAGCAGGCCAGTACGATTTCATGATCTCAAGAGGCTGGCTCGCTCCTGAAAAGAAGGAAGAAAACCTCTCAAGGATCATCGGAACTACTGATCTCAACGTACTCAGAGAGGCTGATTTCATAATTGAAGCTGCAGCCGAAAACATGGCTACAAAGAAAGAGCTTTTCTCAGAGCTCGACAAGATATGCAGACCTGAGGTCATCCTCGCTACAAACACTTCATCTCTCTCAATAACAGAGATCGCATCTGTTACAAAGAGACCTGACAAGGTAGTAGGTATGCACTTCTTCAACCCTGCTCCGGTAATGAAACTCGTTGAAGTCATCCCTGGCTACAACACTTCAGACGCTACTATCATGGAAGCAAAGGAACTGTCTGAGAAGCTCATGAAGACACCTATCGTAGTTCACGAAGCTCCTGGATTCGTTGTTAACAGGATGCTCGTTCCTATGATAAACGAGTGTATAGCTGTTTACGCTGAAGGTATCGCTTCTGCTGAGGATATCGACAGAGCTATGCAGCTCGGCGCTAACCACCCTATGGGTCCTCTGGCGCTCGGCGATCTTGTAGGCCTTGATATCTGCCTCTCCATCATGGAAGTACTCCACGCGGAGCTCGGCGAGGACAAATACAGACCTCATCCACTGCTCAGAAAGATGGTACGTGCAGGAAAGCTCGGTCAGAAGACAGGCGAAGGCTTCTACAAGTATTAATATACGGGCATAATACTCCATACATAATGGAAAATTACAAGGCGCCGCGCCACGCGGCGTCTTTTCTGCGTATAAGCAACAAAAATGCTGTAAAATATGCTGCGTGCATTATAAAATCTATTGACAAAAGTGCTCCGCGCATATATGATATTAAGGCTGATGCGTTCTTATGGGTGTTTTATGCCCATTTGCAGCAGTGTTTTATTTTGTGTGACCGCGTGAGCGGTCGGCAGGATGGGCGCGCGCAGCGCATTTGCATATTCATTTTATGAGTATTCGGCCTATCCCGTTTTGAACGGTACGGCGTTTACTATACGGTGCAGGCTGGGAAGGACCGGCCGTGGCCGGAAGTTAATTTTTATTTGTTGAGTCGAAATCGATACCCGGCTGTCTATGGACATGACCGGACATCAGAGTAGACCAGGAGGTTATTAAATGAAATCTTACATTGCTAAGCCTCAGGAAGTTGAAAGAAAGTGGTACGTACTCGATGCAGAGGGCAAGACTCTCGGTCGTCTCGCTTCTGAAGCAGCTTCTATCTTAAGAGGTAAGAAAAAGCCTATCTACACACCACACGTTGACACTGGTGACTACGTTATCATCATCAACGCTGAAAAGGTTGAAGTAACAGGCAAGAAGAGAAAAGAAAAGATCTATAAGAGACACACTGGTTATCCGGGCGGTCTCCGTGAGATAACTTTCGAAAAGTTACAGGCTAAGAATCCTGAAGAGATCATCAGACATGCTGTTAAGGGCATGATGCCAAAGGGTTCTCTCGGAAGACAGATGTACAAGAAGTTAAAGGTATACGCTGGCAACGAGCACAATCATGCTGCTCAGAAGCCTGAAGTATGGGAATTTTAACGGAAGGGAGGAAATCGAAAAATGGCTACAATACAGTATATAGGTACAGGCAGAAGAAAGTCTGCCATTGCCAGAGTTAGATTGATCCCTGGTACTGGTAAGATCACTATCAACAAGAAGGATCTTGATGAATATCTCCCAATGGAGATCCTCAAGAACGAAGTTAAGCGTCCTTTCGCTGTTTCAGGCAACGAAGGCAAGTATGACGTTATCGCTCTCGTAAACGGCGGCGGTACTACTGGTCAGGCAGGCGCTCTCAGACACGGTATCTCAAGAGCTCTCTGCGCTGCAGATCCTGAAAACAGACCTTCACTCAAGGCTGCAGGATTCCTCACTCGTGACCCACGTATGAAGGAAAGAAAGAAGTACGGTCTCAAGAAGGCAAGAAGAGCTTCACAGTTCTCAAAGAGATAATTCAACCGAATATCAAAAGAACATCAAAACCCTTGGAAATCCAGTATTTCCAAGGGTTTTCTTATTTACCGGCAAGTATATACATGCTTACCATGTCAATATATACGTTTACCCCTTATTTTGATTTTCATTTTGAATACGTATATTATGTATGAATAATAATAACTAATTTTTTTTATTTCCATGCTCCGCAATAAGCATAATTGCTGCACTTATAACTGATATTATTGTAATTATATAAAACAATATTTCAGGATAAGCCTTGTTCCAACTTATAAAACATCCCTGAACCAGTATCAGTATTGCGGAAAAAATACTTAGTAATATACCTGATAAAAATTTCATTTTATTTTTCTCCTATGTTAATATCTGCCTGTCTGATATCTAAGGGCATTGCTTTCACTTATTCAGAATGAACAGTTATATATTTTTAATCTCTGCTTCTGGGTTTATCAGGAATCGTCATCTTTCGTACCCCTGATTCAAATAATAGCGAGTGTACTGTTTATACTATTTTAGGCTATTTTTATTCTATTATTTAGCAATGCTGCAACCAGCAGTCCTGCCAGGCAAACTACTATCATATGGATCACGCTTATAACATCAAACATTATTCACACCTCCTGACCGAAGAAATTGCTGTTGTGCAGCGTTTGAATAATGCTTTTAACAATATTCTGTATTCCGATCCTCTGCAAATATCAGCGCTTCTATAACAATAAGCAATTTTAAAATGCGTTTTCGCTCATTTTTTCAAAAATATTTACATAAATATTTTTTTCTGATAGCATTAAGGTACTTTTTATCGTGCAATATTAAAAGGATGTTCCACAACATGATAGCTATATGCCTTGCTCTGATCTCTGATGAAGATGACCGACATGTCTTTGAAAGACTGTACAGAAAATTGAATAAAATAGTATACTTCACTGCTTTGCGTATAATAGATATAAAAGAAGCAGTCCATTGGAAAGATATCCTACGAACTGCTTTCATTTATTTAGTATGAACAGTTACATACTTTTTGATTTCTGCTTTTAGGTTTATCGTGAATTGCCATTTCCAGTATACCTGAATCAAGCAGCAGAGAGTGTATTGATTATGTTATTTTTATTCTATTATGTAGCAATGCTGCAGCCAACATTCCTGACAGACCACCCACTGTCATATGGATCACACTTATAACATCAAACATTCCGACATCCATAATAGGTTGCATAAACTCTGCAGCAAATGAAAATATTACTATTACCGCTATTTTGCATAAAACAGTATTTAACGAGTTATATATCAGTAAGCCTGCTGGAACCATGGATACTAAATTTAATAAATATAAATGTATACTCCGCAAATAGCGATCCATTCCGATCATTATATTCCATGAATACACTTGTCCCCAAGCTGAATGTCTGGCAATTGGCGACAATATACCCAAATCTTTTACGGCTATCAAAACAAGCATATATGCAATTGAAGCAGTACAAAATAACATTTTGCTATTACTTATATTCTTAAGCTTCCACATATCCGCTCATTGCCTTTGCGTATTGACCATCATTTGTTTTACTTATTTCAAAGAAATAAAATTTATTAGGATCTAATCCTGTAAATGTTTTCTTTACTGTAACGTATGTGGTATATGTTCCATCACTTGTCATCTGAGTCTCATTTGACACATATTTTCCTGAAACATAATTCTTTTTGTTTAAGTCCATAAGATGCACCTTTAACTGTGTTGGAACACCACGTTTTCCTACAGTCATATTAGCATAAACTGTAAGCTCTCCTTTAGCATTCGGACAAAAATAATAATTTGTAAACAAACTAACACTAAAGCTATCTGCCGAAAACTGGTATCTTCCTTTCTGTAAATTATAAAATGTACTAGGAATTTTAGTAGAGCGCTGAGCATCATCAGTTTCAGTCAAAATATCAGTATAGGAATCATTTATATTTTCTGTATCTGCAAAAGCTAATATACTTCCTGATAACGACATAATTAAAATAAGTAAAATAGATATAAACTTTCTTGACATAATTAATTTTCCCTTTCGTACATAGATTGTAAAATTATCTGTAAAATAACTTATTTAGCTATGCCATATAGCCATAGTTTAGATGTCAGTAATCCAAACTCGACGATGTAACTCTTTGCTGCTTTACTCCTGCAACATTGGCATCTACGGTAACTTTATATGTATGCCCTTTTGTAACTGATTTTGTTTTTACGATCGTCAAATTCCCTGTACCGTTAGCAGACCATGTAGCTATACATGTATTATCACGCCATAATTTCATTTTAGCTGATATAGGATCATCTTTCGCATTTCCAAATACGATGCCGGTACACGTTACATCAGCCCCTGAGTTAGATATACTTGCTGTTGTCCTTATCGTACACATTTCCGCTGCATTTGCAGATACAGTGATCAGTAACATTAATATGCATAATACTGTTACTGTTGATATAACACCTTTCTTTTTCATAATTCACACCTCCTGCCCGAAGAAATTGCTGTTGTTGCAGCGTTTGAATAATGCTTTTAACAATATTCTGTATTCCGATCCTCTGCAAATATCAGCGCTTCTATAACAATAAGCAATTTTAAAATGCGTTTTCGCTCATTTTTTCAAAAATATTTACATAAATATTTTTTTCTGATAGCATTAAGGTACTTTTTATCGTGCAATATCAAAGGACGTTCCACAATATGATAGCTATATGCCTTGCTCTGATCGATGATGAAGACGACAGACATGTCTTTGAAAGACTGTACAGAAAACTGAATAAAACAGTATACTTTACTGCCTTGCGTATCACAGATACGAAAGAAGATGCTGAAGATGCTGCTCAGAACGTCTGGCTGTATACCGCGAAAAATCTGGACAGGATACAGAAACTGCAGGAGCATGAGCTCGATCCATACTTCATTACGATGTCAAAGCATGCTGCATTCAATGTTTTAAAAAAGTATAAAATAAAAACAGTCGATCTCGATAAAAATTTCATTTCTGAACTAAGCTATAACATGGATCTTCCGCATAACGATCCTGAGGATAAATTAGCTCTTTATATTTTGACACTGCCTGAGACATACCGACAGGTACTGGAATTAAAATACATATTCGGTCTGAAAAACAGAGAGATCGCAGATCATCTTGATATGAAACAGTCCAGTGTAGAATCACGCATCCTGCGAGGACGCAATTTACTTATTCAAAAAATCAAAGAAGAAGGTATATTATGATGCAAAACGATTATGACACGCTTATACGCACTTCACTTCTCAGGGCGAATCAAATTCAATATCACAGACCATCAGATAAACTCGAAGATGTCAAATATTCTGATGAATATTCAAATTCTATAAATGATATTGCCAACAGTTTTGTTCCATCTGAACGTTCAGGCCATGTCAGGAGATCACATAAACATAGAACCCTGATACTGGCAGCTTCTGTATTTATTGCTGTTGCAGTAAGTATTTCATCGTTGCTCTCATTTTCACCGGTCGCAAGAGCTGCTGCCTTAAACTGGTTATCCAATATAACTGATAGTATTGCGTCCTACATGACATTTGGCAATGATATTTCCGTGACTACGGAAAATCAGATAAGAGCAGAGATAATCGATAATATCAACGTCCCTGATGGATATAGCCTGTATGATTCATTCAGCAGTCCGGACCTCGGATATATGATATATACTGCTGCTGACAAAGACCGCGACCTTACAGTACAGTATATGTCTGTGAAAAGTCACTCTACTGTGAACGTAGCGTCTGATAATATGCAGCATTCAAAAACAACAGTTTGCGGTCATGATGCCGACCTGTATATTTCGCTTGACGGTAGTACTGGCAATACATTAGTATGGTCAGACGGATCATCCGGCTGGATCTATTACATAGACGGATATTTTACAGGTGATCAGCTTGTTGAAATAGCTGACAGCATTTATAAATAAACTGTTCGACCGCCGGGCGGTCGCTGCGCGCGTCACCGCGCGAAAAATTATTTTTTACATATTTTGTATTTAAGGAGATCGTATTATGAACAGTAGCAGTAAAGGAAAAAACATCGACAAAAGCTTTATTTTCGTACTTATAACAGCGTTCTGCTTCGGTACTATGGAGATCGCGCTGAAGCTCGGCGGAGGCAGCTTTTCGGCTCTGCAGATAACGTTTCTGCGATTTCTGATCGGCGGGCTCTTTCTGCTTCCGTTCGCTGTCAGGGATGTAAAAAAGAAAGGCATCAAGATCACGAAAGGCGATATCATCTACATAACGATACTCGGCATAGTCGGCATATGCATAAGCATGACATGCTTCCAGTTAGGCGTAATGAACTGCAACGCCAACACGGCTGCTGTCATCATATCATCAAACCCTGTATTTACGATGATATTTGCGCATTATATCGTAAAAGAGCCGTTTACCGTAAGAAAGGCTATCGTGCTGGTCATCAGCATTATCGGACTTATATTTGTCGCCGACCCGGTTGATATGGCCGAGGGCAACACGTCAAAAGGTCTGCTCTATACTTTTATCGCCGCTGTAATGTTCGCGCTCTACACGGCGCTCGGCAAGCTGCGCGTAGCGAAGCTCGGCGGCATGGTGCAGAACAGCGGAAGCTTCCTTATAGCCGCTGTCATAGAGCTCGTAATAGTCCTCGTCAAAGGCGACCCTGTCATCTCAGGCATCACGCTCCACAGCTTACCTGTCCTGCTCTACACCGGCATAGTCGTAACAGGCATAGGCTACTTCGCATACCTTAAAGCCATCGAGCTCTCCGGCCCGTCAAACGCATCGGTAGCGTTCTTTATAAAGCCTGTCATCGCAGTTATCCTCGCTCAGATCATACTCGGCGAGCCTGTAAGATGGAATATTGTGTTCGGAGTCTGTCTCATCCTCATCGGTTCCCTCATAAATATGCTCGGAGCCCGTCATAATAAATAATATTCGTTTTAAAACTATTGTATTTTACTCGTAAATTTGATACTCTAAGTTGTGGTTATTGTGCGGTTTAATGTATCTGCAGCGTTATGCGGACGCGCCGGGCGCGTCGTCAGGATATCGTTCATTTACATCAGGACCGTGCTTTAATTAATTCTATACTATTTTAATTTGACTCAAACTTAACAAGGAGAGAAAACAATGAAAAAGATCTTAGCATTAGCACTCACTTTAGCTATGGTCGTTTCTCTTTGTGCATGCGGAGGCGGAAACGCTTCAAAGGATGGTTCGGCTGCTGCTGAAGGCGGCAACACTGCTGTTAAGGCCGGATTTATCTTCCTGCACGATGAGAACTCAACTTACGACCTGAACTTCATCAATGCTGCAAAGGAAGCTTGTGAATCTATGGGCATAGAATATGTCTTCAAGACAAATATCCCTGAAGGTCAGGAAGCTTTCGACGCTGCGTGCGAACTCGCTGACGAAGGCTGCAACTACATCTTCGCTGACAGCTTCGGTCACGAAGACTACATCATCGAGGCTGCAAAGGAATATCCTGATATCCAGTTCTGCCACGCTACAGGTACAAAGGCTCACACTGAGGGTCTTGACAACTTCCACAATGCGTTCGCTTCTATCTACGAAGGCCGTTACCTCGCAGGTATCGCTGCAGGCATGAAGATCAACGAAATGATCGAAAAGGGCGACATCACTGCCGATCAGGCTAAGATGGGTTACGTAGGTGCTTATACATACGCAGAAGTTATCTCAGGATACACTTCATTCTTCCTCGGCGCTCGTTCTGTATGCCCTTCAGTTACAATGGAAGTTACATTCACAGGTTCATGGTATGATGAAACTGCTGAAAAGGAAGGCGCTAACAAGCTCATCCAGGACGGCTGCGTTCTTATCTCACAGCACGCTGACTCTATGGGCGCTCCTACAGCATGCGAAACTGCAGGCGTTCCTGACGTTTCTTACAACGGAAGCACTGCAAGCACTTGCCCTGAAACATTCATCGTTTCTTCAAGGATCGACTGGGCTCCTTACTTCAAGTACGCTATGGGCTGCGTTGCTGACGGCAAGGCTATCGACACTGACTGGGTAGGCGACCTCTCAACAGGTTCTGTAGTTCTCACTGAGCTCGGAAAGAATGCTGCTGAAGGCACTCAGGAAGCTATCGACAAGGCTAAAGAGGAAATGGAAGCAGGCACTCTCCATGTATTCGACACTTCTACATTCACTGTAAAGGGCGCTGCTCTTGACAGCTACATGGCTGACGTTGATACAGACGCTAACTATGAGCCTGACCACGAAGTAATTTCTGACGGTTACTTCCATGAGTCAGATGTTCAGTTCAGATCTGCTCCGTACTTCGACGTACAGATCGACGGCATCAACCTGCTCGATACAAAGTTCTAAATAAATAATACGATCTCAAAGCAAGGGACGGCATCGCGGCTCAGCGCCGCGTCGCCCTTTGCTTTTATTTTTTTACATCAAATATACAATATCCATAAATAATACATTTTGTAAATCATTTACTAAGAATCCATCACTCATCAGGAAGGAGCTACACGATTGGAAGACAGAATCGCTGCGGTGACTATGCGAAACGTCACTAAAAAATTTGGCTCTGTTGTTGCCAATAACAATGTGAGCCTTGACATTTACAAGGGCGAGATCCTCGCGCTGCTCGGTGAGAACGGCAGCGGCAAGACAACTCTTATGAATATGCTTTCCGGCATATACTTCCCTGATGAAGGTCATATCTTCATCAACGGAAAGGAGGCCGTGATTTCTTCACCTAAGGATGCCTACGATCTCGGCATCGGTATGGTCCACCAGCATTTCAAGCTGATCGATGTACTCACGGCTACTGAAAATATAGTTCTCGGTCAGAAGGGCCGACTCGATCTTAAGGGCGCAGCTGCCCGCATCAGAGAGATCTGCAGCAAATACGGTTTTGAAGTAGATCCAGATCAGAAAATATGCGACATGTCCGTATCACAGAAGCAGACGGTAGAGATCGTCAAGGTGCTCTTCCGCGGCGCTGATATACTCATACTGGACGAGCCTACTGCAGTACTTACTCCGCAGGAGACTGAAAAGCTGTTTGCAGTACTTCGCAACATGAAAAACGACGGAAAGGCTATCGTTATTATCACACATAAGATGAACGAAGTAGAAAGCCTGTCCGACAGAGTTGCCGTTCTCCGCCACGGCGAATACATCGGCGACATGATAACAAGTGAAACTAACGCTGAGGAGATGACCAACATGATGGTTGGCCGCGCTGTCAGCCTTAATATAAACAGAGCTGAGCCTGTTGATCCGAAGCCTCGTATAAGGGTCGAGGGCCTTACTGTACGCAGCCAGGACGGCATACTCAAGCTCAAGGATATATCATTTACCGCATACAGCGGCGAGATACTCGGTATCGCAGGTATCTCAGGAAGCGGCCAGAAGGAGCTGCTTGAGTCTATCGCAGGACTTCAGCGCGTAGAATCCGGCAGCATCACATATATAGACGAACTCAGGGGAGACGAAGAGCTCATCGGCATGGACCCGCGCAAGATAACGGAACTCGGTGTAAACCTTTCGTTTGTACCTGAAGACCGACTCGGCATGGGCCTCGTAGGGAACATGAACCTTACTGAAAATATGATGCTGCGCTCATTCAGACACGGACACTCTATGTTCGTAGACAGCAAGGAACCGCGCAGGCTGGCTCAGAGAGTAGTAGATTCGCTTGAAGTAGTCACTCCGGGCCTTAACGTTCCTGTAAGATTCCTTTCAGGCGGTAATGTCCAGAAGGTCCTCGTAGGACGAGAGATCGCGTCTACTCCTACTGTACTGCTCACTGCATACGCTGTCCGCGGTCTTGATATAAACTCTTCATATACTATATATGATCTGATAAACCAGCAGAAGGAAAAGGGCGTCGCTGTTATTTACGTAGGCGAAGACCTTGACGTGCTGCTCGAGCTCTCAGACCGCATACTCGTCCTCTGCGACGGCGAGGTCAGCGCAGTGCTCGACGGCAGAAAGGCCGACAAGAAGGAAGTAGGTCTTTACATGACACATGTAGGAGGTGGAACTGATGGAAAATAAAAAGCACGAGCCGCTTTTTCATATAGCCAAGCGCGAGCAGCTGCCGTGGCACAAGGCATGGGGCATCAGGCTCCTCGCCATAGTCGCTGCCTTGATAGTCTGCGCCGTTCTTACTACGATACTTACAGGTGACAATCCTATACAGGTATACGGTTCCATTTTCAACGGCGCGTTCGGTTCTTCAAGAAAGACATGGATAACGCTTCAGAATATCGCTGTCCTGCTCATCATAACGCTTGCGCTCACGCCTGCATTCAAGATGAAATTCTGGAATATCGGCGGCGAGGGTCAGATACTCATGGGCGGCCTTGCAGCGGCGGCATGTATGATATGCCTGGCCGGCAAGCTCCCTAATGCAGTAATAATAATACTCATGGTCATCTGCAGCCTGGCTGCAGGCGCCGTGTGGGGGCTTATCCCTGCTGTATTCAAGGCTAAATGGAATACGAATGAAACACTTGCGACGCTCATGATGAACTACATAGCCATACAGCTCGTAGCGTACTTCGTAGTAGTATGGGAAGTTCCTAAGGGTTCAGGAAAGATCGGCATCATAAACCAGGGCACGAGCATCGGCTGGCTTCCTAACATCGGCGGTTCAAAGTACCTGCTGACTATAATCATCGCTGTCGCTGTTACTATCGGCATGTACATCTACCTAAAGTACAGCAAGCACGGCTACGAGATCTCTGTCGTAGGTGAAAGTGAGAACACTGCGCGCTACGTCGGCATAAAAGTTGAAAAGGTAATTATTCGCACTATGCTGATCTCAGGCGCTATATGCGGTCTGGCAGGGCTTCTGCTCGTTGCCGGCATAAATCATACGATCACTACTACCATAACTGACGGCGAAGGCTTCACAGCCGTTATGACGTCATGGATGGCGAAGTTCAACCCGCTCGGCATGATATTCACGTGTTTCCTTATCATATTCATGGACAGAGGCGCGAGCCAGATATCTACTACATTCGGGCTCAACCAGTCGTTTGCCGACATAATCACAGGCATACTCCTGTTCTTCATCATCGGCTGCGAGTTCTTTATAAACTACAGGATACACTTCAGAGTAAAGTCTGAAAAAGCTGTCGCTGCAGGAAATGCGGCTCCAATAAATACTCAGTCTGAGTCTGCGCCCGGCGCAGATGCGGATGAAGATGCTCATGGAAAGGACGGTGACAGATAATGTTTGATTTTACATCATTTATTCCCCGCGCTGTCAGCCAGGGTATACCTCTGCTTCTCGGAAGTACAGGTGAAATAATCACAGAAAAATCAGGAAACCTCAACCTCGGTCTTCCGGGCGTCATGTACGTAGGCGCTATAAGCGGCGTTATCGGCTCGTTCTTCTATGAACAGTCGCTTGCTGATCCGTCTGATATAAATGCTTTTCTGGCGATATTCATCCCTGTGATCTGCTCGCTCATCGGCTCGCTCATCATGGGACTCATATTCTGCTTCCTGACTATAACGCTGCGCGCGAACCAGAACGTTACAGGTCTTGCAATGACTACGTTCGGCGTCGGTTTCGGTAACTTTTTCGGTGGCTCGCTCATAAAGCTGTCAGGAAGCGACATACCTTCCATCGCTCTTTCTGCTACGAGCTCCTTCTTCAGCAAGCAGCTTCCGTTTGCAAAGGATCTCGGATGGTTTGGTAAAATATTCCTGTCATACGGTTTTCTTGCGTATACAGCTATAATAATAGCGCTTATCGCGTCATACATACTTAACCACACGCGCCTCGGCCTTCACCTGCGCGCTGTCGGTGAAAATCCTGCTACTGCGGATGCTGCCGGCATAAACGTTACGAGATACAAGTACGGCGCTACATGCATCGGCTGCATGATCGCAGGTCTCGGCGGTCTTTACTACGTAATGGACTACGCCTGCGGCGTATGGTCAAACGACGCGTTCGGTGACAGAGGATGGCTCGCTATCGCTCTCGCGATATTCGCCATATGGAGACCTAACCTCGATATACTCGCTTCCATACTCTTCGGCGGTCTGTATATCCTGTACCTTTATATGCCTACAGGTATGGATCACATGGAGTACAAGGAGCTTTACAAGATGATCCCTTACATCGTAACTCTTGCTGTTCTCGTTATAACAAGTATGAGAAACAAGCGCGAGAATCAGCCGCCTGCTTCGCTCGGTCTTTCTTACTTCCGTGAAGAGCGGTAATGTGTTTTTCGGATCATTAAATATTAAAATGTTTATAATTTAGATCAACAAAAACGGTCAGGACCGATGTTAAATCAGCTCTGACCGTTTTCTTTTTTTGATTTCTGAGCGGTGACGCTCACAGTGTGTCTATTGCCTTGCGTATTTTCTTCAGAGTCATTTCTTTTGTATATACAGACTCGGAATCCGCCGCGGCGGTGATGAAGTCTAAAAATGCTTCTGTTACAGTGCTCTCCTCAATCTGGACGTTGCAGTATTCTCCGGAAGCTTCAAGCGGCAGCGTAAAATGCGTGCCTACGTACTCCCTAACGGCTATAACGACATCCTGCGGCATGCTGAGGCGCTGAGGCTTCGCTATGCGCAGTATCCTTACGCCCTCGTCGCAGTCTTTATAAAGCCGCTCTAAAACCGTTCTGCGGATATCAGGCGGCGCCGGTATTGAGCCGTTTTGCGGAAGATCGTAAACAGATCCCGTTTCCGCAAAAAGCTTCAGACCATCTTCATAAAAAAGGCCTGTATATGACTGCTGCCGCAGCAGTTTGCCGTATGTCAGTATAGCCTGGATCAGCTCTTCCCTGCCCGGCAGCTGCGGCAGTATCAGCCTATCGAGTATGTCAGCGTCCGCGTACGGCACGAAGCACGGCTGAAATTCCAAAAATCCGAAACGGTGTGGTCTGGTGTCAACTCCGTTATAGTAGTTAAGGATGCTGAGCGTGTCCATGTCGCTGTTAAAAAGCGGCTTTGCCTCTGAAAGCATACTCTGCGCGCCCTCATGCCAGCAGCGCAGCAGTTCCGGGTCGCGCAGCACCACCGCCTGCTGGCCGTCGCGGTGCAGCAATAATACTGCCTGCGGCGTCAGCATACAATGCGGAAAAAGCACGCCAGCATTCGGAAGCTCTATATGCGCAGCATATGTATACCAGAGTTCGTAATCAAAACGGCTGCTCAGCAGCAGCGGTATCGCGTCAGACAGCTCATTGAGGTTAGCTGTAGCCGCGTCTGCCTTCGGAGCTTTCCACAGCTCAGATATCTGCGTTACTTTTAGCTTTTCGCCATCCAGCCCGTATAATATAGACAGGCTTTTCTTCCGCCATCTCTTTGGAAATCCCGGAAAAAATATCACTCTTCCGCCTAATCGGTCGCACTCTGCAAGGAGGACCGCCATCATCTTCAATATAGCGGCGTCTCCTGATATGAGTTCTACGTTCCTACCTACGTCCGACGCTAATGACCATACCTGCCTCGACACAGGCGTCGCCTGAAACGACTGACCCAGATGCTCAAGCATAGCGCGCACGCAGGCGCGCCGTTCGACTATATCGCTTCCTATCAGTTCCCCTTCCAATAATTCCAATAGTTCTGCCTGCTGCGCGTCAGACGCGCGAAGATGCGGCAGCAGCGCATACACGTTATTGCGCGACGGCTTCCGGCTGCCGCTCAGTATATTTTGCAGATTAGAGCGGTTTATGCCTGACGCTTTGGCTAAGTTAGTGTGCGTCATACCGCTTTCTTCTACCAGACTTTTAAGATATACGCTGAAACGAGACATACATGTTTCCTCCCGAAAATTCTTCTGACACACCATTTGACACAGATTGTTATTATAGTTACTTTACACTAAAATAAAATGCAGAACAATATTACTCTGCAAAATATTGTATAGATATTGTTGAAAAAGAAATTGTTTTGGAGGGAAAAATATGAAGAAAAGACTGCTATCAGTCATGCTCTGCCTGTGTATGCTGCTGGCTTATACGCCTGCGCAGACATGGGCGGTGAGCATCGTTCCGAACGGATACACTGCTGTGTACACGCTTGAAGACATTTACAAGACAGCCGACCGCGACACGCCGGTCAAGATGATACTGATGAACGACATCGATGCTGACAATGAAGACATCACTGAGATCATCGGCGGTATGTGGGGCACGAATCATTGGGTATCAAAGCTGACCGATGGAAGCGTGCTCGACGGCGGCGGACACACGATCTATAACCTGAATCATAAGCTCGTATCTCAAAATTTCGGCACTATACGTAATATCAACGTTTCTATATATGATACGGATGATGTAGAAAAGCATTGGGAATATGGCTATTGGGCGATCGGTTATGACTGTGTTGCTGGAATATGCAGTTCAAACGAAGGTGCTATAGAAAACTGCAATGTAAGAATAACCATGCATGGAAAACTTAATTTAGGTACGACTATCTGCGGCATTGCAGGGAATAATTCCGGAACGATAAAAAACTGTATAGCTATGTTTGACGTTGAATGCAATACATCCGAAGCATTCAGCTTCTACGGCATTACAGAGGGAGGCGTTGCTGCTACCTCGTCATCCCCATCGCTTGTCGATCATTGTCTGACGCTTGGTACCGTTAAGTGCGAGAGCAGCGCGTTCTCGGCGCCGGGTATGGCCGGTATCGCAAACATGTATTGTTACGGAGACCGCGAAAGCTATAACGACTCAGCCTGCGCTCTCGAACAGATGTACTGCAAGATGAGCACTGCTTCCGGTCAGATCTGGCCTGGAGTAATGTTTGCATATGCAGATCAGAGCAGCATAGAGCAGGCACAGGTAACTAACTGCCGTGTAGCAAACGATATGCAGCTGAAAGTCATCGACCATGATACAGTAGTCGCGCAGGACGGCAAAGTCACGAGCGCGGAAAAGATAACGCTCGACAGCCGCGCTAATATACTGAAAGACTGGAATATTTCTAAGATCCCTGCTGCGCGCCCTGCAGGCAGCCTTAAGCCGACGCCTGCACCGGATCCAACTCCGACACCTACACCGACTCCTACACCTGCGCCGACAACTGACCCTGTTCCTAACGGTATTAATGTTGAATTTAAATATTATTCAACCGCTGACCATGAAATGAGTCACTATTTTTATTACGATAATGCATATTTTTATTCTTACGATGACGGTATAGAGTATCAGCCGTATCTTGCTATGGCGTCGCTTGGCCTTGCGATGTCAGCTTTTACAGATAATCCTGTAAAATACTGGAACAACAAGCTTGACAAGAATGACAAGTCAAGGCAGGCGCATCTGGTAGAGCTATATAAAACACTTGGCTTCGGAAATGCTCAATATTTCAACTACGATATACCTCTGACTGATACCTCAGATAAGGTCGCATACTCTATGGCATCGAAGCAGATAAAAAACAGCAGCGGCGGAACCGATACAGTCATTGCTGTCGTACTGCGCGGCGGCGGTTATGGCGGCGAATGGGGAAGCAATTTTAACGTTAATGCCGACAAAAATCAACCTGATTACCTTAATCACGTAGGATTTGCATCTGCGGCTGCAACTGTAAAAGCATCGTTAAATGACTATATAAAACAGCTTAACAGCTCAGGCAAGATCTCCGGCGATCTTAAGCTATGGATGACTGGATACAGCCGTTCATCAGCAGTTGCTAACATTCTTGGGCACTCCGTAGGTGAGGACGGAAAGATCGGCGGCATAAGTATGCCGCGTAAAAACATGTACGTCTACACATTTGCTACCCCTGCCGGAGTTTCCCCGAGATACAAGAGCAATAAGGATAACAATATCTTTAATATCGTCGCCGCTACCGACCTTGTCCCGCGAGTTGCCCCTGCAAAGTGGGGATACAGCCGTTACGGAAATACGCTTGTTATTCCTAACCGTATCAGTTCAAATGTTAATAACAGATACTGGCAGATGTTAGGCAATAGCGGCTCATCATCACCTGCAATAATATCATTAAATCAGCCTGCGATACTTTCTAATCTTGTAGATGCAATTACTTACGTAGTTCCGGATTCTATGAATTACACTTATCATAATATCCAGGCACTTCTGGTAAAATATGCAGGCGACGGATTTGGGGCAAAACCATCCGATTCTACTGAGGATCAGCAGGTAGAAATGTGGAAACAGCTTGTAAAAAACATGACGACTGCAATATCTGCTATAAAAAATCCTATAGGCGGAACGATCAAATTAGGAGCTAAAGCTACTCTTAATATTGCAGCAAGCAACGTTGAGGCTATTATAGATGATGTCAGACGCGCTCACCACCCTGAGTTATATTTTGCATGGCTTGAGGAAGGTTATCTCAAGCATGCCAGCGACTTTATGAAAACCGAACAGACAGTGATCATACCTATTGAAATAAGTGGTGAACCTGAACGCAATGATGGCGTCACTGTCGGTTCTGCGTATGGCGACATGAATATATATCTTAAGGACAAGAGCGGAAATGTGCTCGCAAGCTACGTTGGAGGCGTATGCAAAGGCAGTGACGGCGTTGAAGCCGAACTTACAGATTCAGGTCTTGTTTTTGATGTTCAAAACGGCAAAGACTGCACGCTTTCTGTAGTCGGTAAAGATGACGGCTGCTTCTCGTTCTCTGCATACAACTATGGAGAAAACGTGCTTGACAGCCCTTCGAGGATCGTCGATTTTACTGACTTTGACCTTGAAAACGGTACTTCATATACATTTACACTCCCTAAGGATCCCGATTCTGATTATGAAGGTTTTGAGGGCAATGGCAGTACGAATAACAGCGGCGTTTCATATCTCCCTGATTATGACAGCGCGGACGGTGATGAACGCCCTACCAGCGACGAAGAAACTGATCGACCAGATACTGCACATATGAATTTCATTGACGTACCCCTCAACGCTTACTATTACAATGCAGTGCAGTGGGCTGTAGAGTCAGGGATCACCAGCGGCACATCAGCAACGCGCTTTTCACCGGGTAATGCGTGCACGCGCGCTCAGGTAGTTACCTTCCTTTGGAGGGCTGCAGGCTGCCCTGAGCCGACATCGAACTATAACCCGTTTGTTGACGTTCCGGCCAACGCATATTATCGCGACGCAGTGCTTTGGGCTGCGGAAGAGGGGATAACTACAGGAGTTTCATCCAACAGATTCGCTCCTAACGCTACTGTTACCAGAGGCCAGACAGTAGCATTCCTGTGGCGCTGGGACGGCAAGCCTGACGCTGAAAAACGCAGCGGTTTCCGCGACGTGCCTGCCAATGCGTATTACTCAGATGCAGTATCCTGGGCTGTAGAAATGGATATAACTAAAGGAACATCTTCTACGGCGTTCTCGCCTGGCAAGACATGCACGCGCGCTCAAATCGTTACGTTCCTCTACCGCGATATGTGGGGCGGCGACTATGATGATTAATTATCATCATTAAATATTTATAAAATAAACAATATATTAATATCAACAGATACACCATGCAGGATATATCTGCAATATCAGCGATTTGCTCCATATACATCAAAAGGGTGAGCCGGCAAGCTCACCCTTTTATTATCTTATCATTATGATGGCAGCTATATATCCGCCAGCCTGCGAAAAAATGCCATACTTACTGCTCGCGGAACTTTATCGTGCCTGTTGCGGCGTCCATGCTGTCTACGATGGCAAGTGATTCGAGCTGGTAACCGAGGTTTCTGATGATCTGGCCGCCCTTCTGGAAGCCCTTTTCTATGGCGATGCCTATGCCTGCCACCTGCGCGCCTGCTGCGTTTACTATCTGGATGAGGCCCTGGAGCGCGCATCCGTTTGCGAGGAAATCATCTATGATAAGAACGCTGTCATCTTCGTTCAGGAACTTCTTTGAGACTATGATATTGTTCGTTGTCTTGTGCGTGAACGAAACGACTTCTGCCGTGTACATGTCGCCGTCGAGGTTTATGCTCTTTGATTTCTTGGCAAATACTACAGGCACGCCGAAATGAAGCGCTACGACGCTTGCTATGCCTATGCCTGATGCTTCTATGGTGAGGATCTTTGTGATCTTTTTGCCTTCGAAGCGCTTTGTGAACTCCTCGCCCATCTGGTCAAACAGCTTTACGTCCATCTGATGGTTCAGGAAGCTGTCTACCTTCAGGACGTTTCCTTCTTTTACTACTCCGTCTTTAGCTATGCGTTCTTCTAAAAAATTCATAAATATCTCCTTTGCTGCGATCCGGCTCCGGCCTGTAAATGCATTTGCCCGCAGGCCAGCGTGTGTCGGACAGGTATGCTCTTTGTTGTCTTTATTTTGTATTTCTGAACTTTTATTGTAACATACTGACGGAAATTTTGAAGATGTTACAGGGGATTTGTTTGTTTAGTATTTTAAACATCGCTAATCAGCGATTTACGTTTTTATTCCCTGACCAGCTTTTCTATAGCGAGTATATATATCTCAGTCATCTTGCGCAGACTTTCTATCTCAAGGAATTCATTTGCCTCGTGAGCGAGCTCTACTTCATAAGGGAACAGCGGCCCGAATGATATCGCATTCGGTATGGAGCGCGCATATGTCGCGCCACCGATAGAAAACATATCGTTTTCAGTATCGCCTGTCACCTCGCGGTACGCTTCCATGAGCTTTGCAACGAGCGGCGCTTCGCGCTCTACGTAAAGCGGCGGCAGATAAAGCTGCTCCTCACAGCTGAAACCTGCTTCTCGGAATGACGCGTACATTTTATCTGTTATCGCTTCTTTTTCCATAGTCGCCGGATAGCGCGTATTTCCCTGCATGCGTATGACTCCGCTATCGTCAAGCTCAGCTGTTCCGATATTAAGAGTCAGCGGGCCCGATATCTCATCGCTCACGCAGCAGCCGACGCCTGAGCCGTCATAGCCTGCGCCAACTGTAGCCAGATAGGCATCTAAGAAGCCGTTATCGTTGAATTCAACTCCGGATCCCTTAAGTGCTTTTACTAACAGGTCTAGCGCACTCAGTCCTTTTTCAGGCGACATGGCATGAGCTGAAACGCCGGCAGCTCTCAGCCTGAATCCATCCTCAGTTTCTTCCAGGTACAGTGCTTCCTTGTCCTCAAGCCCTGCGTCAAGCTCCGTCCTTGAAACTGCTGCGCGAAGTCCTTCAGCAGCCTCGCCTCTTACTTCAGCTGTAACGCTCATCTCGCATACAGCCTCCGCCGGTACCATATTTCGTCCGAGTCCGGCCTTAAGATAAGTTATAGCTGCTTCAGGGGCATCATCAGCATCATCGCTGTTCTTTCCGAGATCGTATGAAAGGTCGAAATCAACGAGCCCCTTCTCACAGTTCACCATCGGGAAATATCCGTCCGGAACGAATGACACATCAGGCATGCGTTCCGCATGTTCGTTATAGTAGTCGATGCAGCGCAGACCTTCCTCCTCGTCTGCGCCGACTATGAGCCTTATGCTCCACTCATCAGGCAGCAGGCCGTTATCGACGATATACTTCATAGCATAAAGGCTGCTGACAACAGGTCCCTTGTCATCCAGCGAGCCGCGCCCGTATATCCTTCCGTCCTTTATAACAGCCTGAAACGGAGGTGTTTCCCAGCCCGGTCCCGCTTCCACGACATCGACATGCGCAAGTATGCCTGCCATCTTTTCTCCGCTTCCTACGGTTATCTCAGCCGCATAGCCGTTATAATTCTTTGTCTTCATACCCATAGACCCGGCAAGCCTTATCACTGACTCAAGCGCTTCCTTCGGACCCTTGCCGAACGGCGCTCCGCCTGCTTCATCTGCAGTGTCCGGATCCCATGAGCTGTCTATCGCTATAAGATCTGCCAGATCTTCAGTCATATTTTCCAGAACTGACTCTGTATATTCTTTTCTGTTCATATATGCATTGCTCCTTTTATCGTGTTATCAGTGCATCGCGTTACTACGATGCAATATATCAATATTATATCCGTTTCACGCGGCGACGCGTGCTGAGTTATGTTGTATCTTTCACAAAATTTCATTCGCTATTTTTTAAATTATTTCAAAGAAACGATTATTAAAACACGTTACAATATTATTGTGATACTTCACCACTTTATTTGGATAAAGGCGTTGCGGCACGAATGCCTGCTGCACGCATGACGTCGGCCCGGCCGACGCTGTCCGGATGAAAGTCATTACAAAGTGAATAATTTCAGAAAGAAGGTAATCCATAATATGGCATATTTTGAACTTCAGCGCGCGGCTGACAAGCTCATCCGCGACATATTTGCTGTAAAAAAGGACGAGGTCGTTGTCATCACTGCCGATACAGGCTCTGACATGGAGCTCGTAAACGCAGTCGCTTCAAGCGCTTACAGCGCAGGCGCAAAGCCGATGGTCATCACTATCGCTACTCCGTCAGGCGTAGGCAAGGCTGCCGATCCTGACATCCCTGTTGACACGCTCACAGGCGCTCTCATGAACTGCGACGTATGGATAGAGTTCAACCACCAGTGGCTGCTCTACTCTACTCCGTTTGAGCGCGCTATCGAGGGCAATCCTAAGCTCCGCTACATGTGTCTCGTAGATTTCGACTGCCCGCTCCTCATCAGAGTTGTCGGAAATGTTGAAACTGAACAGCTTCAGAAGTTCATGACGCGCGTTGCAGACCTCCACAGAGACGCGAAGGAGATGCACGTAACAACTCCTGCAGGCACAGACGTAAGCTTCAAGCTCAATCCGACTCACTACATCTCAAACGACTGCGGCGACGCTTCAGAACCGGGCATGCACTTCCTCACAGGCCAGCTCAATATCGTTCCTGAGTTCAGCACTATCAACGGAACTATCGTATTTGACGGCACTATCACTCCGCCGTTCGGCAAGATCCCTGACGAGCCTGTAAAGCTCACAGTCGAGGGCGGCAAGATCGTAAAGCTCGAAGGCGGCACAGCTGCTAAAGAATACGAAAAGTGGCTCGCTTCATTTGATGACGACGGTATGTTCCGCATGGCTCACATCGCTTACGGCTTCAACCCGGGCGCTACGCTCAGCGGCAATATCTGTGAAGACGAGCGCGTATGGGGCTGCACAGAATGGGGCATCGGCTACGTAAGCCCGCTCGATGCACCACCAGACGGACAGGATGCAAAGTCTCACACAGACGGCATCTGCCTCAACTCAAGCGTATGGATCGACGGCAGACAGATCATGGACGAAGGAAAGATCTGCGACCCTGAGCTTATCGAGCTTTCACCTGTAAAGTAATAAATAAAACATGTCGTGCGCCCGGCGCACTCATAAAAATACCCGGACTCCGCGGAGCCCGGGTATTTATTTTTTTATCTATTTAAGTCATCCGGCCTAACGAGCCGCCTCCGGCAGTCTTTCCGCGCCCTTGTCCATAGAAGCGCCTAAAAGCTTCATGCCGACAACATAAAGTATCATAGTCACGACGATTCCCTGAACGAACGGAACTCCGTAAGGGATGAGCTTTGTTACGCCGTAGCCGACAAGCCATGAAACGATGCCTACCCAGTTGAAGCCTGAGCGGAGCTTGTAGTTTGCAGCCTTTCCGCGACCTGTGATCCAGTAGTCAGCGATTATGACGCCCATCATCGGAAGCATGATCTCGCCAAGGATAGTCAGGAAAGCTTCAAAATGGTCTGCAAGTCCGAAAGCCGCGCATACTGTTCCGAGTATGCCTGAAACGACCGTGGCCGCTGCTCTCTTATCGTCCTTAAGGTTGAGCATGAGTACCGCGTTTATACCGCCTGAGTAAGCGTTTGCAGTGTTTGTAGTCCATGCAGATGTTATGAGGACTATCATTGCGAGTACAGGGATGCCTACCTCGCAGAATACCTGAGTTATATCATACTGGTCAGCGACCTTCGTCATCACCGCGCCGAGCACTACCATGGCAACGCCTGCAGGAAATACGCCGATAGAGCTTGAAAGCACTGTATCGCGGCGTGTAGCCTGATAACGCGTTATATCTGATGCTGCAAGGCATCCCGCAGTCATAAAGCTTACTGTCAGGAGTATGCCGTCAGCCATCGACATGGAACCGTCGCTTGTATCTGTATAAAGCGCGCCCGTTCCGAACTTATTGAGGGAAAGCCAGCAGCCTATAACAGTTACAATGAAAAGAGCCGGGATGGCGATCTTGTTGAGCCAGCCGAGAGCGTCTATGCCGTAAACTGCTGTTACCATCATTATAACGCCCCATATCACCATCGAAACGATCGGCGGGATGTGTATGCCGAATGACTGGTCAAATAAATTGGTAAATGCGTTTCCGCAGACTCCCGTCTGCACTGCGAACCAGCCTATCATGGAAATAAATGTTATAAGGCTGACAAATATGCGCGCTCCCGTTTTTCCGAAGCCGCCAACTGATGTCATACATGTCGGTACACCCAGGTCGCTTCCTATTATGCCCATGAGGCAGAACAGGACTATTACTATGATGTAGCCTATAACGCCTGCAATAATGGCCGCTCCAAGCGACATGCTCTGCACGAGCATGCCTCCGAGCAGCAGGCTCGGTACGCATATCATGATGCCGGCCTGTATGAGAGCAACGTTTATCCAGCTCTTGCGTTCCTTCATAGGAACAGGCGTCAGCGTCGTGGTCTCAACGCGGCTGTGTTTCTTTTCTTCGTTCATTTTCTTTTATCCTCCGGATATATGTATTAGTCCAATGTCATGCACAGTTTGCTGATTTACCACGGTGAAGTTTTACAGTTATGCTGTGATGAATACATAAAGTATACAATTTATCAAGGCGAAATTCTTTAAATTAATTTCAAAATATGAATTGTATTTTTGAATAAATTTTAAAATAGCGGTTCCCGGACGCGCGGTGACGCGCGCTGAGGTTTTTGACGGTTTATTGCTTAGGACAGTGCGAATCGTCTATTAACTATTGGCTGTTTATTTATTATCTATCGTCGTCAAGGAGAAGCTTAAGTTTTGAGGCTATCGAGATCGTCTCATGGAATCGTATAAGGTCGTTTTCCATGCCAAGGGCGCTCCTGACGCGGTTTATACGGTAGCGGACCGTGTTTTCGTGCTGATTTATCTGCTCCGCAGTCTTTTTGTAATCGCCGTGATTTTCAACGTAAAGCTCTACGGTGTTAAGGAGCTCGCCTGCCATCTCGCGCGATGTTTTTGCTTCTACAGCCTCTTTGTACGCATCATAAAAATGATGCGCCTCGCGGCTGTCACGCAGCGCCATCATAAGCTGCAGCGATGAAAGCGGCTGGTACGTGTACTGCGCTACTCCCTGCAGTGATGAAGTCCTGAGCGCGTCCTCGCTTTCTGCAAGCGCGTCCGCTACGCTGCGTTTTTCATATATGCGGCTGAATCCTATCCTGTATTCCGAGTAGCGCTCCTTTATCTGAGCGGCGGCTGCATCTGCCCTCTGCTTAAGCTGACGGACGTCGTTTCCGCTCAGGATGAGCGTAAACGGATCGCCCATTACCAATATATCATTTACGTTTTCCTCATAGCGCCTCCACAGCTCCATTGAAAACAGCGGCGAATGCAGACTGCCTTCGACCGACAGTATTACAATATTTTCCTTTATTTCAGGATTTATACTGTTGATGATCTCGATGCTTTCACGCGTAGACGATGCGCCGTTCCTTATCCTTTCCATCTTCTGCGCATTTATCTCGTTTATACTGCCTATGGCGATATACTTGTTTACTACCTCCATTATGCTCGCGTATGAATTGCTGCGCCTTACGACTATGACCGGAAAATCTGCTCTTTCGCATATGTCTATAAGGTTATCGCTTAAAAGGTCTGTACGCCCTGTAGGAACGACCATAAGCCCTGCGGCTCTGTAATTTATCATGCCTTTGAAAAAACGTGTTATATCGTCAGTCCCGGACGGAAACTGCTCCAGGCACGACAGGAAAAGATCACCCTCCTGCAGCACTCCCTCCTCCATCATATCCTCATGGTAAGGGCAGTCAAACACAGACACCCTGCGTATATCGCGCCGCAACCCGCCCTCGCCGGCGATCACCTCCGCCCCGTCAAATATATCGTCCTCAAGTATTTCCATAAAACTTATGCTCATAACAGCCCCCAATATTTATCATTGATCGTGATTTTAATGATTCCGTTTATCACTTACTACAGCTCGTGTACACGGTCTGCACTTAAAATTTCCTTCAATCTTTCTGGAGTCACATCGAGTAGATCTGCGATTTCTTTGTCAGACATGCCTTTTGCTTTAAAACGCTCTGCCAGTGACTTTTCTTTTTCCTGCTCACCTTCACGAAATCCATCCTGTACACCCTCACTGTAGCCGTCCTGTCTGTACTCGCGCTTGAACATCGCCATCGTCTTTTCTTCATCGTAGTCAGTTAATATCATGCCCTTTACCTCCGCTTTATGTGCTGTAAGGAAATCAAATAGCACGCCTTCTTTTATGCACTCGTTTACAGCCTTATCAACGGCTTTTTCCATTTCTGCCGCGCTCATGCTCAGGTCTGCGTAACGGCGTACTCGGTCTATAAATATAGCATACTCTTCCAGAGTGCTGCACGCTGCCATAAGGTCTTTATTCATGCCGTAGTTTATGTTTATCATTATGGCTGTGAACTCTATGCCTGATGATTCGTCCGGATGCATGAATGCGTCGGATAATTTCAGTTCCATCCTTTCAGGCATATCTCTGGTTCCATTATACAATACAAAATATTTTGGCGTCGGAATTTTTTCGAGCTTTTCTGAGTAGATGTTAAGCTCGTACTGTTCTATGTACTTCTCGTACAATTTTGCGATGTATATGAAGCCTCTGAGCGGCATATTTGGGTTATATGTACTCTGATGCTCGAACAGGTTCATGTGGGCGTCTATTATGCATGAGACGTCATTCTTGCGCCCCATATATATGACATCCTCGATAGTATTGATCTCCAACTCGTTCGGATCATCATAGCTCCTGTCGTTTAAGGCATTATACAGCGAAAGCAGGTTCTCCTTGTTGTCAGGATCACCGAAAAGCTTTACGAATAGCCTGTCCTTATGGTTTCTTCTTATCATGTTTGACCTCCGTATCCAATCGCATCCAAAGTCTGGTCTTATTTTCAGATATTAGATGCCCCTTTGAAATTATCTGCGGGAGCAGATGAATAAAAGTCTAACGTTTATCCCATATATTTACATTAGACTTTTTCTATAAGATACATCATTAGTGAAGATCAATCAACTATTTTATTGTATTTATTCCTTTTTATTACATTTAATTAGTAGCCATATCCTAATTTATCAAAATATTTTACCAGTAAAAATAATACATAAATGTAATCTAATATACTCATAACCTCACGAAAGCTCCCGATTTCAAAACAAATCTCACAAACCGATTTTATCCATTAATTTACATAAATCTACCCGTTCCAACCCTTACCTCCGGCAAGAATAATTTAAGATATATTATGTCAAATTATCGAAACATGGAAGGGAAGATAGTTTGCACAAAAATCACTAATTTCCCCTTCCGCAAAA
>CAKQOE010000013.1 GCA_934255545.1 uncultured Clostridia bacterium | reverse complement strand
CTGTTAGAAGCATCCCATTCTGCGACGCGGAGCGTTCCGTATATCAGCCGCCGGCATCGGCGTCCCCGTATTTACAAAAACGTATACGTTTTTGCAGGATCAGTCATCATATTCAGATTCATACTTTACAACAGTGCCTGTTGCGGCGTCTATTTCATAGTTGTATTCCATATTGCCTGATTTGAATTCTATCTCATAGACAAGCCGTCCGTTCTCATGATCCAGCTCTGACTCGAATGAATGTACAGCAGATGATGAGACTCCTGCGTGGCTGAGGGCGATGGAACGTGCCTTGCTTTCACCTATGTTAGCTGAAGCTGCAGATGACGCGCTGCCTGCAGCACCGGACGCTGTGTGATGCTCATCATTATGATGCGATGATGATGTACCGCTTGCCTGCGCTGCTGACGATGTCTGAGTCTTAGCCGGTGCCGCCGCGGATGTTTTACTTGATGCGTTGCCGGAAAGCGCTCCGCTCATGCCGCTTATGACCTTGCCGCTGTATGCGTCTATCTTATACTCAAACTCACCAAGAGATGCATGCTTTAACTCCACTTCATAACAAGGAACAGCATCGTCAAGCTCCGCATCTGTTTCAACGACGATATCTGTCGTTGATGCTGCTCCGGCATATTTCAGAGCTGCAGATGCAGCTGCTGATCTTCCGATCGGCATTCCGGGCGCTCCTGCATCTCTGAGATCCTTGAGTTCCTCAACTGACAGTGCTGACAGTGCTTCAAATTTCAACGAGCTGTTCAGCTTCATTATCTGCTCTATGAGAGCAGCCTTTCCTGTCGAGATATTATTTGACTTAGCCTGCGCTTCGAGTGCGCTGTCCTGTGAAAGAGTCTGACTCAAAACATCTGCTGTATGCGCACTGTCGTTCAGAACTGAGTTTACTGTATTATAGAGCTGCTTCTGCAGCCTGTCGGCGCGGTCAATGTCATTATCTTCCACTGATATCAGTATCGCAGACGATATACTGTCAAAATATCCGTTTTTTACCAGCCCACCGACTATTGCGTTTACCGCTACATCCACCTTCGTTCCTTTCAGGTCTTTTCCGTTATCCATATCAGAAAGGACATCTTTTCCTTCCTCGTTAAGTGCTTCACACGAAAGGACCTTTTCGCGGCTGTTTACTTTAAGCTCTATGCTCGGATTTACATCGAGAGATACGACTGACGCGACTGCGTGTGACTGATATCCGTAAAGACTTCCGCCTCCGACGATCATCACAGCCAGGCACGCTGCCGCCATGCCCTTCCATATATTTTTCTTTTTTACATTATTATTTACGTTTATATTCTTTTCTGCCATATTCAAAGGTATCACCGTTCCTTTACTGTCACTGCTGCCGGAGCTTCTGCATCTGGACATGACATCTTCAACATCATCAGGCGCGCTTTTCGCCAGCGCGTCAGCCAGTCGGCGTTCTATATCCTTATCTGTCATACGATCTCTGCTCCTTTCATGAAGGCTCTCAGCTTCTTTAGCGCTCTATGATATTTTGACAGGACTGTCGCCAGAGGCATTTCAAGCAGTGAGGCTATTTCTCTGTGTTTCATGCCGGCTACGGCATGCAGCATTACAACGCGCCGCTCGTTAGCATCAAGAAGCGATAGGGCATCCTGAAGCAGCGCTCGTTCCTCTACACTTATCCCTTTTTCTTCTGCCGGAATGGCGTCCCATCCGGAATCATCAAGATCAGCGTGACGATCCGCCCTGCGGATCCGCATAAGTGCGAGATTTCTACATACAGTAAGCAGCCATCCCATAGGTGAACCATTTGGCCTGTATTGCCCGGCACGTTCCCAGACCTGCACGAACGTATCCTGCGTGATATCCTGCGCATCATGCGCATTGCCAAGATATGACAGTGCCAGCGAATATACTGCCGTTCGGGTACGGCTGTATAATTCTGACATATCTTCCGGTCTGCCTGCGGCTATTCCCGACAACAGCCGCTCAAGCTCACGCCTTCCTTCTGCTTTTCCATATTCTGTTTTTATCTCTGCAACAGTAATAAGCATGGATCTATTTCTCCTGTCATATATATAATGCGCGAACTACCCGTTTTATTGCGCACAGAAAAAAATTTTTTACGTGTTATTTTAATAAATTTACAAAAGACGGCGCGGTATTCGACCGCGCCGTCCGTTCGTCCGCCGGGCGGACGCAATTATGCATTTTTTATTAAAGAGACTTTACAGCCTTTACGATGTCGTCTGCTGTGATGTTGTATTCCTTCATGAGCAGAGGCGGCTTGCCTGACTGGCCGAAGCGGTCCTGAACTCCTACCATAGCCATCTTTGTCGGGCACTTTGTGCATACTACTTCTGCTACTGCTGAACCGAGGCCGCCGATGACTGAGTGTTCTTCGGCTGTTACGATGCCCTTTGTCTCTGCGGCTGCCTTCATGATGATCTCTTCGTCTATCGGCTTTATAGTGTGCATGTCGATGATCCTGATGTCGATGCCTTCTGCTGCAAGTGTTTCTGCTGCGATCATGGCTTCGTTTACCATAAGGCCGCATGCGATGACTGTATAGTCTTTTCCTTCGCGTACTACGTTGCCCTTGCCGAGCTTTATATCAGCATTTTCATCATATATTACAGGAATATTTAATCTGCCGAGTCTTACATATGCAGGACCGTCCATCTCCGCGATCTGGCCGAGGAGCTTTGCTGTTGAAGTCGCATCGGCAGGGTGAACTACTGTCATGCCCGGGATGACGCGCATGAGCGCGAGATCTTCTATGCACTGGTGGCTTGCACCGTCCTCGCCTACTGTTATGCCGGCGTGTGTAGCGCACACTTTAACGTTTGCGTGCGGATAGCCGATAGAGTTTCTGATTATTTCATAAGCTCTGCCTGCTGCGAACATTGCGAATGTGCTGGCAAAAACTGTCTTTCCTGAGAGTGCGAGACCTGCTGCCATTCCCATGAGGTTTGCTTCCGCGATACCTGCGTTGAAGAATCTTTCCGGAAATTCCTTTTTGAAGCCTGCCGTCATAGTTGACTTTGAGAGATCGGCGTCCATAACTATAATATCGGGATCCTTTTTTCCGAGCTCTACAAGAGCGTCGCCGTAAGCTGAACGAGTTGAGATCTTATCTGCCATTACCATTCTCCTCCTAATTCTTCCACTGCCTGCTTTGCCTGTGCGTCGTCAGGAGCCTTGCCGTGCCAGCCTGCCTGATCTTCCATGAATGAAACGCCCTTGCCCTTTACAGTCTTTGCTATGATAGCCTGCGGCTTTCCCTTTACTTTCTTTGCAGCTTCAACTGCTGCAGCTATAGCTTCAAAGTCGTGACCGTCTATCATCTGAACGTCAAAGCCGAAGCTCTTGAATTTTTCGTCTATAGGGGCTACTGTGATGACATCCTCGTTCTTTCCGTCTATCTGAAGACCGTTCCAGTCTACAAAAACAGTCAGATCATCGAGCTTATAGTGGGCTGCGGCCATAGCTGCTTCCCATACGAGACCTTCCTGCAGCTCGCCGTCTCCGAGGAGCGCATATACGCGCGCAGGGATGTTGTCTATCTTGTTTGCGAGAGCCATGCCGACTGCCGCAGAAACGCCCTGTCCGAGCGAACCTGTTGACATATCTACTCCCGGTATCTTCTTTCTGTCAGGATGGCCCTGGAGCATACAGCCGATCTTTCTCAGGTTAAGAAGCTCTTCCTTAGGGAAATATCCCTTTTCAGCGAGTGCAGCGTAAAGTGCCGGAGCTGCGTGGCCCTTTGACAGTACGAATCTGTCGCGGTCCTTTTTGTTTGGATCCTTCGGGTCTATATTCATTTCAGCGAAATACAGATATGTAATGATATCTGCGGCTGAGAGCGAGCCACCCGGGTGCCCTGATGCTGCCGCATGAACTTCTCTTATGATATCGATCCTGATATCCTTTGCCTTTTCAGCAAGCATTTCTGCATTGATAGACATTACTTTTTTTCCTCCTTAGATTTGCCTGTAAATATTACTCTGAGCATGAAAACAGGCAGCGCGAGCATCCTTTTGTATCTGCTCGGCTCCTGTATCAGTCTGTATAACCACTCAAGCCCGTGCTTCCTGTAGAACTCCGGCGCACGCTTAAGCGTTCCGGCCCATACGTCGAGGCTCCCGCCTACTCCGATAGCGCCGTTTACACTAAGCTCCGATCTGTGATCGTGAATGAATCTTTCCTGCTTCGGCGCGCCCAGCGCGACACACAGGAAGTCAGCGGAGCTGTCGTTTATTTCTTTTACTATTCCTGCTTCTTCCTCCGGCTTGAAGTAGCCGTCATGTGTGCCGGCTACGATAAGCTTTGGGTATTTTTTCTTTATATTTTCAGCTGCTGCTTCGGCTACGCCCGGCTTGCTTCCGAAAAAGTATATTGACTTTCCGTTTTTTTCAAGATAAGCGATTATGCTTTCAAGAAAATCTATACCGGTAACGCGCTCTGAAAGCGGGCAGCCTATTATCTTTGAAGCGTATACAAGGCCCACCCCGTCAGGGATAATGAGGTCTGCTGAAGATATGAGCTCTCTGAGCTCGCCCTCTTTTGATGCTCTCTGAACTATTTCTGAGTTAGGCGTCACTACCATCGTGACACCGGGCTGTGGAAATGACTCCTCAAATATCTGCATGGCCTGTCCGCGGTCAACCATATCGACCGGGACGCCAAGTATCTTAACTCTGTTTTTTTCTGTCATCTGTTGATCTCCGAATATTTTCAGTCAGTGAAGCCTGTGCTCCTGCGGCGGATCTATTCCCAGGCTTACGCTGAGAGCTTCGTCAACTACGTTTATTACGTTTGTTCCAACTGTTCCTATATGTTCTCTCAGTCTTTTCTTATCTATCGTCCTGAGCTGCTCGAGCAGGACTACTGAATCACGGCTGAGCCCGTTTCCTTCAGCGCTTATCGGCACATGCGTAGGCAGCTTCGCCTTGTTTGTCTGCGATGTGACCGCTGCGACAATTATGGTCGGCGAAAATCTGTTTCCGATGTCATTCTGAACCACGAGGACCGGCCTCACACCGCCCTGCTCTGAGCCTACTACCGGACTGAGATCCGCGAAAAATATATCACCTTTTCTTACCTGCATGCAAATGCACCTCCTATGTAAAAGAGTATTTGCAGACAGAACGGATATTAAACATATATCATCAAAATTATATACGAAAACAGTGGCGCTGAGCAACAGCGCCACGAAATTAATATTATTTCTATTGATCAATATTTTTTCTATAAATTAAGTATCATAGTAGCCATCTGGAAGTAAATAGCAAGTGAGATCATATCTGTAAGCGACGATACGAGCGGTCCTGCCATGAGTGCAGGGTCTATGCCTATCTTTTTAGCGATTATAGGCAGCATACTTCCTACCATCTTAGCAACCATGACTACCAGGCACATGGATGCGCTGACTGTAAGCGCTACCAGGAATCCCCGCCTGTCGAGGAATACTATGCGCGCCATATTGAGCAGGCTCAGCACGACGCCGACTATTATACTCGTCCTGAACTCTTTCCACAATACCTTCAGGAAATCCTTTACCTCTATGTCCTCTGTGGCAAGCCCGCGGATTATGAGCGTCGCCGACTGCGAGCCTGAGTTTCCGCCTGTTCCCATTACCATAGGCATGTATATTACGAGCGCAGGTATTGCTGCTACCAGATTTTCTACGTTTGCTATGATATTTCCTGTAAATATATAGGATATCATCAGGATGAACAGCCACGGGAGTCTGTTTCTGGCGTGCTTAAAAACGCTCATGTCGAGGTAATCCTCGTCAGAATCGCCTGTTACGCCGGCCATCCTCTGAAAGTCCTCTGTGACCTCGTCATCTATGACGTCAAAGATATCATCGACTGTGATTATGCCGACGAGCCTTCCTTCCTTGTCTACTACAGGAAGCGCGAGTATACCGTAACGCTTAAATATATTGGAAACTTCTTCCTGGTCTGTCAGGACGTTTATCGACATAGGATCGTCATGCATTATATCGGCGACTATCTCATCGCCGTCAGCCATAACGAGCGCTCTGAGCGATACTACGCCGAGAAGCATCCTGTCTCTGTCCATTACATAGCAGGTATAAACTGTCTCTGAATCAAGTCCGGCTTCTTTTATATGCTCAAGGCACTGCCTCACTGTCATATCTACCTTAAAATCTATGTAATCGATAGTCATAAGGCTTCCGGCGCTGTTTTCAGGATAGTTCAGGAACGTGTTTATCAGGCTGCGCTCTTCTTTTGTAGTGTTGAGCAGGATCTTGTCAACCAGGTTGGCAGGCAGCTCTTCAAGAAGGTCGATCATATCATCGAATGCCAGTTCCTCTATGATATGGTCTATTTCTCTCTGCGTTATGCCGTTTATGACCTCTACCTGGTCTTCCTCAGGCAGATATGCAAATACCTCTACAGATACGTCCTTAGGCAGCATCCTGAATGTGAGTATCGCCTTGTCAAGGCCGAGACGGTCGTTTACATTTTCGATCATCTCCGCGATATCGACCGCATTGTTCTCAAGGAGTATACTTCGCAGACGACTGTATTTTTTTTCTTCTATAAGGTCTATTATCTCTTCAATTTCTGCGTCAAAGTCTCTTGTATCCAGAGTTTCGACTTCCTTGTCTTTTTCGTCTGTCATAGCACTACCTCCTTTTCTCTTTTCACATACCGCAAATGATGCCCTCTGCAGTAATAGGGGCGTAATTTTAATGAAAATATAAAGGAAATATCGTTTAAGATATTTCCTTTATTTATCCATACTGCGCGCGGCCGGCCGCGCATACATAGTATAACCTGTTTCGTTCTTCTTTTTTACAGTTTTTTATCTGTTTTACAGAAGTTTAACACGTTTTTCTATTGATCTGCACATATCCCTTTCGTGCGCCGGGCGCACGCAGGTATTTGCATTTTTATTTTAGTACTTATTAATTACGTTAGTCAATTGTTACTTTACAGTATATGAGCCTTTTACGAGGAACCATGCGTTGTGAGTTACCTTGTAGCCTCTGCCGTCGCCTCTTGGGATTATAGTGAGGTGGTTAGTGGCAAGAGCCTTTCCTTCTGTGAGCGCCTGGCCCGTAGTAGCGTCTGTTATAGTGTCGTTGCCGTTGAGGACTACCTGTGCGTTTCCTGACCTGAGTATGATCTCAGCACCCTCGCCGCCTATGATAGTGCCGCCTGTCTTTACTTCTACAGGAGTAAATGAAGCAGCATCTGAAGAACCTGACGAGCTTCCTGAGGATGAGTTTATCTTTGCAAGCACTGACTGGATCTGGTCGTCAACATAGCTCTTTGAAGCGAGCGGATCGCTTGACGAACCTGCATCGGCAGCGTATACAGTACCTACGATAGCTGTAACTGAAATCACTACGCCAAGAAGGCATCCTAAAAATCTTTTCATCTTTCCCTTTTCTCCTTTTTCTTTCTTATAATATCGAGCTGAGCTTCGAGCAGCCTGTCGTTTTCCTCCGCCTTGTCTGTCATGATAGCTGCTCTTGATGCAAGTCTTTCCCTGTAGCTCAGGTCGTTGCTGAAAATATCGTCGAGCACCGACACTATTTGACCGCTGTCTATCATGTCGCTGCGGACATCGCCGCAGGCAGGCATATCGAGTTCCTTCAGATAATATTCTATCTTAGGGTCGTATATGATGCCGGCCATAGGGATATTCGTGACTGCTGCAAAAATAAGCGCATGAAGACGCATGCTGAGCATCGCGTCGCAGCATCCTATTATGCTGAGTATCTCTTCAGGCGTATACTTCGCTCTGAGCACATGAGCTTCGTTCTTCATCATAGCTGCGATCTTATCCGAAACAGCTATATCGCTCGGATACTGCATAGGTATAAATACGATCTCGTAGCCCTTTTCGCTCATTATATCACATGCTTCTGCGATCTTCGCACAATAATCGTCACCGTATCTCGCCTTGTTCCATGCTCTGACTGAAACACCTATCCTTTTTTTGTCTCCGGGCGGTACACCGGCCTTTTGCAGCAGGTTTTCCGCATCTTCTGGCTCAACGCCCTCAAGTCTGAACGCAGGATCGGCTGTGACGATCGTATTTTCGTTTTTTACGCCTATATTATTGAGATCGTTGCATGAAAGCTTTTCGCGAAGCGTTATGCAGTCAGCTTTTTTCAGTACGCGCCGCATAAGGCATCTGTTTATCTTTCCATCAACAGGTCCTATGCCGTTTGCGTAAAGCATGACTCTTTTTCCGAATATCTCTGCCGCTTTTACTATGCTCAGATAATAAACAAGTGAGCGCGTGCTCGTTCCGTCCTGAAGGAGCGTACCCCCGCCAAGGACAAGGATGTCACACTTCTTTACTGCAGACAGGACCTCTTTCATCTTAAATCTCTGAACAGCTTCTATATTATATTCTTTTTTTGTAAAATCCGGATCATTGCTAAGTGCAACTATATCGATATCATCAGCCATCCTTCTGAAGCTCGTCACCATAGCTCTCAGGATAGCTTCATCTCCGCAGTTACCGAATCCGTGATATCCTGCTATGAGAATAGTCACCATGTTCATCACCCCTGAAAATATGAAACTGTCATTGTCATACTGAACAGGCTCACGCTACTGCGCTTCCTGCTTCACTTCTGTTTTTACGTCCGTAAAGCCATATGCTCATCAGAACTGCTGTGAACGTCCAGAAGAGACTCGTCATCATAGGTACTTCAAATATGTTTTCTACGAAGTTGTGTACTATGATGCCGCAGAGCCCTGCGAGTATGCCTGTAGCCAGTTCCTTTGAAACGTCTGTAGCTGCTGTCCTTACAGTCCTGAGACCGTTTATAAATACTGAGTACATAAGGGCCATGAATGCAGTAAAGCCTACAAGACCTGACTCTACAGCAGTTTTCAGCATGTAGTTGTCCATGTAAAACGCTTCTGTGACCTGGTTGTCAACTATAACGCTTATGTTGTTGTTCATAGCTACAGCGCCGCCGAACTGTCCCAGTCCTATACCAAGTACAGGATAATCTGCAAATATCTTCAATCCGGTCATCCATCTTACGAGACGTCCGCCGCGAAGTGATGATTCTATATACTCAGGACTGAGCATATAGCCGATCCTTCCGCTTATGCTCGGGACGAGCACTGCTATGAGGACTGCTGCAACTACGCAAGGTATTATGAGCCTCTTGTCCTTTACAAGGACATAAACGCCTACGGCTACCATAAAGCCTATCCACGCGCCTCTTGAGAACGTGAACGCAAGGCTGGCAGCTATGAAGAGCGTCATCGCGCCGAATGCGGCTTTTGCTGCGCGCGACTTGCTTATGAGCATCATCGACACTGACATAGGTGCCGCAAGCGTCAGAAGCGAACCGAATACGTTAGGGCTCGTAAATATAGCAAATACTCTCGTTCTGAGCGATGCTTCGTTATGATCTGTCCAGCCTGCAGGCATCTCAACTCCAACAGCGTACTGATAAACGCCGTAAATTGCAAGCGCCGCTACCGTAACAACAAAGAATGCTGTTACAGCTTTTGCGCTGTCCTCGCCCTTTATGAGCTGGATCACTACAAAATACCAGAGCATGTACTGGACTATCGCTCTGAAGCCTTCTACTGATACTGCAAAGTCATGTGAATTGAATATCAGGCAGAACAGCATGACGCCGATAAACATGATCAGGGGCATATCTACAGGAGATGTCTTAAGCCTGTAGTCCTTTCTGTCAGCTGTCCACTTGAAAATGCACATGAGAACAAGGAGTATGAGGAACATCTCGTCCCACACGCTTCCGAGCGTTGCATTCAGCTTTCTGAATACAACATCGATGATACCGTATGCTGCCAGCACAAATACCAAAAGATCGTATTTCCTGCCGACCGCCCATGATGCTGTCCTGCATATCGTCCTTCCGCAAAGGCTTTTTCCGATCAGCCCGTCAGATGTAAATGCCCTGTATATGACAGATCCTCTCCATGAGCGCGATGCAAATGCGCATATACGTCCCAGCCATGAAAAAGCATTATGGAGCCATCCGAATATACGGTCAAAGAAGCTGAATACCGTTTTTATGATACGATATGTCACACTGTTCAGATAAAAAGGCTCTTTTTCAATGTAATTTTTAAAAATACGCCCTGTAACGCTTGCGCGCCAGCATCTGACGACCGCGTCAGCACAGCGTTTCAGGCGGCTGTCCCGCCATGCCGCTGAAAAACATCCCACGATGCTCATTACAAGCGAAAACACGGCGCTCTGCTTTAAAATATCGATCATTACTCTGACTTCCATTCAATGTTTCTTACAGTAGCCTTTGTTTCAACCATCTGAGTCTTCAGTATGAAATCATATCCGACTCTTATCTCCTGTCCGCCAAGCTTGAGCGTAACGTCTGAAGGATCGAGCTTCTGCTTTGCTACAACTGTTATATCCTTCCACATAGGATGTTCGCTCTTTACAGTCTGACCCTCTGCATTTACGCCTACGTAATCAGCAGGCTTCATCTGGACATCAACTATCTCAGCGTCTGTGTAGCCGCCGTTTGCAACGAGGTGGTCTCCTACTTTCAGATTGGTTCCTACTTCTTCAGGCTGGAGCCTGGCTATTATAGTGGCATAGCAGTACTGCTGTTCAGACTGGGCAGCCTCATTGCCTGCAACGCTGTCAGTCGTCCTGCCTGTAGTTATCTTTACCGCAGCAGCCGCTATGACAGCTACGATCACAAGTATCACGATAAGGTCAACTATGTTTACCTTGCTGAATATGCGTCCCTTTTCGTCTATTAATTTCATTTACCTTCTACCTTCCTCTGCTATAATTCTGCTGTATATGTCTATATGCGTGTCTATCATAGACTTTACTGAAAATCTGGCGTCAGCATCCTCGTAAAAAGCTTCACCCATACGCCTTCTCAGCTCATCATCACTGCACAGAAGCTCTATCTTCTCAGCAAAAGCCTCCGCATCTCCCGACGGTACCAGATAGCCTGTTTTCCCGTCAGTTATCATCTCAGGTATGCCGCCGACATTTGTCGAGACAGTCGCAGTTTTCATGCGCGCTCCCTCAAGCAGCGCATAAGGAAATCCCTCTGAGTATGAGCTCAGCGTATTTATGTCTATATATTTATAGAAGCTGTTCATTATTACGGGATCGTTTATCATGCCCGGCATGTGCACTCTGTCGGTAAGGCCCTTTTCCTTAATGAATGACTGACACTCGTCCCACAGCTCTCCGCCTCCAAGAATAAGATAATCAATGTCATCCCTCCTCGAGGACGTCAGCTCCGCTGACCTGAGAAATATATCAAAGCCCTTTATTGCGTTAAGCCTGGCCGCTATCCCTACATATTTTTTAGCAGGATCGCGTTTTACGCCAACAGCCTTGAAAAAATCGTCCTCAGAAAGAGTCTGTATATCAGATCCGAAATAGATACCATTGTATATGACATCTATATATTCGGCTCTGAAGCCATTTTCTACCATTATATCCTTTAGATTCTGAGTGACGCACAGCATATGTCTGAATTTCTTAAGCGCCATTGCATTCATAGGCGTGTACAGCATCTGCTTTCTGCGGTTGCCCTTGAAATCAAGCTTGTAATTGCTGTGTATGGTAGTTATCGCAGGAACGCGGATCTTTTTCATGATAAACATCGCTATGAAATTTGCGCGCGCGCCGTGGCAATGCAGCAGATCGCAGCCGCTTTCATTTATATAACGGCATATCTTCTGATTTACAGTAAGATCATATCTCTTTACCTGAGGTATCACAGTCACCTTGAGACCAAGCTTACGAGCCTCTTCTGTAAACGGGCTTTCCATTATGCACAGCAGCTCTACGTCTATATTTCTTTCTTTAAGATTTGTCAGCAGAGTAAATACGTGAGTTTTAGCTCCCCCTGTATCGCCTCCGCTTATGAAATGAAGAATTTTCATATCCAGTCACCATCAGTTCTCAGCGCAGACACTGTCAAACGCTTCTGCCAGAGCCTCTGTAAGTTTCTTTCTCTCATAACGCTCTATTACGCTGCGGTCCGGAGAAAAAGATAACGTTCCGTCAGTCCACTGATCGTAAAGATCTTTTATGACCTTCTTTATCTCTTCAACGCTGTCTGCGTCAGCCACTTCTCCTATACGGCTCTCTCTTACAAGGTCAGCCGCACAGCCGTGCGGGAGCACTGCTATTACAGGACGGTTAGTATTCATATACTCGAATATCTTTCCCGTGTAGAATGCGTCAGCGCCGCGTCCGCTTCCTTCTATGAGGATGAGTGCGTCCGCTGATATCTGATGCGATATGCAGACGTTATGAGGCACATACCCTATTATCCTGATGCATTCAGTAAGATCGAAGCTGTCTATCTGAGCCTGAAGCTTATCATTATGATAATTGCCTATGAGCCTTACCTCGATACGTCCCGTATCGACAGAGCCTTCTTTTTTGAGCTCGCTGAGCGCTTTGAAGAAATTATCCGGCTTGCGTCGTCCGTAAAGCGCGCCTGTATATACCATAGTGAACTTTTCATTGTGAGGCATGGAAGCAGTATCCATTCCTGTAAAATCTTCTATATCATATCCGTTAGGTATGACAACGAAGTTGTCGCCGGATATATTATTATTTCTTATGAAGTTTGCTCTCATCACCGGAGTATTCGTTATAAGGAGATCCGCCTCCGTCATAACCCGGTGCTCCATATCTTTTTCTATCTTAGTCCTCACCGGATTTCTCGGATTATCAAGAAAATACGGATTATTTGTCCACTCGTCTCTGAAATCAGCTGCCCATTTTACAGAAGGCATATGTTCCTTTATATACATTCCGAGAAGATGATCGCTGTAAGGGGCGGATGTCGTATAGACTATATCTATATTTTCATTCTTAACTATTTCAAGTGCCTTTTTCCTTGAATTACGGTACCAGAAATATGCAGTATCAGGTATAACTATCTTTCCGAGAACCTTACCCGGTATCCTCATAATCCCACCGAGTTCAGGTGATTCGAGCGGCTTTGTCCTGTATATCTTTACGCCGTCAGGCACATCAGCCATAAGCGTTTCATCCTTAAGCTGCATGTTTCCGATATCGCGCGTCAGTACAACAGGCTCATACCCGAATGTGCGCAGGTGCTTAACGAACTTTACACTGCGCTGCACGCCTGCTCCGCCCATAGGCGGAAACTGGTTTGCTATCATTAATACTTTTTTCATCTTAAAATTACCATAACCATATATACGAAAAGGGTTGTTGCATTTTTACATATTTTCTTGCAACAACCCTGAATATTTCCCGGCTGCGGAAACAGATAATTATCTTCTGTAGTCACCGAGAAGTACGTATTTTATTCCTGCCTTTTCGACAGCTTCTCTGTCCCAGAAGTTTCTTGTATCGAATACAACCTTGTTTGACAGCTTTTCTGCCATTTTTTCGAAGTCAATATTCCTGAACTGCTCGTGGTTTACACCGAGAACAGCGATATCGCTTCCATCGCATGCGTCATATGCATCATAAGTCACGTCAAGCTTGCGTGCAGCGTGAGGATCGCAGATCCTTACCTCAGCACCTGCTTCGAGGAGGAGATCCTTGAGATGCATGATCGGTGATTCTCTGATATCATCGATATTCGGCTTATATGTAACGCCGAATAATGCAACTTTCTTACCCTTAAGACCGCCTAAAAGCGCTTCAAGCTTTGAAAGAACATATGCAGGCATTGAATCGTTGTTGAGTCTTGCCTGCTTTATGAGCTTAGCGTTCTCGCACTTTTCAACGAGGAACCATGGATCGAGCGGAATGCAGTGGCCGCCTACGCCCGGACCTGGATCCAGGAAGTTTACTCTTGGATGCTGGTTAGCCATACGGATAACATCCCAGCAGTTTACGCCTACTTCTTCACTCATCTTTGCGAGCTCATTAGCGAGGGCGATATTTACATCTCTGAATGTATTTTCCATAAGCTTGCACATTTCAGCTGTAGTAGAGTCAGTAAGTAATATCTCGCCTTCAACGAAGCTCTTATATACATCCCTGACCTTCTGTGCTGATTCTTCAGTTATACCGCCTACGATACGGCTGTTTGTTCTGAGCTCTTCGAGCGCTTTTCCCGGAAGTATCCTTTCAGGAGAGTGCGCTACGAACAGATCTTCACCAGGTGTAAGACCTGATTCCTTAAGTATAGGCAGCATGAGATCTGTAACAGTTCTCGGTGGAGATGTAGACTCCAGAACTACTATTGCTCCCGGTCTGAGACACGGAGTTATTGTTCTTGTAGCTGATTCGACAAACCTCATATCGGCTGTCTTATCAGGATTGATAGGTGTCGGAACTGAAATGATATATACATCGCTGCCAACAGGGCATTCAGTAGAACCAACGAGGTGTCCTTCTGCTACGGCCTGTTTTACCATGTCGCCGAGGAAAGGCTCTTCGATGATAGTCTCACCCTTATTGAGAGCATCGATTGCTTTTTCATTCACATCATATCCCACGACCTGATGACCATGAGTCGCGAACATAGCCGCAGTAGGAAGACCTACATAGCCTATGCCGATCACGCAAATGCTTTTCTTCATCTGATTGCTTCCTTTCTTATATTAACATAAAAATGTTTCATCCATTTCCCGCCAGGATCACTTCCTGATGAGTTTTGCCCTTATAATACTGAGCTCATCGCGCACTTCGCCCGTAAGAGCCAGCATCAATCCGTACACAATGATACCACAGAATATAAATAAAGCCAAATATAATTTACCCTCAGGCAGCACGCTCTCCATTAATTTTATCACACCTGCCATAACGGCGGCAGACAGAAGTATATTAAAGAGGCTTCTTGCCTTTATATGCCATATAAGGTGCTTTCTGGTACCAAATACAGCAAGCAGGAAATATACGAAAAATCCCAGGAACGTCGTCACCGACGCTATAAAATAGCTGTCAAGTAGCTTTACGAGGACGAGATTCAGTCCAACGTTCACAACACCGCCTATCATGCTGCGCTTAAATATCGCTGAGGTGTTTGCATGAAGCTCCCAGTTTTTAATGGAATATTCTGTAAGTCCAAGGAACATCATTCCCAAAGCCACCCAGAACATAACAACATGTCCCTCTACATACTCAGGCGCAAAAAGCGCATATGCAGCCTGATAGCTCACAGCCCATACGCCCGCCACTGCAGGTACTGCTATGAGAAGATACATCCTTACAGCTGTGTTAAGAAGCGTCTGCACCTCGTCTTTTTTGCCCTCTGACCACTTTCTCAGTATAGTCGGATAGCAGCCGCGCATCATAGCAGCATTTATGAGAGTAAACGCCGTAGCTATCAGCGAATAATTCGTCTGATATATGCCGGACGCTCCCGCGCCCAGAGCGATCATTACGATATAGACGTCAGACTTGTTAAGGATAGTCGTCGCAAACTGGTTGCCCATGAGCGGCAGCCCGTAGGCCTTGAGCTCTGCAAGTATACCTTTGTCTGACCTTGCCCCTATATATGAAAGCAGCCTGAGCTCTCTCATAGCTATGAGAGATACTACGCCGTCGGTTATGAAATAGCTCAGGAATATCCATTCTATGCGGCTGCCCCACATCATGCAGAAAAGCACCATGAGCGCAAGCCTGCCGCATACTGTTATCACTGAGAGAAGCAGATTAACTCTTGCCTTTCGCAGCGCAGCCAGCATAGCTATCATGAGCTGCGCGGTATTATATGTAATGAACCACAATATACCGCAAACGAACACGCCCGGCGTGTAAACAGACATAAATGAAGCAAGCGCGTCCGAATATGCTGAAGCAGCCTTAAGAGCCGCCACCACGGCCGCAGCCGCGGCCACTGCTCCGGCATTGACTTTCATCCACGAATTTATCACAGTTGAAATAAATACATCTTTTTTATTTGCTATATCATATTTATTTATATATCTAAGCACCGACTGGTTGAGCCACTGCACAGCCAGGAGCGCTATCATCGTGACAGCTATGTTTACAGTGGAGTAATATCCCATCTGGGCCTTGCGGAAAAGGTAGGACATCGCTGACATAGTAACTATGCCGACTACAGCCTCTATCATTTTCGCGATCATATAAACTACTGTATCCTTAGCTATCGCTCCTTTGGAATTTTCTGCCATAACCTTTTACTTTCTTGTTTTCCGTCTTTTAAGATCTGCATATCATGCACGGGCCGCGAGGCCCGCACATTTATGACATTTATCTGAATTCATAGTACATATTTTCGCTGTCGCCCTTGAAGTCGATGCCTGACGATGAAGCTACCGCTATATACCTTACACCATCCTTTATCTCGACTCCGTTCTTTCCGTTAGGGAAGAGTACCACGACATTTTTACCGTACTTTCTGCCGGCTGTTTTAAGCAGATCGTGGAGCGCTGTGCGCTCCTTTACGTCAGTTATTCCTGACCACGGACTTACGTTCATTTTTATTACGAGGTTCTTAGCTGTGTATGACGCGCTCATTACCTCAGAGATGTAAGACCACTGCTTTTCGTTGTTTTTAGTCAGGCTGCCGTTAGTTACTCCAAGCGTGAGCACTGTAAAGTTTCCGCTCGTGTTGTTTGAGTACGTATTCTGCGTCGGCGCTGCTGACGAAAGCGCAGTATATGAGCCTGTCAGCTTGTCAAGGTCGGCGGCCATATAGTCTGTCGCGCTCGCTGAAGCAGGACCGCCCGCGTCGCCTACTACAGCCTGGGCAGTAATATAATCAACATAGACTGAACCCTTTTCAGACGTCCCGTCTGTGCCGTATGAAGCTACGTATATCTTGCCTAATCTTACGTTGTCAGCCGCGCCTGAAGGAAGCGATACTTTTGCCTGCGTCCAGTCTGTTCCTGTCATTTTATCTGCAATGGTTACATCTGCTGACTGTCCTGAGCCGTAATTTATTACAGCTTTAAGCGCGTTGCCGCTGCCGTCGCCCTTGTACCATATCTCGAAATCAGATACGCCTGACGGGAAAAGTATCTCGTTCTTTTCCAGGCTTGCATATACGCACTGAGTCGTTACAGTATCAGGTTTGAAGCTGTAATCTATCCTCAGGGATGAGCGTCCGTCCTTGCTTATGGTGCTGTCTATGGCCCCGCCGCCGCTTATGCCGCTGTCTGATGACGGATAGTAAGTATTGACTATGTTGCGCGGGCCTTCGAAGCTGTTTATCGCTACGTATTTCTTGCCTACGCTTATCTGAAGCGTTCCCGTAACACCGTATTTTTCGGATCTTGCCGTAACGGTACACAGACCGTCCTTGTCAGCTACGAATGAGCCATTGTCTATATGTCCCACGCCTGAATCATCTACAGACCATGTTACATCGCTCTGGGCGATGTCAAGCGAGTAGCCCTCAGGATTTATAGCCTTTGCCGTCAGTGCTGTTTTCTGTCCTGTTACGAGCGCATATGAGTATGCTTCAGCGCGGAGCGCTGCTACGCCTTTAAGCACGGTTACATCTATTGTTTTGCTGATATCTCCATACGTTACTGTTACCGTACCGTTTCCTGTCTCCGCGGGAGTGAACGCGCTGTCGCTCCATGTACCCTTAAGCGATGAGCTGTACTGCGGAGTTACGTTCATTTTATTGAGCTGGCCATCGTAAACTGCAGCGTTTATCGTTGACGCGAATCCGTTGAACATTATATTGTCCTCAGAATCAGCAACTGACGCTGTTACCATGACAGGAGTGCCTGCAGGGCCGTTCGCCTTTATGCCTATGCCGTTTGCAACGGCGCGCTGCGCGCCTTCGCTCGGTACGTTAACTACGGATACAGCTGAGTCGCCGTTTTTCTGGACTGCCATAGTTGTCGATCCGCCGCCGTCCATTTGTATCGCGTCATAAACGCCGTATTCCTTAAGTATAGCGCCGCATTCATAGTTAGTTGCGCCTTTTCCGTTCTTTCTGCCGTCTATGCAGACGAGATATATCTTTGATTTTTCTTTATTTACGCCTATAAGTGTTCTCGGCTGGTTCGTTGAAGGACTTACAGTGTAGCCGTACTGGACTATCTCGCCGTTCCTGAGCACTTCGCCGCCTCCGCTCATGCCGAAAACTATGTCGCTTATATTTTTCTGAGGCCTTATGTAAAAGTCCTCATTCTCATAAAAGCTTACCGCAGTTCCTACATTATAATATGGAAGATAATAGTCACGGCTCGATGTGTTCATGACTATTATAAATCCGTTTTCCGGGACCGGGACCGTCTCACCCGGCTGTGAAACGTATGTTATTCCGCCGTTTGAAACTACCATTTTTACGAGTGACGAATATTTAGCGTCTATCGCTGCCGTAGACGTGATCGCAGAGCGATCGAAATATACAGGCTTTGAAAAGTCTGTGACTTTATTCTTCGCTCCGAGAGTGAGCGTTACATTTGCAGCGTTTACGACTGACAGTGTAGATTTTATGTAATCTATGAACGGTGTTCCCGCGCTGTCAACGTATATGCCTGCATACTGCCAGTTGTTCCAGTTGTAGTAGTTCTGAGTAGCCACTACCTTTCCGTCTTCTGCTACATTACCCATGCTCGATTTCAAAGAACCCGAACCAAAGAAGTCTCCGTTTACGGCTGCGATAACTCCGTTATCCTTCGCCAGCTTTTCAACTGTGCTCTTTGCGCCGTAAGTGTTTACATCCTCAAGGACCTGAAGCGAGAGATCTGTATTTGACGCGTCCATCGTCAGTACATAAACATCGAGCCATCCTGATTTGTAGAGCCTTGTGCTCTTTTCATATGTCAGGCCCGCTGTTATGTCCTGCTTTTCTGACTTCTGATAAAGAACAGTCGTGTCAGCAAAGGCCGCCGCGCTTCCGAAAGCTGCCAGCAGCATTATACCGGCGACTGCGATAGTTATAAGTCTTTTTGTCTTCCCTTTCATTGATTTCCCCCCTTTTTCCAGTTACGACAGATGTCTGTTTCAATATATCAAAAGTTACTTATTTATTGTAACCTGTGATACCGTTTTTGTTCATCCACGCGAGCTTGCTCGCCATCAGCTTTGATACTGCTTCATTTGCTGCTCCGTGGCGTTTTGTCCAGAGCCTCTGCAGCTCCAGCAGATCGTTATATGTCAGATACGGGTAGTCTCCCGTTATCATCCGGCCGTTGTTTCCGTATGAATAATAAAGATTTCCGTCAGGCATTATCCACTTAGCCGCAGTGTTTTCAATACCCTTTACCATTTTTTCAGCCGTCTGCGCATAAGACTCGTCGCCTGTCGCGTCAGCCAGCCTGTACAGGAACACAGCCTCTGCAGTATGATGGTTCAGCGATACATGCGTCCGCTTCGGGCTGCCGTTCTCATTCCAGTAGTCATCAACGAGCCATCCCTCTGACTCGCCGCTTCCTACAGTATAATGCTGCTTTGCCGCATATGACACGAGGAATTTTCCGTAGACCGCGGCATCGTCTATAAGCTGCTTAGCCCCGAAATTCTCACCTGCATTTATCATAGCGAGCGCAAAGTCAGTGTTGAAGCGTGTATCGTAATATCCTTTTCCTATATTATAAGTGCTCTGCAGCCACTGGCTGCCGTTTTCAGACGGTATGTAGCCGCTGCTGTTGTAACGCGCCTTCATGACGTCTATCATCGCAAGGCTGAACGCGCGGGACGCGGCGTCGTTTTTATTGCGCGCCATTTTTCCCGTTATATGCGCCGCCGGAAGCTTGTAGAAATAATTCGTACCTGACGGGATATAATTTGACGGAGTCTTGTAATAGTAGCCGTCATAGCACCATCTGTTGTCATCCGTAAAACGGTAGTTTTCCCATTTGCTCACATCAAACGCATCATTCCAGTTTACAAGCGCCGATCCGGAGCACAGCGCCGTAAAATCACAGAACATCCCCTGTGACAGCGCCGGAACGCTTACAGTAATATAAAATCTTCCGTTCTGCTTAGAGACACGCATGGTTCCGTCAGATGCCGGTACAGACTCTATCATGCCGTTTTCGCGGCTGCGATACGCCTGCGGCGTTATAAATATGCTCTCGCTGCTGCCCGTTTTTATGAAATACATCCCCGACGGCAGCGTTCCCTCAGCAAGAGCTATCGTTTTCCATTTTTTAGAAGCAATATCATAATTTCTTACAGTACCCTCCCCTTCTCCAAGCTGAAACACGGTGAGCGTCTGCCCGGCAGACGAGCTGTCTGCAGTGATCCTTTCCATATATACAGTGCAGTCACCCAGACCTGAGCCGGCGTAAACACGTTTTTTAACAGTTACGGCACTATCAGAAGCTTCGCTTTCTGTACGAGTAACAGCGCCCTTATCTGTCGTCATGACCGTTTCTGAGGAAAGCTGGCGGAATGAACGCAGCGCCGCGCCTTGCTCTGACGATGCTCCATATGCTGATGAAAGCGCGTTTTTTATAGCCGCAGATGCCTGACTTCCGGAGCCTGTCCCCGCAGCTGCCGCAACAGCGGCAGTCAGCTTTCCTATACTGACAGCCTGCTGTGACGGATATTCTGCCGCGCTCTGCGCGTAAACAGGCGCGCTCGACATCAGCATAATACCGCACAACGCCAGCGCAGCTTTCCTTTTATTTATAGCTTTATCTATTAACTTTCTTATCGTTTGAGTTATCATACGTTTTGAAAATTCCCCCTGAGCAGTAATAATTCATTTTGCCACAACAGAGCCTGTATTTCAATGGAGTTCACACAAATGAATAGTATTTGTAACATTACGCGCCCTCACGGGCGCATAAAAAAACTGCAGCGCATACAGGACGCCGCCCGGCCGATCCGTGAAAAACGGCTCGTCCGGCAGCGCATTTTCCTGCTGCGCCGCAGTCTGTCGAATGAAAATATTTTAGAATGAAAAGTTAAAACGATCTTACAGCTCTTTCTTATTGTCTGCACCCGGAGTAGTAACGATGACCTTTTCCGGTGTTATAACAAGAGCGCCTTTTGCAGTGGCAGTGCCGTTAAACATACCTTCAACAGCCTTCTTGAACGTATCAACGATCTCACCTGAAGTGATGTACTGAGCCGTACCTTTGATCTGATAACCCTCAAAAGTCTGAGCATCAAAAGCAGTAACTGCGACACGGCCGCTGTTTGCTTCGATATTTCTAAGCGTAGTATCGAGGAATACATCGCCTACGAGAAGCTTTCCGTCTTCAGTAACGTCCTTGAACGCAACTGTTACAACGTTTGGCTGGTTATATGCGCATGTAGCGATATCCCACATATTGTTCTTTAAAATTTCAACAACTCTTTCATTAAGACTCATATTCTTTGCCTCCTTTTATCTGTGATTCAAATGTAACTTATCTTCTGCGCCGGCGCCGGGCGCCGGACACGATTCTGGATTTAAATAATGTGTTTTCAGGAACAGCTTTATTATATGCAAACTGCTTCACAGGTAAAAGATATCAGCAAATTTATGAGCTGCTATTAAATTTCATAGTTGATATTAACGTTTGTTAGTCCCCCTATACTAAATGGTCATCGATAAATTTAATTCCAATTTTTTCATTTTCAAGTAATATCTTGTCCAATTCATCTGGCGTATATGATACTATTCTATTCAACATTAGTTTAAGTTTTTCTTTTCTTTCAGAACACATCATTAATTTATGATTTAACGATTCTTCATCCATTGTATCTAAGCATGATTCATATGCATCATCACACTGAGCAATTCTTTCATTTATCATGCAGATCGCATTGTATATATCATTATTTTTTAATGCAAAAAATACTTCTTCTATACCACATTCATCTAATCTTAACGTTTTATTTAAATAACCATAATAACTTTTGCATGAATCATATCTTTTAAGAAACGGAAAAACAACACTCTGTATAATTTCACAAATTTTTTCATCAGTCAAATAAGTATCAAATATAGGTATATCCATCTGCACATTAGCATCCAATTTAGCAAATATACCATTATAATAATTTGATTCATTATTGCATAACGGATATATATCATATTTAATATACGTAGCTTTACGCCCGCAGCGTCTATATTCATCAATTTGGAATCCCTGAACTACATCATTCACTACTCGAACCATTGAATATTTTTTATTTACTTTTAACAATTTAAACCCATATGTACTACTATAATTTTTAACCATTAAATGCTTTTTCATTTTTAATACATGCCCCTCAAAATATATTTTCAATTTATCTACAAAAGATAAAGCAGATAGTTTGAACTAAAGCTACAAATTATTTTCCATAAATTTGCAACTTTAGTTCAACATTATTATAATATAAGAATAACCTTAACTTATTTTAATGTACAACATGTAAATAAGTTTTTAAGCAAATACCACTACGGCACCTCCAGTACAATATATTAAAACTGCATATCCACCAATTATAGCCGCTACAGCAACATCATTTTGAACAGCTTCTTTATTTAAGTTAATATCATAGGAATATATAATTATACCCTGTCCTATATATTTATACTGAACGCTATAATCCATCCATCTTGTAGACAATATAAAATCTCCATATATATTGGCACTGCCTTTTTTTAAATCCACATCCGGGCGAGCTTCCCATATATTATTTATATATCTATCAAGCTGTCTTACATCACATTTAAATTTATAGCCTGTGCTATAACTCTCAGGTTTTATCTTCCATACTGATCTCCATGCTATGACCTTTGAATTTACAGCGCTTGTCAGATAGTCGGTAGTTCCGAGATAGTCTGTATGATAATACGCATGAAGTTCTCCGTTTTTATCAAGAAGTGATGCTGAACCATTCGATATCTCACTGACTACCACACTGAGCCGTGCTTTATCGCTGTAAACATAACGATAATTGAGTCCGTTTACCTCATGTTCCTATAACGGTCTGTATGTATCAGATGTAAAGTCTACTACGAACTGTTTTTTTACAGTGCTCGTTTTCTTTACATTACTTCCTGTAGGCTTATCCTTATTTGCCGTCTGAGTCTGAACCGTATCATCAGCATTTACATCATGATATCCGTAACCGTTCTTTGCTATCACCCATGTATTTTCCATGAGTGCGCCAAGTCCGTTATAACTGTATATGCTTTTCTCGCCATTGGCATTTATGCCTTGAGTCATTTTATTGGAAGCATCATATGTATACTGTCCTGATACTGTCTGTTTCTTGTTCTTTACATAACTTTCAAGTACAAGATTTCCTCTCGCATCATATTCACTTGCTGTGGATGTCTTCCAGTTATCCGTTGAACGTGATATCTGCTGATTGAGGTCATTGTAGCGATAATCAGTAGTATGGCTTCCATTTCCTGTCTCATATGTCAGATTTCCAAGAGAATCATATCTCTATTCTCTTGTAGAATTTCCATATTCATCATGTGCTTTTACAAGGCGGTCAAGCTCGTCATATGTATATGTCGTTTCTGTTGTCGTAACATTTCCAAGAGCGTCGATCTGTTTTGTTACCAATCCTCTGCTATCGAATTCATAAGCTGTTATCTCCCATGAATCGACCTTATCCTGCTCGTCTACTATATAAAGTTTCGTCTCTATGAGATTGCCTACGGCATCATATTTATATGATGTTTTATTACCGTTCCTGTCATAAGACGAAGCTATATTTCCAATGCCATCATATTTTAAAGTTTCACTGTTTCCATCCGGATAGACAGTCTTTATGAGTCTGTCAAGTTCATCATATTCATAGACCGTTTCACCATCAGATGTAGTCATCTTTATACAATTTCCATTGCCATCATACTCATAAGATGTCAGATTTCCTTCTGCATCGTAACCATATTCTTTCCTGTTTCCGAGAGGGGAAGTTTCTGAAGTTGTATTTCCGTTTGCATCATATCCATAATAAGTTTTTCCGCCTGCCAGATCTGTAGAACATATGAGCTGATCAGCTGCATCATATAAGCAATTCCATGTATTACCATTTTAATCAGTTTCAGATATGAAATTTCCATTTTCATCGTATGTCCTTGAACATGTAGATCCAAGAGCATCTTTTTCTGTTATCTGCTGTCCCTCTTTGTCATAACTGTAATTTACAGTACTTCCTCTGCCATCAGTTACAGATATTACTTTTTATGATTTACATATTATGGTTGTAATATTATTCCATTTAATATATAATAAGGTTTGCCATGGTATAAAAATTTTTACATTTGCTTTGATTCGGACTTTCACCGTTGCAACATATCTTGATAAATCATACACTGCATGATACCATCTAATTATCCGAATCATATTAGATCAGCTATTTGCTGAATTGGAGAAATTACACAATATGACGGAAAATGCAGAAAAAAAGCGACTGCGTAAACATAAAGAGGATCTTCAGCGTCTGAAAAATTTCAGACCTATCGACGATACTTTTATGCGTGGTCTTTTTAAGGATAATATTCCTCTTGTGGAGCTTGTACTCCGCATTATTATTGAAAAACCTGACCTGGTGATAACACGTTGTGAAACTCAAGCTGATATGAAACGTGTTACAGGCGCAAGGTCTGTATGCTTAGATGCATACGCTACTGACAGTAACGGAAAAAAATATGATATTGAAGTTCAACGATCGGATAATGGAGCAGATCCTCATCGCGCCAGATATTACTCAAGTATAACGGATATTGAAAATCTTGACGAAAATCAGGACTATTCTGCACTTCCTGACACTTATGTCATATTTATTACTGAAAATGATTACTTTAAAAATAGCGATGCTGTATATATTATACAAAATATGAATCTTACAACAGGAACATCTTTCGAAGACGGTTCACATATTATTTATGTTAACGGTCAGTATCGTGGCGATTCTGATATTGGAAAGCTTATGCATGATTTCAACTGTACTGATGCAAATGATATGAATTTTGAGCTGATTGCTTCCAAAACAAGATATTTAAAAGAAAATCCGAAGGGGGTGCGTGAAATGTGTAAGGCTATGGAGGACCTGAGGAGTGAAAGCTTTGCCGAAGGTCGTGAGGAGCAAGCTAAAGCTACTGCACTGAAATTGATAAAAAAGGGGTATTCTATTGATGATATCGCCGATATCATTGAATTTGATGTGAACACCATCAGAGAGTGGCTTACTGACGCAGCTGTTTGATCCGTTAAAATATAAAATGAGCCTGATGTATCCGTTTGTGATATGTACCCAGTTTTCTGGACACTGGGTACATATTATTGACCGGGATACATCAGGCTCATTGTTTTATTTTTCAGTCACCGTAAATCAGTCTACACTGAGGACTGCGCCTGTATTTGCAGATGTTACAAGCTTGGCGTAACGTGCGAGGTAGCCTGTCTTTACCTTAGGCTCAGGCTTTACGTACTCAGCCTTTCTCTTTTCTATCTCTTCATCGCTGAGCTTTACTTCGAGGATCCTGTTAGGGATGTCGATGTGGATAGTGTCGCCGTCCTTGAGGAGTCCGATAAGTCCTCCCGCCATAGCTTCAGGAGAAACGTGGCCGATAGAAGCGCCTCTTGACGCGCCTGAGAATCTTCCGTCTGTGATGAGCGCTACGTCCTTGTCGAGACCCATGCCTGCAATAGAAGAAGTCGGAGAGAGCATTTCTCTCATGCCCGGACCGCCCTTAGGGCCTTCATATCTGATAACGATGATGTCGCCCTTCTTTATCTTCTTGCCCCAGATAGCGGCAGAAGCCTCTTCCTCAGAGTTGAAGATAACAGCAGGACCGTCGTGCGCGAGCATTTCAGGAGCAACTGCTGATTCCTTTACTACAGCGCCGAGAGGAGCGAGGTTTCCGCGGAGGATAGCCAGACCGCCTCTGTTTCTGTAAGGAGCCTCAACGTGCTTTATTACATCATAGTTGAGAACAGAGTGGTTCTCGATATTTTCTCCTACAGTCTTGCCTGTAACAGTCATGCAGTCCTTATGTATGAGGTCAAGCTTAGTGAGCTCGTTCATGAGTGCAGGGATACCGCCTGCAAGACCGAGGTCTTCCATATGGTGGTGACCGCTTGGGCTCAGCTTGCACAGGTTAGGAGTGCGCTCGCTTATAGCGTCAAACATATCGAGATTCAGCTCGATACCTGCCTCGTGAGCAATAGCAGGGAGGTGAAGAACTGTATTTGTAGAGCCTGCCATAGCCATATCGACAGTTATAGCGTTCTCGAAAGCATCCGGAGTAAGTATGTCGCGAGGACGGATGTCTCTTCTGAGCATTTCCATTACCTGCATACCTGCTCTCTTAGCGAGACGGATACGCTCGCCGCTGTCACACAGAGCAGTTCCGTTGTAAGGGAGACCCATACCGAGTACCTCAGTAAGAGAGTTCATGCTGTTTGCAGTGAACAGACCTGAACATGAACCGCATCCAGGACAGCAGCGCTCAGCAACGTCCTCAAGCTGTTCCTCAGTGCAGTCGCCGTTCTTGAAAGCGCCTACGCGCTCCATAACGCTGTTAAAGTCAAGGATATCGCCGTCAAGGCTTCCTGTTCTCATAGGACCGCCTGATACCATAACTGAAGGGATATTAAGTCTCGCAGCCGCCATCATCATGCCTGGAACGATCTTGTCGCAGTTAGGTATGAGAACGAGACCGTCAAGAGCGTGACCCTTCGCCATAGCCTCGATAGAGTCGCAGATAAGCTCACGGCTCGCAAGAGGATACTTCATACCCTCGTGACCCATAGCGATACCGTCGCAGATACCGATAGCAGGGAACTCAACAGGAGTACCGCCTGCCATGATTATGCCCTTCTTTACAGCCTGCGCAACTCTGTCGAGCAGCAGGTGTCCCGGGATAAGCTCATTCTGAGCGTTTACAACACCGATAAGAGGTCTTTCGATTTCTTCTTTTACCATTCCCATTCCATAAAAAAGCGAACGTACAGGAGCCCCGCCGGGACCGTTTTTGATCTTGTCACTGTTCATAATTCTGTTTCCTTTCATATTTACATAACCGCCTCAGCGGCTTGAATCAGCATTTTGCAAATAAGTATATCACGATTTTCCGCAATCGGGCATAAATACTTCATAATATCACAAAAATTTCTTGCTCCAATTAATAAAACACAGCATTAAATAATAAAAGCATCCCCCCGCGCGCGTCACCGCGCGAGCATCGCGCTTGAGGACGAGGAATATTAAAAACATATGTCCTTTACTAAAAAAATGGTCTATGTTACAATGATTTTAAGCATATGATTTGTATGCTTACTATCATATGATCATATTTTATACTATCAAAACATATGAAGGAGGAAAATAATGAGTGAGATAAAAACAAAGCCGGCCGCATCAAATATTAACAAGGATATCTGGTTCAGCGGAAAGACTACACTTTGCGGCGCAAACGGAAAGCCGAGCTACTACATATGCGAGCACATAGACAACATGCATTACTTCGAATATACAAAGGTATTCGGTCCTTTCTGCAAGTTCCATCAGAAGCCTATGGACGAAGTAGAATGCGGTCTTTCATGTCCGCAGTTCGGCTACTGTAACTCATGCGCCGGATTCAGCGCTGTGAGATGTCAGGAGTGCGATATCATAAGATAAGCTTTTCAGATAAAAATTTACAGCCTTACACAAAAAGCGCAGCCTGCGGCCTTCCGGCCCTGCTACGCTTTTTGCATATCATACGTTATTTATATATTTACATCACTAAGCAGCCGCTTTTACAGCTGACGAGCCGATCATTAGATCTGCTTGTAGAGATTTACCATCTCGATAGCGCTTAGAGCGCAGTCATAGCCCTTGTTGCCTGCCTTTGTTCCGGCTCTTTCGATAGCCTGCTCAATATTTTCTGTAGTAACTACGCCAAACATTACAGGAACGCCTGACTGGAGACCTACCTGCGCGATACCCTTTGCAGCTTCGTTGCATACAAGATCGTAGTGGCTCGTAGCGCCGCGGATAACAGTGCCGAGGCAGATAACCGCGTCATACTTGCCTGACTCTACCATCTTCTTTGCAGCCATAGGAAGCTCAAAAGCGCCCGGTACCCATGCGAGAGTGATATCCTCTTCCTTTACGTTGTGGCGGAGAAGTCCGTCGAGAGCGCCGCCGATAAGCTTTGAAACTATGAATTCGTTGAAACGTGAAGCAACGATGCCTACCTTGATGCCCTCTGCAACTAACTTGCCTTCTAAAACATTGATGTTCTTATCCATTTTCGTATCCTCCGTTTGATATTTTACTTTCTGCTCAGCCGCCGGGCGGCTGCAGTGCTTAGTATTATTTATTAATTAAACGATTTGATTGTTCAATATTATATTTATTTTATCAAATTAATAAGTCTTTAAAATATGACCCATTTTTTCTTTCTTTGTCTGCATGTAGAACTCGCATGCATCCTTGTGCTTTGTCTCGATAGGAACGCGCTCAACTATCTCGAGTCCGAACTTTTCAAGGCCATCGCGCTTTTCAGGGTTATTTGTCAGGAGCCTGAGCTTTCTTGCTCCGAGGTCTGCAAGCATCTCCGCGCCCACAGTGTAGTCGCGCGCGTCAGCAGGAAATCCGAGAGCCAGGTTTGCCTCTACCGTATCCATACCCTGATCCTGAAGAGCATACGCCTTGAGCTTGTTTATGAGGCCGATCCCACGGCCCTCCTGACGCAGGTATACCATGATGCCGCGCCCTTCAGCAGCTATGGCGCGCATCGCAGCCTCGAACTGATCGCCGCAGTCGCACTTTGCCGAACCGAACGCGTCACCAGTCAGGCACTCTGAATGAACTCGCACGAGTACAGGTTCGCCGTTTGCCACATCGCCCATGGTAAGGGCCACGTGGTGCTCTCCGTTTATCCTGTTTACAAATCCGTGTATAAGAAAATTTCCATATTTTGTCGGAAGCTTGGCAGTAACGACGCGCTCCATGACCGGACCGCCGTCAGCCGGTCTTTCCGTTTTTTCTCCGTTTTCTACCGCAGCCTGATGCTCCATCGCAACACCGGCCTTGCATAATTCACTTGTCATAAGCATTTTCCTTTCCGCTGTCATCACAACAGCCGGTAATGTATTTCAAACAGCACTGCCATTGATCTGCTAGCAGTTGTGAGCCTTTCTGTATTCCTTCAGGGCCTTTATAGTTATGAACTTCAGGTTGTGAAGCTGCGCAAACTCTATGAGTTCCTTTGTGCGCATCATTTCACCGTCCTCGCGCATGATCTCGCAGCAGATGCCGACTTCCTTAAGTCCTGCTATCCTCATAAGATCGACCGTGCCCTCAGTGTGGCCGCCTCTTTCAAATACGCCGCCTGCCTTTGCTTCGAGCGGGAACATGTGACCGGGTCTTCTGAAATCCTCAGGCTTTGCGTCGTCCTCTGTGCACTTTATGGCAGTGTAAGAACGCTCTGTAGCTGAGATGCCTGTAGTAGTGTCTACATGGTCTATAGAGTGAGTAAACGCAGTTGCGTGATTGTCAGTGTTATTTTCTACCATCTGAGGAAGACCGAGCTTTTCGCACATCGCAGTGCTCATAGGCATGCATATCAGACCCTTTGCGTAAGTAGCCATGAAATTCATGTTGTACTTCGTCGCAAACTCAGCCGCGCATATGCAGTCACCCTCATTTTCTCTGTCAGGATCGTCAGTCATAACGATTATTTTTCCGTCGCGCAGATCCTGTATAGCTTCTTCTATAGTACTGAATTCAAACATTTTAACTTCCTCCAATAATATTTTACGTCAATAAACTGTAATATCAATAATTAATGTATCTAATATTCTGCGACGCCTCCCGGCGTCCTATGCCGCGCCCGCCTGCCGGCCGGCGCTCCTTCATCATATAAATCCGTTCTCAGCCAGCATGTCATAGCTGAGGCTGCTCTTTTTATTTTTAGCCGCATCAGGCGCAAGCTTCTGCGCGTAGGCGGAGCCTTCGCCAAATGTGAGCATTCGTTCAACATACTTTCCTATTACATCATTTTCCAGATTTACCACATCTCCCGGCTTCTTCGTCAGAAGCGTCGTTTCCGAACCTGTATGCGGTATGACTGAGACCTTGAAATAATCATCGCCCAGCTCTGCGACCGTAAGACTTATGCCGTCTATCGTTATCGAACCCTTCTCTATGATATATTTAAGAAGCTTGTCGTCTGTTATGACCTTCACCCAGACAGCGTTTTCCTCGCGGACCATCGACGATATAGTGCCCGTACCGTCTATGTGGCCTGAAACTATGTGGCCTCCGAAGCGTCCCTCAGCAGACATGGCACGCTCAAGATTTACACGGCTTCCCGGTCTGAACGTTCCGAGATTCGTCCTCCTGAGCGTCTCCGCCATCACATCTGCTTCAAATGTATCCCCGTCGATCGTCGTTGCCGTCAGGCATACGCCGTTAACTGCTATACTGTCGCCGAGATGTATATCCTCAAATATCTTTGAGCCTTTTACCTTCAGCCTTGATGAGACCTGTCCACGCTTTACGGATACGATCTGTCCGACCTCTTCAATTATTCCTGTGAACATCCATCATCCTCCTCCAGTCCGTCACCGGACCCGTTATTTTCATCTTCATCAGGTTCATTTACAAACCTGTACTCAAGCAGCAGGTCGTCGCCGAGCTCTGTTATCTTTGGTCTGCCCAGGTCAACGCAGTCAGCCATCTTTGCGATGCCCTTACCGCCTATCGGTGACTTGGCGCCGGCTCCGCCTATAAGCTTTGGAGCTATATATACCTGCAGCTTGTCCGGTATCCCGTCCTCAAGCGCTGAGAAATTAAGCTCTGCACCGCCCTCGAGCAGCACGCTGTCAAGTCCGAGAGCTCCTAGCTTTTCTATTATGAGCGGCAGGCTTGCGCGACCGTCTCTGTCGGCCATGACATCTATAACTTCGATGCCCGCTTTTTCAAGGGCTGCTTTCTTTTCAGGATCTGCGCCGTCAGCGCACGCGACTATGGTCCTTATATCTCCTGCAGTCTTTACGATGCGGCAGTCAAGAGGTATCCTCAGTCTGCTGTCACACACTACCCTCACAGGATCCACAGATCTGTCGAACGGAGTTCCGTCACGCTTCAGATCAGGCTCGTCAAGCCTGCAGTTGAGCATAGGGTCATCTGCAAGCACCGTACCTATGCCGACCATTATGGCCGCTACACGCTTACGCGTCTTATGAGTATGCTTTCTTGCTTCCTCTCCCGTTACCCAGCGGGAATCGCCTGTATACGCTGCGATCTTGCCATCAGCAGTCATAGCGTATTTCATGATAACGAACGGCAGGCCTGTAGTTATATAATGGAAAAATATATCATTTATCTCAAGACATTCCCTGTTGAGAACAGGTCCGTCTACTTCTATACCTGCTTTTTTCAGTATCTCAAGTCCCTTACCCGCTACCTTAGGGTTTGGATCAAAAGCACCGTATACTACACGCGAGAAGCCCCGCTCTATGATTGCCTCAGTACACGGCGGCGTCTTTCCGTAATGGCAACACGGCTCAAGAGTGACGTATATCGTCGCACCCTTCGGGTCATTGCCTCGCTCAAGGCAGTCCTTTATGGCGTTGCGCTCCGCATGAAGTCCGCCGCAGTACTCGTGCCAGCCTGCGCCGATCACTTCGCCGTTGCGCACTATAACAGCCCCTACAAGCGGATTGGGGCTTGTGTGTCCCGCGCCGTTTGCCGCAAGCTCAAGCGCCATCATCATGTATTTTTCATCATCTTTTAAAGCCATTCACTTCACCTCCCGATAATTTTAAAAGGTATTTTTTGTAAATAAATATGACTCTTAAGAATCTAAAAAAGCCCCGGTCACTGAACCGGGGCATCGTAAAATCGCTTAAACATGAACCGAATCGTCATAAGACGTCGGCTTCTGCTCTTCTTTCATCCAGACTTTAACTGTCGGTTCCGGAATCCAACCGGATCATACGCTCGCGCGCTCGCGGACTTTACCGCCGATCGGGAATCTCACCCTGCCCCGAAGATCTTTATATTCTTTTTCCATTCAATATGTTAGCACTGTTTATTTGCTATGTCAACAACTTCAGTAATGTTTCAGCTACATCTTTACTCTGAGAGATCTGTCCGTAACTCTTGCTACTATAGCAGCTACCTGAGCGCGGTTTATCGAAGCATCAGGATTAAAATTACCATGAGAATCTCCTGTTATTATGCCTGCACGGCAAAGCCTGTAAACAGCTCGTCCGACTGTGCCCGTCTCATATATATCACTGAACTGATTGCTCTTTATGGTATTTATCTCAGCGCACTCACTGTCACTTATGGCAGCGCTCATTATCTCTGCGAACTGAGCGCGCGTAACAGGAGCGTCAAGAGCCGCGGCGTCTGACGCCGCAACCTGTGCAGTTATTATATTTTTCTTTTCGGAATATCTGAGATACGGATCTATCCATCTGTCGCCGCTCTTTACCGCAAACGTTTCCTTATCACCGGCATAGCTGCTGTATATCCTGGCTGCTATAGTCACCGACTGGGCAAGCGTCATATTTCCGTTCACGCCGAACGTTCCTGCCTTTACTCCGGAAAGTCCTGACATGAGACCTGTCTCATAAACGCTCTCGACATAAGGAGCATACCACTCTGTAAGGTCTACGTCAGAAAAGCCTGCCGTAGAATAGCTGCGGACCTTTCCGAATACAGTTCCGCCTGATGTGCTTCCCGGTGACTGCGCGTCGTCATCCTTAAGCGCATCACTTCCGATCGTCTGGCTGTTTTTATTGCTGTCGTCTACAAGTACATCTGAGCCTGATGATGAACCTGTATTGCTGTTGTTTTTATCATCAGTTACTGCAGAGCTGTTTGAATCATCAGGCTTCGTTACAGTACCGGTATTGCCGGACGTGCCTGTGTTTCCTGATGTTCCTGTATTGGTATTTGATGAATTTCCGGAATTTCCGCTGCTTCCGCTACTTCCGCTGTTTCCGGTATCATCATCAAAGAAATCTTCGTTTTCCTCTTCATTCTGGCCGGACGAAGAACTGCTTCCTGTATCTGCAGGTATATTTTTCTTTGTATAAGACGTGATCACCCATACACAGTCTATGTTTTTGATTATGCCTTCCTGATCTGCACCTGAATACGTCTTTCTGAGCCATGAATCTCCGAGAGCCATCTCCTGGTCCGAAAGTCCCGGATCCGCACAGTAGAACGTATCCTCATCCTCATCATAACGAGTCAGCAGAACAGCGTGAGGCACGCCTCTGTCATATATCTCTATACCCTCAGGATGCTCTTCAAGAAGCTCGAGCAGCGTGTCACGATTGCTGCCGTCTGACAGGTCTATCCTTTTTACAGTTATTCCGTAATATGTAAAAGACTGCTTTATACCTACACCCTCGACCCATCCGTGCTTTCTTACAGATGACTGAGTAATGTTTGTCCACGTTGAATTTCCCTCGTTCAGGGATTTCTGTCTGAGCATCATGGTTGCGGATGCAAGCGTACATTTTCCGCTTGATATCTGCCTGACATAGACCCCGTCAGGATTTCCTCTCGATCCCGCAAAAGATAAAACGGTTCCGGCTGATACGCATGACAGCGCTAAAGCGCCGGCTATCAGCAGTGATGTTACTTTTCTTATTATCATAATAATACCTTGTCCTGTTTCTGTTACTTCGTGTTTCTGTTTTCAGTTATTCGGTAAACCCTAAAAATACATACCATCTTTTTATGTTAATCTTAATAAAACTTTGTGTCAAGAACTCTTGAAAATCAGTAATAATTCAGTAATATAAATGGAATAAAACCGTAAAAAACATTCAGACCTGCGCGCGCCCGGCGCGCGTGCTTTACGCGCCTGCAGGCGCATACTGCCGCGGCGCCCACACACTCACAGCGCCGCCGCAGGCCTCCGGCCAACGCCCCGCACCGCGCCTACACCATAGCCACAAAAAGCTCAAGCGCGGTCCGCGGCTCCGAAAGCCCCGACTTTATATTCCTGTCCACCTCATACGCCTTCATAAGTATATGGCGCAGCCGTGAAGCCGTATACCGCTGAGCCAGCGGCAGAGATTTTTTTATACGGTATTCGTGTATTCCTGTACGATCGTGCATCGCAGAAGTCGTGAGCCCGTCTGCCCGCATCTCATTTACGAGCAGCACCGTTTCAAACTGCGAGCATATGAGGCCCAGCAGCTTGAACTCATTTTCTCCGTACGACAGCAGCGGCGCCAGGAGCGACAGCGCTTCGCCCTTTCTGCCGGCCGCAAGCGCTTCAGAAAACGCAAACACATCGCGCGCTTCATTTCCTGCTACAGTCTCTTCGACATCCTCCACAGTTATGCAGTCGCCGCTGTGAGCTATTATCTTTGAAATATCATTTATTAAATTATCTATCGTATAGTCTGATTCTTTATCAAAGTATCCTGACGTTTCAGCGATCATCGCCGGCACATCCATATCAAAATTTTTTCCGCCGGCGCGCAGATGTTTTGTTATGAATGCCCTGAGCTGCGTCATATCGAGCCTGTCAAACTCATAATCCGCGCCGTATTTCTGTATGGTCTTAAACAGCTTTCTTCTTTTATCCGGCTCGCGGCTTATAAGTATGAGCACCGTACTTTCAGGAAAATTACTGAAATATTCGATAAGCTCATCATTCTTATCCTGCTTTTCATCATCCTCTTCTTCATCCGCCTTGCTGTTTCTGCGTCCGCCTGCGTTAAAGTCATCGACTATAACAACGCGCTTTTCAGACATCATAGGCATAGTCTCGCACGCTGAGCGTATGTCAGCTGCCGTGCAGACCGCGCCGTCGAGCTTCATGAGATCGAACATTTCGACTGCAGGGTCTACATATCGCTCTATTACTTTATCTGCTGACCATCTTATGAGGTGATCCTCAGGACCGTAAAATATCATTATGTTTTTCAGCGTATCGTTTTTCAGATCCGCCTGTATGCGCCTGAATGCATGTTCTGCAGGCGCTTTCTTTTTATATGCCATATCAAGATCGTTTCCTTAACCGTATAAACTATATATCATTTTACCAATTTCATTAAAATCATACGCATCATCACAATATAAGTCAACAGTTATCACTTCATCGTCCTTACCGTCATCCTTCGCCCCAGACGCACCATGACCGCTCCGTCCATATCATTTCTGAACATCAGACTGCCCTGTTCTTCTATGCGTTCAAGCGCCTCAGGTGTCGGATGGCCGTACAGATTCCTTCCGACCTGTATGACGCTGACTGACGGTGCGACTGCGCTCAGAAAATCATCGCTGCTCGAATATTTGCTGCCGTGATGCGCTATTTTAAGTATGTCGGAATGCAGTCCGCCGGCGCCCGGTGCGCCGCTCTGCTCCTGTATATTTCCATAAATATCCACAAGTTTTTTCTCATATTCAGAATCGATATCCCCCGTAAAAAGCACGCTGCGTCCTTTATACTCAGCCTTTACTATAAGACTGAGCTTATTTTCATCCTCATTATCTGCAAGGATCCTTTCATACTCGCTGCGGCTGCCCGCAGCCGGCGCGAGAACGCGCAGCATCACTCCTCCGCCGGCGTCAACGATATCCCCGGCCTTTAAAAACAGCATATTTTCAGGCGGGACGCCTGTTTCCTCATATATTTTTTCCTTCATTGGCTCGTAGACAGCTGAAAGCGCCAGCCGCTTTATTTTTACTGCATTCTTAAGCGTCAGCAGGCCGCCGTAGTGGTCCGTATGCAGGTGGCTTATGACGGCCATGTCTATCTCGCTGACTCCGTTTCCCAGAAAATACGGCATGAGCGTATCCATGCCTACATCCTTCTTTTCACTTCCGCCGCTGTCAAACATCAGATCAACGCCGCTTCCAGCTTTAATATGCGCACAGTCGCCCTGCCCGATGTCAACAAATATCACGTCTGAAAGCAGATAGTCAGCGTCAGCAGCAAAACCGCACCCGGCCGAAACAGATACAGCAGCGAGCATTGGCACGATAACTATCTTTTTACCGTATAAAGCTGTGTTTTTAAAGCATACGCGTCCTGTTTCCGAGCACACAAAAAACAGTACCGCATAGTACATTATGAACACTCCCATCGGCGGTGACGCCGAGTACCTGTACGACAGCGGAGTTCCCGCAAGCATATCATTCATCATCAGAAGAAGCTTTACGAGCATTTCTTCCATATTTCCGCCAAACACAAAGGCCGGGCCGCCGATATACGCCAACGGTATAAGCAGGATCCCCAACGGAACTATGAGGCCTGCAAGCGCTATGGCCGGTATGTTCAGGAATAAGCCGCCGAGCGATACATAATGGAAATTTCTTACTGTAAGCGGCATCATGCCAAGCTGAAGCGCGACCATACCCGCCAGCGGCTCGGCCGCAAGTTTTATGACGGCGCCTTTTTTATCGCCTGCGGCGCGGCAGATGCCGCGCGTTATCTGCTCCGCTTTCTTCAATACTATGCTCAGCGTCAGCACCGCCGCAAACGACAGCTGAAAACCGGACGAAAATATATTAGCCGGCCTGTATATCAGCAAAACGAGCGCGCAGAACGCTATGCATGTCAGAAAATCATAACGCCGGTGTGTGACGCGTCCGACTATATGTACGATTATCATAAATACCGCCCGCACGACTGACGCTGAAAATCCGGCAAGCGCGGCATATACAACGAGCACAGCCATGACAGGGATATTTCCGCGCACTGTTGACGGCTTTCTCATAAGAACATTAAAAAGCCCGTAAACGAACCCGACGTGCAGCCCTGACGCCGCAAGCAGATGCGCCAGTCCGTTCTGCTGAAATGATGTTTTCAGCTCATCATCCATAAATGAATCATCTCCGAAAAGTATGCCGAGAAGCATCTGCGCGCACCTGTCGTCAAACTGCATCAATATCCGCTGCTCATAATCATACTTGAATACAGCAATAATATTAAGTATACGGTACAGACCTCCCGGTCTGAGTCCTGATGATATGACCTGCTCATCATCTGCTCTCAGCGTCGCTCTTATATCCTTTGACAGCAGATAAAGACTGTAGTCAAACGCTCCTGGGTCTGACGCGACGTCGGGCCTGCTGACTTCACCTGTAGCTGAAACTCTGCGGCCTGTAAGCGCGGCAGCCTTCCTGCCGTCGATGCCGCTTATATAAACCATCAGCCTTTCAGGTCTTTCAAGCCTTATCACACTTCTGGCGCTGCCGTCTGCATCGCCGCCGTCTGCATCGCTGCTGTATGCAGAAAATGAGTCTGCTTCCATTACCGCGGAGCACTTGTCATCTGCGCCGGTATTTACTGATATTATACTTCCGTTTACAAACACGCTGCTGTTATATACATCGTTAAACTGCGATACACGATGTTCGCACGAGTATCCCGCAGCCGCGCCAAGCGCAGAAAACACGACTGCGATGACAGCAAACTCAGTGATCGCGCGCTTCATTTCATCCTGTGCGGGCTCATTTCCATTAAAATCTTTGTTTTCTATTTTATTACAGTTCAAAAGTAAAAAAAATAACAGGCAAAGCAGACAAACAGCCATAGCCGCAAGAGCCGCTCTCTCAAGCGGCCCTGACGCCAGATGCTGTATCGCTGTACCTGCCCCGAATGCGGCCGCAGCCGCTGCAAGCGGTCTTCTTATCATATGCGCGCGTCACATGCGCACCCGTATCCTGCTACTGAGCTTTTTTGTAAAGATAAAGTCCTCGTCCAACTTTCTTTACTCCGTCTATTTTCTGTATTATCCTGTCTACATATAAATCTATATCCGTATAATTCATATTAAATCCCTTATGTTTGAGATATTTCAGTATAGTTATGAGGCGTATAGGATAATCGCACGGGTTCTTGAAATACGGATGCTTACATATAGCTGCTGCAAACTTTTCCTCATCAGGCAGCACCGGATCGGTATTATCAAACTCTCTGATCTTATCGTGCAGATTTTTTATTATAAAATCAAGGCTTTCAGTATTCTTTCCGTACTCCCTGAAAAGATTCTTCATTTCCTTGTAGAAATTAAGCTCTTCCCTCACATTTTCTGCATTGACCTCAACTCTTATGACTGCCTCGTCAGGATGCTCTTCCATTATTATGTCTACCGCGTCATCCGCGATCCTTCGCTCTCTTTCTTTTTCCGGAACGTTTCCGGGTTTATGGGTGTCGTCCATGTTTCCTCCTGTTTTACATTTTATTACAATTTACAGTTTTTGTCACTAACATTTTCGCCCGCAGGCAATATTATTCCTATTATATTTACCATGCGGCGCTGTGTCAACGCTGCTGTTATTTTCTTATATACCCGCTTCATCATATGTTCAGTCATGCGATCACTTCATAAATGTCTCCGACGGCATAATTTTCCGCGTCACCGCGGCAGTATCCGGCGGTGTACGCCGGCAGCCCGGAGTAACGTAATTGTAATACACAGAAAAATAATCGAATATGCCCAACAGAGGTTATTCATGGTATAATTAGAAGCATCGGTCATTTTGCGCCATGCGGCGCCGGAAAGCGGTATTTTTACTTTCTGCTTTTACTCGACCGGTATCAAAAGGTGATTTTTATGACAGACAGATCAGACAATGACAAGGAAAAATTAAGCCGTGACACGTTCAGCGGCGTCAACCGCAGCTGGGATGAGCTTCTTTCCGACATCCGCAAAGCTGATGATATAGAGATACACAGCTTTGAAGATCTCGGTCTTGACAACGACGGCATTGATTTTTCTTCTATTCCTGACGCTGACGAACGTCACGATGCGCATCATGAGAATGACGTCCGCGATGCATCGTCAAAGCGTCCGTCAGAGCCGAGATATGACGCTGCATCAGCCGCTGCAGGATACGGTAGTCATACAAGAAGCTACAAACGCGATGAATTTCCACATGTATCGGATATATCTGACACAAACGGCAGCGTTATGCCAGATACGAATGATGTTCATGATGCTCCTGAAACAGACGATTTTCTTAAGGATTATCTTCCGCCGGGAGATGACGCTGACCATCACGCATCAGATGATGCGCCTGCAGCTGATGCTTTAAAGAGCTCTTCTGAGCCTCCGGTACATCGCGGCCGTAAGGTAAACATAAACGATGTTGATGCCATGGATATGGCTCACAAATCAGCCGTTACCGAAGCGGGCAGAGCCGAAATGGAAGCTGAGCTCAGTGAAAATGACGAGAAAAATGAAAAGCATCGCAGACGGCGCAGACGCGCAGAGCGTTCTTCTGAAAAGAAGGCCTCGGATGCTGCCTCTGCCGCTATCGCTGAATCAGGCTCAGGTCAGAGTCATGATCCTGCTGCCGGAAAACTGCCGGAGGCGTTCCCGCCTGCGGACGACACAACAGGGGATAACGATGATATGACAGAAAACACAGAACGCAGACCCGCTAAAAAGAAGCGGAAAAAGAAAAAGAAAACAGGCATAAGACGCCTGTTCGGACTTTTATTCAAGCTTTTCCTGCTGCTCATGGTGATATGTGCAGCATACGTAGGTTACGTTATACTTACTACACCTGAGATAGACACTTCAAACATATATGAAAATATCTCACAGAGCTCTATCATATATGACGATCAGGGCGAAGTGCTTGAGTCAGTCGCTACGTCTCAGAACCGTACAAACGTCGAATACAGTGAGATGCCGAAAAATCTCATTAACGCATTCGTAGCCGTAGAAGATAAAACGTTCTTCACTCATAAGGGCTTCAATGTCATACGTATATTCGGCGCTGTAAAGGACAGCGTACTGCGGCACAAGGATATCGGCGGAACTAGTACCATAACGCAGCAGCTTGCGCGAAACATCTATCTTACGCCGGAGAGATCCATGGCGCGTAAGATACGGGAAGCGTACTATACGATAATACTCGAAAAGCATCTTTCAAAAGAGCAGATCATAGAGGCATACCTGAATACGATAAACCTTGGTTTCGGAGCCTACGGCGTACAGACAGCGGCCCAGTCGTATTTTGGATGTGACGTTCAGGATCTGACCGTAGCAGAGTGCGCTACGCTCGCTTCGCTTCCGAAGAGCCCTGCAAATTACGCCCCGCTGAAACGATACGAGTCAGACAAGGTAGAGGCCGATAACCCTAACATCCTCCTTGAGGACGGCGGATATGTCGTTGTTTACGATGATAACTACAAGAGCCGTCAGCAGCTCGTCCTTAAATTCATGAATGAACAGGGATATATCTCAGACACTGAGTATCAGTCTGCTCTTGAAGAAGATATCAGGGCTGAGCTCAAGCCTTCATCAATGAATACGTCAAAGGTATCATCGTATTTCGGTGATTACTGCGTAAGCGAAGTCATAGACGATCTCGTAAATGAGCTCAACATGGATGAAGAATCTGCTAAAAACCTTGTATATTCACAGGGAGTGCGCATATACAGTACACTTAATGTAGAAATGCAGAAGTCAGCTGAGGACGAATTCTCAAAGCTGTCTAACTTCCCGAGCGTTACAGGACTCAGAAAGCAGAAGGGCACGGGAAATATACTGAGCGATTCAGGAAACATCCTTCTGTACTCAAAGTCAACATACTTTAATGACGATGAAACATTTACACTTTCATCTGATGAATTCAAACGCGATCCGGACGGCAACCTTGTAATACTGGCCGGACACAGACTCAACATCTACTCTGTAACAGGCAAGGACGGTAACAAGGTACCTCAGATAGAATTCAAAAACCTTTATACTGTAAAGGACGGCATATTCTACAGCATAAACGGCGGCTACTGGGCCGGTATAGATGAACAGTATCTTTCAAAGGATGGCGACGGCAACGCTGTTATCAGCAAGGAGTTCCTTGATAAAAATCCTGACTACTTCATCATGGGAGACAGTACCGTATCAATAGGTCCTGCTCACTACACGCTGCATCAGGAAACTATACAGCCGCAGAGCGCTATGGTAGTCACTGACTATACAAACGGACAGATAAAGGTAATGGTCGGCGGACGCAGCCTTTCAGGCAGACTGCTCTACAACAGAGCTACAAAGACGCGTCAGCCAGGTTCGTCTATAAAGCCTCTTGCAGTATACGGACCTGCCATTCAGTCAGGCAAGGACCTCGGAACAGGCTGGACAGCCGGCAGTACGATCGAAGACTCTGAAAACATAGAAAACGGCAGGGTATGGCCTAAGAACGCATACTCAGGATACAAGGGCTGGGTAACTCTCAGGACGTGCGTTGAGCAGTCCATAAACGTCTGCTCCGTAAGACTTCTCAAGAGCATCGGCATAGACTATGCTGAGCCGTTCCTCGAAAAGAACGGCATAACTTCCGTAGTAAAATCAGGCGATGTAAACGATATGAACCTCGCTGCTATCGCCCTCGGCGGTATGACAAGGGGCATATCACCTATACAGATGGCAAGCGCATACGGAACGTTCCCTAACGGCGGCGTATATACAGAGCCTTGCTCTTATACAAAGGTCACTGACTCAAAGGGCAATGTGATACTCGAAAAAGATCCTGAAACTGCTCAGGTATTTGACGAAGGCGTTGCCTTCATCATGACTGATATCCTCCAGACTACTGTCACACACGGTATCGCCGGAAGAGCCGCTATAGGCACTCAGCCTGTAGGCGGCAAGACAGGTACTACTACTGACAACATGGATGCATGGTTCTGCGGATTTACGCCACAGTTCTCTGCCGCTCTGTGGATCGGTAATGACGTAAACATCGAGCTGTCAAAGGGTTCGAGCGCTGCAGCTGCTCTCTGGAGCAAGGTCATGAAGCGCGTATGCTCAGGCTATTCATACGGCTCATTCAGATCAAGACCTTCTGACGTATATGTAGGCTCTGACGGAGAATACTATATCAACGGAACAAAGAGGAAGGGGCCTTCAGTCGGACAGAGCGAAGAAAAGGAAGAAGAACATGAGATCCTTACTGACGAAGAAGGAAAGTCTTACTACCTTGATGAAAACGGAAACAAGGTATATGTAAACGAAGGCAACGATGATGCTCAAAACACAGACGGAAATACTGACGGCAACGGCACAGCTGAGCCGGGAACTTCCGATGGAGATCAGACTACGCCTTCTACCGGCGGCGATACTAACACCGGCGGAAGCTCCGGAGGAAATACCGGCGGCGGCACTCATACAGGCGGCAATACCGGCGGAGGTTCCTCAGAGCCTTCTCACAACGGCGGTCAGACGACTCCGTCACAGCCATCAGGCGGCGGAAGCTCAGGCGGCAGCTCCGGTGGAAGCTCAGGACTTGTAAACGATCCGGCATAGCTTATGCCCTGATAACAAAACTGATTTGTTCATACTCACCTTCCTTCTAAAAGGAAAGGTTAAAAAATATCCCGATGATACCATTCCGGTCATCATCGGGATATTTTTATTTATCAGATCTCCGTCAGTATTTTACTGAAGTTATTTTGCCATAACTATCATGAGATCTGCCGCCTTATAGAGATCGTTCTACAGGAGCGGCGCAAATACACGCAGTACGCTTGCGAATGTCCAGAACAGGAAGCTCCTGGTACCTGTCGTTTCAAGAGTTACTTCTCTGCACTTTTCAAGCGTGTTGTTTATGTCAGATTCTGCCTGCTGAACTGCTTCATTTTTATAAACTATGCTTCCGCATTCATAATGCAGATAAAGGCTCCTGTAATCCATATTTACAGTCCCCATGACCGCTATCTCATCATCGGCAACCATAAGCTTTGAATGTACAAAGCCCGGAGTATACTCGTATATCCTTATGCCTGCCTTCAGAAGCTCGTGATAATATGATTTCGTAAGTATGTTTATGATCTTTTTATCCGGTATCCCCGGCACTATTATCGACACTTCTATACCGCTGCGGGCAGCGTGTTTTATGGCATGCAGAAGTTCGTTGTCAGGTATGAAATACGGCGTCATTACCGCTATATGCCTTACTGCATTATTTATGACATCCATATACGCGTTTTCAGCAACGTTGCTTACCTGGTGAGGACCGTCTCCGTATGGGATGACATATCCGTCTTTTTCAGGATCCGGTGCGCGTCCGCTGTCTATATCAAGATAACGGCTGAAGTTTTCCTTACCGCCGTGAACGCTGTTTGCCTGCCACATCTGAAGAAACATCATCGTGTAGCTGCGCACGGCGTCGCCTTTCATCATGAATGCGTTATCCTTCCAGTGCCCGAAGCGCTCCGTTTTGTTTATATATTCATCGGCCAGGTTATATCCTCCGCTGAACACCGTTTTTCCGTCTATGACTGTTATCTTCCTGTGGTCGCGGTTATTGTAGTATGTAGAAAGGAACGGTCTTACCGTGGCAAACGACATTGCGCTTATACCAAGGCTCTCAAGTATTTTTACATAGTTTCTCGGCAGAGTTCCGATGCTTCCCATGTCATCGTACATAAATCTTACTTCTACGCCTTCCTCTACTTTTCTGGCAAGTATTCCCAGTATAGTATCCCAGAAAACACCCTCTTCAACGATGAAATATTCCATAAATATGAACGATTCTGCTTTTTCAAACTCTTCTACCATTACAGGGAATATGTCGTCTCCAAGCGGATAATACTTAACTTCAGTGTTATTGAACGCGGGCGCGCGCCCGCCCCTTTCCATGTAATCTGCTATCTTAGCGAAATCCGGGTCTTCTCTCCGTATTCTGTCTCTTACAGGCAGGCTCGTCTTCTGATACGCGTATGTATCATCTACAGCCGCTCTCACTCTGTGAAACGCAAGATTTGCTCCTATATTAAAATGAGTATACAGATAGAGCAAAGTTCCCATGACAGGCAATGCAGCCACTATTATCGCCCATGAAAGCTTGTATGATGAGCTCATCCTGCTGTTTATTATCCAGACTATAACTACAACGCTGAAGGCCGTACACGCTTCCATGAAGGCTTTTGAATAATCACCCATCCATTTAAACACAGAAAGCAGTATAAGCGCCTGCAGCAGCAGTATGATCCCGATCACGCCTATACGGCTGAATATCAGCCTTATAAGAGGTCTTCTTATTTTTTTTCTTGTTTCAGCTATATTTATATCTTTTATATGCTTCATCATCTCTGCCCTTTTACCCTTTTTATTCTGTACGGCCGGTGACGGCCGCCGGTTCCCGTGATCATTTACATATTAAATACTGGTGCTGTTGTCATTTTTCCTGCCATTTTACTATCGTTTCCGGATCCAGGCATGTTATTTCTTCTACGCTGCTGCGGAATTTCCTGATGAAGGACGCTGCGTGGACTACCATGTCGCGCAGGTCCATGAACGGTGTGAATATAGTTTCATCATCTATCGTGAGCAGATGGGTCTTTCTAAGTTCTTCTGTGTCGTCCTCTGATATGAGTATGCCATCGAAGCTGCTCTGCCATTTATTTACTTTTTCATCTGATTCTTCAAGCTTCATGAAAAATTCTTCTATACGCAGATCTGACATATGGTCTACAAAATCAAGGCACAGCGCTTCAAAGCCGGGCCAGTATTCCATGTTTATCTCTCTGATGAGCTGGCGTATGACATTTACAGTATCGTCGTTGAGCTGCATAAAGTGGTATACGCGCGTGTATGAGGCGTGCTCTGCGTAGCCTGAAAATACTTTGTCAAATATATGAGGCATCTGCTTTATCGACATGTCCTCGCTTATGTTATCTATGCTTTTTACGCCGTCATCCATCAGGTAGAGCAGCGATGCTTCGTAATGGTCGAGAGTAACGTCTATGACCTTGCAGAACTGGAGCATTTTTTTACATTCGTAGTCGTATTTCTCTATATCGTTGTCGTGTTCTTTTTCGTCTGATGCGGCTTCCGATTTTCTGAATGCTATCGAGTTCAGGAAAAGTCCTGCGAATATGACGCCGAGTATGCACTCGCTGGCTATGAGTACCGCCGCCTCGTCTGTTATCGGGGATATGTCGCCGAGTCCCAGAGTCGTGACCGTAGTCACGCTCAGGTAAATGCATGAGAGCAGACTGTAGCCCATGCGCCCGAAGTCTATATAGTGCTCCGCAAGGGTGTAATATATCACTGCGTACACCGGTATGAGCATCATAAATATCCATCCCCACGGCAGTGTTCTGAATTTTCTGCGCTTTTTCTTAAGTCGTTCTTCCTTTTCTTTTTCAGAAATAGTCATTTTTTATTTTCTCTCCCGTTTTTTGTTCTTTACTAATTTATTATACGTAACATCGTAAATTTTTCAATAATTTCGGCACAAATGGCCAGAATGCGCCAAATATACCGCTTATCGCTGCGCCGCCCCGGCGGCGTACAGAATATATTTTTATGCGTATGCTACACTGAAAAACTGCAGACAATAAAAAGACAGCTGTAATGGTCTTCATATAGGCTGTAAAATTTTTCAATAAGAGGTGATGTTTTTTTATGGACTATAAGAAATACGCCGCGCAGTTTGCTGACAGGCCGGCGTATATTATGAACTGTCTGCGAGCCTTTCTGTGCGGCGGCATCATATGCCTTATCGGTTATTTTGTGCAGGCCGGGCTTATGTATGCAGGTATAAATGAAGCTGATGCTTCATCGTGGACGACTGTGATACTGATCGTGACCGCCCAGGTGCTTACAGGCTTTGGATGCTATGATGTTATCGGAAAATATGGCGGCGCCGGCGCGGCTGTCCCTATAACAGGGTTTGCAAACGCTGTCGTTGCGCCTGCTATGGAGTATAAGGCTGAAGGGCCGGTACTCGGATCCGGCTCAAAAATATTCAGTCTGGCCGGGCCTGTCATACTTTGCGGCGTCGGGCTCAGCTGGATAGTGGGGGTGATATATTGGCTTATAGGGATCTTTTAGGTGATGGCAGCTGCGGGGCGGGCGGTGGTCTGAGCGCGGGCGGAGCCGGCGCGGACGGCGCGCTTCAGAGGTATACGGCTGCGCGCTGCGACAGGCGGGTCGGAAACCGTACGTTTGTATTTCCGACGCGCCCCGAGATAGCAGGGGCCGCTGCAGTAGCAGGTATAAAAGAAGGTCGCGGCCCGCAGGCTGAATGGTTCGACCTCATACTTCAGGATGATTATTATGGTGAAAAAACATTTGAAAAAGCGGAATCAAAAATGCTCCGCTCGGCTTTCAATATGGCGCTTGAAAACGCCGGACTTCAAAAGCAGTCACTTGAGCTCATGCTCTCAGGAGATCTGCTGAACCAGCTCATGGCCTCTTCATATATGGCTCGTGATATCGGTGCGCCGTATCTCGGCATGTACGGTGCCTGTTCTACCATGACGCAGTCAATGCTTGTCGGGGCTGTCATGACGGACGGCGGCTACGTAGAAAATGCGGCCGCAGGCGCTTCAAGTCACTTTGCAACAGCTGAACGGCAGTTCCGTATGCCTCTCGAACACGGAAACCAGCGCACGCCTCAGGCACAGTGGACCGCTACGGCCGCAGGCGCAGTTATCATAAAGAGCCGAGGCTCTGCCACAGCATATTCAGAAGAAACTGCAGAAAAAAGTTCTGAGCTGACATCACACCGCATATGCCTGACTCATGGAACTGTCGGACGCGTCATAGATCCCGGAATAACTGATACGAATGCCATGGGAAGCGCTATGGCTCCTGCCGCGTTTGATACGATCAGGACACATCTTGATGACCTGAAACGCTCGCCCCATGATTACGATCTCATACTCACAGGCGATCTTGGAAATGTAGGGCGCGCTATCGTCCTTGACATGGCCGACGGTAAGCTTGACGGTATGAAAAGTGTTTATGAGGACTGCGGAGCCATCATGTACGGCCCCGGTCAGGACGCCCACGCAGGAGGAAGCGGCTGTGGCTGCTCTGCATCGCTCATAGCGGGCCGCGTCATAAAGGAAATGCGGGCCGGTAAATACAGACGCGTAATGCTCGTATCTACCGGCGCGCTGATATCAACGATCAGCAAGCAGCAGGGAGAGACAGTTCCCGGTATTGCGCATGCTGTAACGCTCGAATGTCTTTAGATCGTTTTTTCTCATTTAAAGTCCTATCTTTCTCAGGAGGTATAAGTAAATGCCTATCGAACTTATGGATATCATACGAGTCTTTGTTATCGGAGGACTCATATGCGTCGCAGGTCAGATCCTGCTCGACACTACTCAGCTTACTGCGCCACGCATACTCGTTCTTTTTGTCGCTGCCGGAGGCTTGCTTGCTGCATTCGGTATCTACGAGCCATTCGCTGAATACGCAAAATCAGGAGCGACTGTTCCTATAACAGGCTTCGGCTATAACCTGGTAAAAGGCGCCATCCTTGAAGTACAGAAAAACGGTCTTTTAGGCGCCTTCACCGGCGGTCTTAAGCAGACAGCCGCCGGCATCACAGCTGCGCTTACTGCAGGATATTTCATAGCTTTATGCTCAAAGCCGCGTTCAAAGCATTGATACCGCTCGCCTCAGAGCGGAACTGCTGCAGCCGCGAGGCTGTCCGATCTGTTATTTCATTTATTATGTATTCATAATAAAAAAATCCGCTGCGGAAGATGTACTATCTGTTCCGCAACGGATCTGTTTGCATTAATATTATTTAATTTGTATTAGCTGAACCACTTATCATGGATCTCATCAAACTTGCCGCTGTCCTGAAGATCCTTCATGCCTGCGTTGATCTTGTCGAGGAGCTCTGAGTTGCCCTTCTGAACTGCGATAGCATAAGCTTCAGCGTTCATAACGTCGCCTACGATCTTGATCTTATCAGGCTGCTTAGCGATGTAAGCTTCAGTTACAGGCTTATCGTTGATAACTGCCTGAACATCACCGTTGATGAGCTGCATCATAGCTGTGTCGAGACCGTTAAGGATGATCGCGTCAGCGATCTTGCCTTCTTCCTTAAGTGCAGTAGCCTTGTCAGCGCCTGTTGTACCGATCTGAGCTGCTACCTTCATGTCCGGAGTGAGATCATCGATACCGTTGATGTCAGTATTATCAGCCTTTACCGCTACTACGAGACCTGACTGATAGTAAGGAGTTGAGAAATCTACCTGAGATCTTCTTTCTTCATCTTCACTGTTCATACCTGCTGCGATGATATCGATCTGGCCTGACTTGAGTGCAGGTACGAGTGAATCGAACTGGAGGTTCTGAAACTCTACCTTAAAGCCCTGATCTTCACCGATAGCTGTGATGAGGTCCATATCAAAGCCTATGATATTGCCTGCATCGTCTGTTGTATCAAACGGAGGGAATGTAGGCTCTGTACCTACCTTGTAAACTACTTCGCTGCCGCTGTTTGCCTGAGCGTCAGCTGAACCTGCTGCGCTGCCGTCTGTCTTATTGTTTCCGCCGCAAGCTGAAAAAGCAACTACAGTTACGAGCGCAAGTGAAAGCGCCATAACTCTCTTAAAATTCTTCATTTTCTCACCTTTCCTTTTTCATTTAAAAAGTTTTTGCACTGCCGCGGTCGCCCGCGGAATTCTTGTTAATATTACTACATTTTTATTTTAAATTCAACAATGTACCTACAATGAATTTGTTTATTTTACGCATTTCGGCCGTCACCGGCCCTACTTCAGCTGCTTTTCACGCCTCGCGCCTGTTCAGTAATGCTTTTTGACTTTACAAGCCGCTTGCGGTATATATAATTAATAACGTAGCGCAATATGTTTCCCGCTTCTGTAATGGGATCTTTTACTGCCCGCGCGCCCGGCGCGCACTTTAAGCAGCATTCATTCATCCTGCGCCAAAAGCAATCTCAATTAGTAAAAAATATTTAGATACGGTGATTTAAATGGGAATGATATTTTTATCTGAAAATGCCTGCGCTCCTCTTACTGAAGCGCTTGAAAATGAAGGGCATGATATATATAAAGTAAAGGCTTCTGACGTTGTTTACCCTGCTGTGTCGGCTCACGCAGACATATATATGTGTCTTGTCGGTGATACATTGCTTATAGACGATGTAACTAAAACTGAGCCGTCTATCGAGCGTTCATTCGATCTTAACGAATGCGATATCATGTCGGCAGCTTCCGATGACGAGGATAGCTGCGACGATCCGGACGGATATTTTTTCGTCCCTGCCATAACTACTCCTGACGGTGCTCACCGCATAGTCTTCAATACAGGCAGCATAGGTTACGAATACCCTGATGATGTGCCATACAACGCGGTCGTTACTGACAGATTCTTAATACACAATACCGAGCTGACTTCTCACGAAGTCCTTGAAAGAGCGCGTTTTGCAGGTCTGCAGATCATAAATGTCAGACAGGGCTACACACGCTGCTCATGCCTTCCTGTAGGAAGCAATGCTTTCATAACCGCTGATGAGGGCATAGCTAAGTCGCTTCGCGCATGGAATGAAATGATAAGGTCAGAAGCTGCGTCGGCAGCCGCCGACGGTGATGACGATGAAGCTGCATCGCTTATGAACGATATGATAGATATACTGCTCATAAGACAGGGATACGTTCATTTAGAAGGATTCGATCATGGATTCATCGGCGGGACAGCGGGAGCTGTCGGAAAGAAGATCTATTTTAACGGAGATCTTACTGAACATCCTGATTCAGACATTATAGTACGCTTTATAGAGGAACACGGATATGAGCCGGTATGGTTCGCGGACGAACCGCTTACTGACATTGGTTCCATATTCTGTATATAATAAATTATGAAAACACACGCAATAATACCTATATTCATCCCCCATGCGGGATGCCCGCATGACTGCGTTTTCTGCAATCAGAAGGCTATAACGGCGCGCACGGCGCCCCCGACGCTCGACGCTGTTGTCGATACCATAGAACGCAACCTCACAACTATAAAGGCAAATTCTTCCATTAAAACTGTAGAAATAGCGTTTTTCGGCGGCAGCTTTACAGGCATACCGCTGGATGAGCAGTCAGCATACCTCGATATCGCAAAGTCATACAAGGACCGCGGCCTTATAGATATGATACATATGTCAACGCGTCCTGATTATATAGACGAGAAAATACTTGATAATTTAAAAAAATATGACGCTGATATCATAGAACTCGGTGTTCAGTCATTCGACCCTGAAGTCCTGCGGCTCTCTGCGCGCGGACACAGTCCTGAGATCGTATATAAGTCATCTGAGCTTATAAAAAATTACGGCTTTACGCTCGGTATACAGCTCATGATAGGTCTTCCGGGCGACAGCTACGATAAATGCATGGATTCTGCAGCACAGACTATAAGTATCGCGCCTTCTATAGCGCGCCTTTATCCGACAGTCGTCATACAGGATACAGCTTTGTACGAAATGGCAAAACGCGGCACATACACGCCGCTTACAGAGCATGAAGCTGTAATGACTACAAAAGATATGTACCGCGCCCTCACGGACGCCGGAATAAATGTCATACGCGTAGGACTGAAAAGCACTGATATCATAAATTCTGACAGCGACGCTATAGGTGCCGGCTCATATCATCCTGCTTTCCGGCAGCTTGTTGAAGGTGAGCTTGCAAGAGAAGATATGGAAGCAGAACTTTCCGGTATTCTGGCGCAGCTCAATATCAATGACAAAACGCTGCCCGCTTCGAACGGTCATGCAGCATATAAAACAGCTGAGCGCACAACTGTAATATTTTCATCAGCTCCTGAAAGCTTCTCAAACATGATAGGAAACAGCAAAGCCAACCGCATATATTTCGAACAGAAATATCCATACCTGCGCTTCCGCTTTGAAACAGACAAAACACTCCCGCGTGCTCACTACAAAGCCGCGCTAAAGTAACACAAATACAGAAAAGTATACATTATTGTAAATACGGGGACGCCGATACCGGCGGCTGATATACGGAACGCTCCGCGTCGCAGAATGGGATGCTTCTAACAGATTATTTTGAAGCAGTTTTTGTCAAAAATAACTCGCGGCAGGGAATGAATTTTCGGTGAAAATTCAACCATTTTATGCGCTTCCGCGCGTTCCGCTCAGACATATGAAGCCCTGCCCGTATCTATGATACGGCGCGCAGGTCTCATACAGAAATTGCGCAGCTTTAGCTGCAATGCAATTTTTCAGTTTTTTGACGTTGCGGCTGCTTCAAAATAATCTGGAAGCATATCCATTCTGCTCCGAGCTCCGCTTATCCATATATCAGCCACCGGCATCGGCAATTTCACAATAATAAAAGTTACAACAAAGTATACCTATCAGCAAACAAAACAGGATACGCCTCTTCACTGCAGAAGCGTATCCTGTTCCCATTTTTCAATAATTATCATTAAGAAAAGTACGCCGCTTTTTCCAGTCCGGCATTATCCTTTGAAGCACTGCATAAAAATTTTTAGAATGATCTGCATGTATAAAATGAACGAATTCATGGACTGCAACATAATCTATGCATGCCTGAGGCGTCATGGCAAGACGCGCGTTAAATGTTATACGTCCGGCCAGAGGCCTGCATATACCCCATTTGGCCTTCATTGAACGCACCTGTATCTCCGGGAACGGTATGCCAAGAGGCTCAAATATCGGATATATCCTGTGGCATGTTTCTTCAAATATAGCCTTCTGCTCATTTCTCAGCCACTTATTAAAAAGATATTCCTTGCGATGATCATCCCCTATATCCTTTACATACAGCACTGCTTCACCGTTATTCAGCTCTACGCCTTCTTTATGAGATGATGTCTCGACAATACGCAGCGTTACATCCCTGCCCTTCAAAGAAAAAACATCCCCCTCTGCATATGCCTCAGGCAGCATATTATGCCTGTCGCGCTCAGACCAGCGCTCGCGTGACTGCTGCACAAAATCGCGATGCCTCCATACAAAGTCATCAATATATTTTCCTGAAACTCTGTTTGACGCCGATACCTTTACAGTACCGTCACGAGCAACGCGCATATTTATATTTTTAACATTTTTCCTTGTCAGAACATATTCTATCTCTTCACCGTTACGTTTAACAGTTCGTCGGCTGATGCCTCCTGTACTGTTTATTCGTATGCCTGCCATTGCCTGTTACGCGTTCCTTTCAGTTTCAACATCATCCTGAGTATCCTGTGCTGCGTTCTCTGACGATCTGCGTAACTTTTCTGCTTCCTCCGCTGCAGCTTCAACGTCCTCAGCTGCTACTTGCTCAAATCTGTATTTCTGCTTAACATCAGGATATTTTTCATGATCCACTTCACTTAAAAACATATCATAAGGTCTCGCATACACCCTGTATGAACCATACAGCGCCTGATATATGACAAGCATTTCCCCTGTTTCACTGTGTTCTGCCACCGCTAATGCCTGATACATCTTATTTTTAAAATGTCTGAAAAACATTCCCGGACGTACTGTCCGCGCGTCTGTGCGCGCGCTATCGCTTAACTTATTATTTGATATATCATTACTCATAATTTTCTGCTCCGTTCATCACCATATCTTAAAAATTTCAGTACTGAAAAAGTCCTGATAACCTCACTCGATCAGGACTGTTCTCAGGTTTCAATTATAAATATTTAAAATTCATCGGCGAGTTCAAGACATTTTCCGTTCCAATTGCACATTATACCGCATGAATTCTTTATCTGCCAGTCAAAATAATCCCGGCGCGGAGCACCGTACTCCGCCATTACAGACATTATAGTCCCGCCGTGAACTATAAATATCAGCGACTTGAAATTGTTTTCTTTTGCATCTGATACTATCCTTCTGAATGCCGCAGCGCATCTCCTGCGAAATCCTGCCTGAGATTCCCCACACGGAAAAGGCAGCGTTCCCCCGCTGTCTATCCACGCCTGATACTCCGGATCGTCGCTTAACTCCACCCAGTTCTTACTTTCAAACCTTCCAAAGTCACATTCCCTGAGATCGCTTTCTATATTATTTTTTTTACCCGGCAATATGATATCTGCTGTCTGCGCACAGCGCAGCATCGGGCTCCGCCATATACTGCATCCGGCTTTTGATGCCTCATTCACTACATTTTCATAATCGCCGTCTGCAAGTTTTTCACGCAGTTCTGCTATCCCCTCTGCGCACAGCGGCTCGTCTGTTTTTCCTATATACTTTTTTTGAATATTTCCCTCTGTAAGTCCGTGTCGTATAAAATATATCTTCATTGTTTTATACATTTATCTTGTTTGACTTTTTAACTTTTTTATTCTCGAATAATTCGGTTATCGTATGGAATTCCGAAATAACAAGACCTGCAAGCGTAAGCAGCGTCCCCGCTGCCGACATCACTGTTATGTTTTCATGTAATATTATAAAAGACGCAATAACAGTCACGACAGGTGCGAGATAAATATATACGCTTGATTTTATGACCCCTATAAGCTTTAACGCATGATTCCACGTCACAAAGCATACAGCAGATGCTCCAAGTCCAAGAAAGAGCAGATTTCCAATATATTTCGGATGTGTCAGCAGCGTAAGATCAGGGCTGAACCCGAATATAAGAAGCGCAGGTATCATAAATACTATGCCGTACATAAAAATATGCCTTGTAGACACTATAGTATTATATCCATATGATTCTATCTTTTTTACGCATACCGAATACACAGCCCATATAGCTGCAGCTATTACCGATAATATATCACCCTTAGGACTGAGGTGTAATTCAGCGCCATTAAAGCTTATAAGGCTTATCCCGGCCATTGCTACTATGAATCCGATAAAAAAGCTTCCGTACAGCTTTTCGCCGTCCTTAAAAACAATATGTCCGAGTATAGCTGTAAAAAACGGTGCAATCGAAACTATAACACCTACATTGGACGCCATCGTATATGTAAGAGCTATATTTTCCATCAGATAATACAAACATATACCTGTAAGTCCTGCCAGCGCAAACATACCTTCCCTTTTCAGGTCAAATCCTTTTATCCTCTTCGGACAAGCCAGTGTAAGGACTACTATAGCAATAATAAACCTGAAAAAAAGTATCTCTACAGGCTGAAAACCCGTCAGCAATACCTTTGTAGATATAAACGTAGTTCCCCATAAAAACACCGTAAGCATAGCCATTAAATGCCCTGCATTCTGATTCTTCAACATAAATTTCAATTCCTTTTATCTTCAATAACAACAATATATACATTTTTGCAAGTAGAGGATGCGTAATTGCTGATGAACATACGGAACACTCCGCTCCGACGCTCCGCTTATTCGTATGTTCATCAGCTCTGCAGCATCTTTACGATAATAGCACTTACAATAAAGTATACTTTCTTACAAATATAGGACGCCGATACAGACTGGCGCCCTGATCAAATAACATTATATATATAGGATCTTATTTTTCCTGTAACATATCGTAGTACCTTACTCCATTACCGCTTACAGTACATGTTATCATTCCATTAGCACTCATATACCTCACACAAGCACATACAGGCAGGAAAAAGAACCAACGTGATACGGCAGACACTGTATCTATACTGCGCTTAAAATCATGCTGTATAAGCAGATCCGCAAGCTCCCAGCTGTTCATACAACCATGCTCTGCAAGCTGTTTATTTATCCATTTAAACTTTTCTTCATAATGTTCCCGAATTTCTTCTATCCTGGCATTAACATCATAATTTATATCACCATGCCCCGGCATGAAATGCTGTATATCTATTTTTTCTAACTTATCAAGACTATCAAGATATGCTCCCAACGGATCATCAAAATCAGGCTCGATAAATAATATAGGAATAACATCATCAAGCACAACATCACCCGATATCATAGTTTTTGTTTCTTCATCATAAAGACATGTATGATACGGTGAATGTCCCGGTGTTAAAATACACTTAAATCTGTAACCGCCGTATTCAAGCACATCCCCTTCTTTAATACATGATATCTCCGGCAATTCTTCACAGTAATTTTCACCATCAGGATGCGAATCTCTGTACTCCTGATGATCCATAGGCAGTCCCTCTTCCTTATACTTCTCATATAGAAGATCCCAGTAAGCCTCATCGACCATTCCTTTAACAAGTTCCGCCTCATGTTCCTCTATAATGACACAATTACTATCATTTTTAAGTCTTCCTATAAGTCCGCTGTGATCAGAATGCATATGCGTTAAAAAAACATCCGTATCCTCCTGAGATATACCCAGCTCTTCATAAGCCTCAAGTATTGGTTTAAGGCACGACTCCTGATTTATCCCCGTATCGATAAGAAGATTTCTTCCACCTGCCTCACCCTTAACAATATATACAGAAATCTGATTTATGGACTTCACACGAGTCTCAGGCATTCCCATACTTAGCTGATAAATATTTTTCTGTACTTCTTTAAGCATAAACACATACTCCTTAAAACATGCACAGCATCATCACTGCTGTGCACAATATATTATCATGATCTTACTCATATAAATTGTATCATAAATTAGAAGATATAGATAATACATTATATATATGCTTTTACATAGAATGTATCTATGCCTATCTGTTATTTCACATACTAAAAAAGCAGAGCGTCTTCACACTCTGCTTTTTAACTAAACCGGCAACGTGCTGCTTCGCAGCACTCCTACGTTCGCTTTCAGCTCACTTCGC
>CAKQOE010000012.1 GCA_934255545.1 uncultured Clostridia bacterium | reverse complement strand
ACGTATTATTTATGGCACAAATATGGTTCGCTTCTGTCTAAACAGTATTGGAAGAAAAAGATATTTTGGTCAGACGGATATTTTGCTTGTAGCATTGGAAAAGTATCGTCAGCTACCATAAAAAAATATATTGAGAGTCAGGGGTAATGACTAAAGATTTACAAGGCTCCTCCCACCACCTGAAGGTAGTGGGTTTCCGCCTATGGCAAACGAAAGGATTTTATTTATGAATGATAAAAGCTTAAAGGAGAAAAGCGGCGGACCGGTGCTGCGCGCTGCGACGCCTGATGATGCTGCGGCGCTTCTTGCGATATACGCGCCGTATGTGACCGGCACGGCTATAACATTTGAGTATGACGTACCGTCTGAGAAGGAGTTTCGCGGGCGCATAGAGCATACGCTTGAAATGTATCCGTACATAGTCGCTGAAGAGGACGGCGTTATCGTCGGCTACGCTTATGCAGGTCCGTTCAAGGGGCGCGCGGCGTACAACTGGGCTGTTGAGACTACGGTTTACGTTGACCGCAATAAAAAGCGCGGTGGAATAGGAACTGCGCTTTACGAGGCACTTGAAAAGGCGCTTGCAGCGCAGGGCATACTCAATGCGGAGGCGTGCATAGGATATCCTGAAAACGGCGAGGAAGACGAGTATCTGACATGTGACAGCCCGAAATTCCACGAGTATATGGGCTACAGGCTCGTAGGTGAGTTCAGGCGCTGCGGTTATAAATTCGGCCGCTGGTACAACATGATCTGGATGGAGAAATTCCTGGGTGAGCATCCTGATGACGGTAAAGTAAAGCCGATAAAAAAGTTTTCTGAGATAGCTGAAAGCGTGCTGCCGGCAGTGATCGAATAATTAAATATACAGTTTAATGGTAAAAATGGAGGCTTGTACTGTGAAAAACATGCATACAGTAACAGCTGCTCAGATGAAGCAGATAGAAAAAAACGCGTTCGAGCAGGGCATGCCGTATCTGCAGATGATGGAAAACGCAGGAACGGCAGCTTATCGAGGCATAAGGGAGCATTATCCCGAAGCGCGCAGCCTCGCGGTTTTTATAGGCAAGGGCAATAACGGCGGTGACGGTTCTGTCATAGCGCGCCTTGCCGCGGCTGACGGCCTGAAAGTCACGCTGATACTCGTAGAGGACCGCCCGGTCACTCACGACGCGCTGCTGAATTTTGAGCGGATAGAAGACAACGCCAATGTTACGGTGATGAATATTAATGAATTAAATATAAATGAATCCGAAATAAATGCGGCCGCCCGGCGGTCCGGAATCAGCGCTGACGTAGTAGTAGACGCGCTGTACGGTACAGGATTCCATGGCGCTCTGCGCGAGTCCGGCGCAAAAGCGTGCGCACTGATGAATGCCATCGGCGCGCCTGTCGCCGCTCTCGATCTGCCGAGCGGTATAAACGCGGATACAGGCGAGATCGCGCCGGGAGCGGCGCGCGCCAACGTGACATTCGCGTTTGACTCATACAAAAATCTGCATAATATCCCCGAGTCGATCGCACTTTGTGGCGACATAATACTCGCCGATATAGGCATCCCTGAAAAGTGCCATGTATAACAACAAAAATAGTTTCTGAATTTAACACTCAAACAGAAAAAATCACTGTTTTGATACTTTAAAACGATAAATATTTGAGTTTCAAAGCAACGTTACTGTGTTATCATAGTAACGTTGCTGTTTTAATGTTCGTACAATATTTTATACTTTATTGTAATTTCTATTAATGCAAAAAGACGCCCCATAATGCCGGAGAATATACGGGTCAGCGTAGTTGAAATTCCCTACACCACGGAGCGTTCCGTATATTTCGCAGGCAACAAAAAGGCGTCCTGCATTTGCGGAAAAGTATGTTATATTGTTTGCATGATACGGTGTCTGTTTCAGCGGATCTGTTCGGCCGCGGGCGGCCGCCGTGCGTGATTTTTAATTATTTTAGTTATTATTTATTATTCAAAACGGCATATCTTTAATATTTATTTATCGGACAAAAATTTATAATGAGAGCAGGTTAAAGGAATTATGACAGAAACTATTGCAAATATCAATTCCGTGCTGAACGGCTTTATATGGGGCGTTCCGGCGATGGTATGCATTATCGGCGTCGGCATATGGCTGAGCGTCAGGACGAACTTCATACAGATAAGAGAGTTTGCGCATGCTATAAAAGTAACTATAGGAAGGATGTTCCACAAGGATGAGGCGGAGGAAGGCTCTGTAACGCCGTTCCAGGCTGTATGCACGGCTCTTGCGGGCACTATAGGAACAGGAAACATCGCAGGCGTTGCGGGCGCCATAGCCATAGGCGGTCCGGGCGCTGTTTTCTGGATGTGGTGCAGCGCGCTGCTCGGCATGTGCACGAAGTTTTCAGAAGTAACGCTGGCAGTGCATTTCAGGGAAAAGAATTCCGAAGGCGACTGGGTCGGCGGCCCTATGTACTATATAAAGAACGGGCTTGGAAAAAACTGGCACTTTCTTGCTTATATATATGCAGTGCTCGGCGTGCTTACAGTTTTCGGTACAGGAAACGCTACACAGGTCAACACGATCACAGCTGCCATAGACTCAGCCCTTATAAACTTCGGAGCTGCTGAGGACGTGTCAGGCCTCGGAACTGTAAACCTTATCATAGGCATCATCATAGCGATACTTATCGGACTCGTTCTCATAGGCGGTCTTAAGCGTATCGGAAGCGTTACTGAAAAGCTCATACCGTTCATGGCGCTGCTTTACATAGTGCTTTCATTAGGCGTTATCGTGCTGAACATAAAGGCTGTTCCCGGAGTTTTCGCTGATATAGTACGCGGAGCGTTCACACCGTCAGGCGTTACGGGCGGCGTTGTCGGAAGCATGTTCCTGAGCATGAAAAAGGGCGTGTCAAGAGGCATATTCTCAAACGAGGCAGGCCTCGGTACGGGATCTATCGCGCATGCGGCTTCAGATACCAAGGATCCTGTACAGCAGGGCTTCTTTGGGGTATTTGAAGTATTTATGGATACTATCGTTGTCTGCACTATGACAGCGCTCGTAATACTCACAAGCGGAGTAAATATAAACTACGGTCAGGCTGCGGGCGCGGAGCTGACTATCAGCGGCTTTACGTCAACATACGGCGGCTGGATAACTATACTCACAGCAGTTGCGATGTGCTGTTTCGCATTTTCAACTATACTTGGCTGGGGCCTTTACGGCACGCGCTGCCTTGAGTTCCTTTTAGGCTCAAAGGCTAACCGTCCGTTCATGGTCGTTTACTCACTCGTAGCTATCATAGGCGCGACTGCGGACCTCGGACTCATGTGGGATATAGCCGATACATGCAACGGATTCATGGTGATCCCGAACCTTATCGCGCTCTTCCTCTTGTCAGGAACAGTCGTAAAGCTGGTAAAGGATTACCAGAAAAAGCACCATGGGCTTTAGTAAAAATGTAATTTAATATAAATATCAGACTCCGGTATAAACTTAAAGCAGCGTTGGCATCATTAAGTCAGTGCAGTTGTTTTGTAAAATATGCCGGAGTTTTTTATGCAATAATTTTATGCAATAATAAGTGCGCCCGATAAGCGTGCGTCACCGCACGGGCAGCTTTATGCAGTTTATGTGTCTGAGCATGATAAAATATGCTGATGGATATTGGCGAATATTGGGGAATGATGGTGTTTTTTAGGCGCTATGAGTGAAAAATGTCTTTATGGAAGATAGAAAAAATCATTGTAATGTGATATGGTTTTAAAGTGCAGCGGGGTATTGACAGGCTTGCCTGATCGGTGATGCTGTGTTACATATTGTTTTAACGGCCTGCCTTCGGCAGGCTGCGCGGCCGGTGACGGCCGAAATGAAGGAAATATTTATGAAGAAGAGTGCAATTTTTTTACTGGCGCTGTGCATTGCATCAGTTATTTGCTGCGGATGTTCCAAGGCAGGGGGAGATGCCGGTGATGAGAAAAGTACGCCTGCGGTCGTTGTGGGAAGCGATGAGTATGAGCCGTTTAATTATGTAGATGAAAACGGGGATTTTGCAGGCATAGATGTCGAGCTGGCGCAGGAGGCGTTCGGACGCATGGGCTACAGGCCTGTATTTAAAAATATAGTCTGGGAGGATAAGAACAGGTATCTCAATGATGAAGAGGTAGACTGCCTGTGGGGGAGCTTTACGATGACAGATCGCGAAGGCGAATACGAGTGGGCAGGTCCATACATGTACAGCAGGCAGATAGTTGTCGTGCACGCAGACAGTGATATATATGAACTTGCAGACCTTGAGGGAAAGCGTGTCGCCGTGCAGGCGACGTCAAAGCCTGAGAGCGTATTTCTCGATACGGCGGACGCGCGCATACCGCATATAGGCGCTTTATACAGTTTTTCTACTATGGACGAGATATATTCGTGCCTTAGGAAAAGATATGCAGACGCTATAGCGGGGCATGAGGGCGCGCTCAGCTCATTTATGAAGACATCGCCCGGAACTTACAGGATACTTGATGAGAGCCTTTATACATCAGAACTGGGCGTGGCGTTTAAAAACGGCAGGCACAGCAGTATGTCGGCGCGCCTCACTGAGATACTTGATGATATGAAGCGGGACGGAACGACAGAGAGGATAATAAAAAAATACGGGCTTGACAGTGATTATGCTCTGAAAGGACAGGCAGGAGCAGATGATTAGAAACAGATCGGTCAGAAAAAATAAAATAAATGATAAGGGCGGTCAGACAGGGTGTAAGAAAGCGGCTGAAAAGATCAACAGCAGCAGGCTTCTTTTTAATATGCTTGTGCTTGCGGTAGGCGTACTCATTATAACGGCAGGAGCTTTTTTTCTGACGGCGCACGATACAGTGCAGGCTGTGAAGGCGTCTGACCAGGCACTGGCATTTATGAAGGCGCGTATTGTCAGGTTCAGCAATTACGCTGCGAACGACAGGACTAAGAGCCTTATCAGGCTTCTCGACAAGACGAGCGAGCTGAGCAGATGCATAGCTGTGGAGGACATGGATGTGAGTGACCTTGACAGGTATGCGTATGATCAGCGTCTGACGGGCGTGGCGCTGCTTGACGGAGATTTTGATATGATAGAGCAGTCGTCATGCGACGGTGATATAATGGAGTCGTGGGGCGATATGATACTCAGCGATAATGTCGCCAATATAGCGCATAATGAACTGAAATCATATATGACGCGAGTAGAAAAAAACGGTGTCGTATATGATTTCGCTGCAGTGCCGCGCACCGGCGCGGACGGTATAGTCATAGCGTACGCAGCTAAGGACGAGATCGACGGCGGCGGTGATATAACGGCTGACTCTCTCATAAGCGGTTTTGACCTTGAAATGAACGGCATAGGAATAATATCTGACGGAAGCACTGTCATAAGCTCTACATATGAAGAGCTGCAGGGAAAGGGCGTAGACGAGTACAGCGGCATGCTCGACAACGACCTGAAGCGCGGGGGGAGCGGCCTCATAAAGGCGTCTTTTCAGCAGAAGATATGGTACGGAAATAAAATGAGGGCAGGAAAGTATATACTTTACGTATTTTTCCCGTCAGCATCAGTTTTTTCTTTGCGCAACACGGTAATAGGCTACGCTGTAGTGATATACATAATGATATGCCTTATATTTATGATGCTGAAGTACAGGAATGACCGCAGCAGCATGATGCAGATCCAGAAGCAGTACAGGACTATAGAGGCTATAAGCGGGATATATACGGCGGTATTTCTCCTCAGGCTCGATGACGGCAGCGTAGAGACTATAAAAGTACCGGACGAGATAAAACGGAAAATGCACAGCGGGCTGACCGTGCAGGATCTTTTGAACAGCATAAATGCTGAGTATGTTTCAGAACAGTTCAGGGAAGATTATATGAATTTCGCTGACATGGCGACAGTCGGCGGCCGACTGCAGGGGCAGAGCTGTCTTACATTCGTTTATGAGGATATTTATAGCGATTGGTACATGACGATGCTCATACCGCAGCGGTATAACGAGTACGGAAGTCTGAAGGCTGTCCTTATGGCGATGCGTAATGTAACTGATGACAAGAAGCTTGAGCTTGATTATCAGGAAAGACTGCGCCGCGCGGCTCAGGAAGCTGAGAGAGCCAATATCGCTAAGACAGACTTCCTGCGCCGTATGAGCCACGACATACGCACGCCGATAAACGGAATACGCGGAATGGTGGATATAAGCAGATTTTACAAGGATGACCAGGTAAAGCAGGAAGAGTGCAGAAATAAGATAATGTCGGCGTCAAGCTTTCTGCTCGATCTTGTGAACAGTGTGCTTGACATGAACAAGCTTGAGTCAGGCGAGGTGAAACTTGAGGAAAAGCCGTTCAGGATGAGCAGGCTGCTTAAGGAAACATCAGGCGTGCTTGAGATGCAGGCGCGCGAGTGCGGTATAACGCTCAATGTCTGCAATGAAGCGGACGAGCATGACTATCTTATAGGAAGTCCTGTGCATCTGGGTCAGGTGCTGCAGAATATAATAGGCAACGCTGTAAAATACAATAACGACAGCGGAACGGTAGATGTTACGTGCAGAGAAATATCGTACGATGGAAATACTGCGGAGTTTGAGTTCGTATGCGCCGATACAGGCATAGGAATGAGCGAGGAGTTTCAGCAGCACGCATTTGAGCCGTTCGCGCAGGAAAACGAGTCGGCGAGGACTTCATACGCCGGAACGGGTCTGGGACTGCCTATAACTAAGGAGCTTGTCGAACAGATGGGCGGCAGCATAAGCTTTACGAGCGCTCCGGGCGAGGGGACTGAGTTTCGTATAGTCATACCTTTTGTTATAGACACAGAAGAAAAGCCGGATGAGGCGGCTCTCGATAAGCCTGATGATTCAGAAATGGTGAACGGTGCAAAGATCCTTGTTGTAGAGGATAATGACCTTAATATGGAAATAGTAGAGTTCATACTCCGGAATCACGGCGCGGACATAGTAAAGGCATGGAACGGCAGAGAGGGCGTCGATATATTCGCGTCATCGTCAGTCGGCGAGTTTGATATGATATTAATGGACGTAATGATGCCCGTAATGAACGGCATAAACGCCGCGCTCGCTATACGCGCCCTCAGCAGAGCAGACGCAGCCACAGTACCTATAATAGCCATGACAGCAAACGCTTTCACAGACGACAGAGAAGCAAGCGCTAAAGCAGGCATGAACGAACACCTCGCAAAGCCGCTCAACGCAGATGAGCTTATGGATACGGTCAGGAAGTATTACAATAAAGAAGAATATTGACAAAACAGATCAGATAAACAGCAGACTGCTGAACGATGGGCGATCCGTGAGATCGACCTGCTCGGCATGGTCTGCTGTTTTTATTGTATTGAAAGATGCAGTAAGCAAAATTAAATAAGTAAGGGTATTGACAAACAACTCTTACAATTGTAGTATAATTACATACTACAATTGTAAGACTAAGAAAAGGAGGTCACTTCATCGATGAAAAAGTCTAATGAGATAAGCGGCGCTGAACTTGAAGTAATGCAGGTCTTATGGGAAAACAACAGAGCCATGAAAGTACAGGAGGTATGCGACGAGCTCAAAGATCATGACTGGGAATACAGGACAGTAGCCACGCTGCTTACTCGCATGAAAGAAAAGGGAGCTGTAGCGGTCGCAAAAGAAAATAAGATAAATTATTATACACCTGTCCTTGACAGAGAAACATATAAGAAGACGCAGACAAAAACGCTTGTGCAGAAGCTGTACAACGGATCTGTGAAGGATCTGGCTGTTTCGCTGTTCAGAAGCGATGAAATGACTGATGATGATATAGACGAGATACGCAGGATGTTTGATCTGTAGACTGTAATATATGAGCTTTGCTTGAATTGGAGAAGTTAAATTATGATAATGTTGGTGCATATATTTAAAAATATATTTATAATGTCGGCTGCGGGCAGCCTGCTTGCGATATTTATTATGTGCATAAGACCAGTGACATTAAGATTTTTCAGCGCGAAGTGGCATTATTACATATGGCTTACAGTACTGACGGTTATGATATTGCCGGTGAATATTCTGGCGGATGTTTCAGCGCAGCTGCCTGACATGCCTGGGGTTTATACAGCAGCAGATGACGATCAGATCCGGCGAGATCTTCAGACCGGATATATAGCAGGCATTGAAGGCGGCACGATTGCATCGGACGGTCAGATAGCTGAACAGAGTGCAGGAGAAAAAATGCTGCATCATGCAGAAACAGCTGTTGCCGGGCAGATGAGCAGGATATATGTGCCGACAGGTATGTTTGAATGGTTAAGTATTATCTGGCTGGTCGGTGCATTTATCGCAGCTGCGTCAAAGATCTTAAAATATCATCTGTTTTTAAAAAATGTGTATAAAAATTCGAGACCGTATACAGATATAGCCGGAATTCCTGAACGTTTGAAGGTATTAAGGACCGATATGCTTGACGCTCCACTGTTGGTCGGACTCATAAGACCTGCGCTTTTTTTACCTGATATGGAAATTTTGATGGATAATTCCAGTGGCATATCAGGGGGAAATATGAGATATATCATAATGCATGAATTAACGCATTATAAAAGAAGGGATATTTTGTACAAGTGGTTTGCGATGTTTGTTCAGAGCGTACACTGGTTTGATCCGTTTGTGTACGCCGTGTCGAGGCAGATAGATCTTAACTGTGAAATATCGTGCGATATTGCTGTAACAGAAAAGCTGGATGACAGAGAAAAAGACAGCTATATGAGGATGATACTTGAGCTTGCGGCGGCAGCGGGAAGAAGGAACAGGTCGGCGATGCTTACGACACAGATGGCAGGCAGCAAAAAAACGCTTAAGAGGAGATTTGCCATGATAAGGAACGATCAGAAAAGAAAAAACAGAAATATAAATAAGCTCATATCTGCAATATCTGTCGCTGCAGCATTAGTGATGATGTCAACTACGGTATTTGCGAGCAGCGCATTGTCGAATATTACGACGGCCGGCACTACTGTCGAGATCATATCAGGGGGAAAGACTGTAGAGCTGGCACACCGACCTTTTACGGAAAATGGCGACGTATATGTTCCGCTCAGAGATGTGCTTGATAAGTTCAACGGAGAGTATAAACTGTCGTGGAACAAGGGAACTGTGGATATCGTGTTGACGGATAAGTTCCATAATATTTCAGGCGCGTACCGTATAAAGATAGGTGAAAATACAATGTCGCTCAGACAATGGAATACGAATGATCCCGACGCGGCAGCAGCATCCGCTGCTCAGCAGTTTACCGTAAATATGGCGGCATATCCTGTATTGAGAAATTCAACGACATATATTTCGATCAAGGACGCTGACTATATAATGTATGAATATTTAAATACCGGCGCAGAAAGTAACAGCTCCGACGAGTTGGAATATAATATATATAACAGATCGGGAAAAAATATAACTGCCGAGTTTAATGATGCAGTCGAGCGTCAGCGTGAGCAGGTGAAAATGGGATCGCCTTACGGAACAGCAGAGCTGTTTTTCAAGAGCTTCCATGAAAAAGACTTTGATAAAATGAAACGCTATTGCACATCAGAATGCGCCGACACATTCTTTGAGGATAGCAGCGTTTACGGTATGAAGTCAGTATCACTTAAAAGTATGTCGGATATAAGCAACAGCAAAAAGCTCCCATCAGGATCAGGCGCGGTACAAATGGAAATAACGCTTTATACAGCGAAATTTGACTATGGATCAGCTTTTTCAAAAGGCAGAAATGATAAATATTTCTGGATGACTCTGCAGAAACAGGCTGATGGAACGTATCTGATAGACAGATTTTCAACAGCAGAAAAGATTGCTTAGCATGAGAATGGTATATAGCCGGGTGTTTTCCTAAATGGAAAATTACCCGGTTATTTTTGTGCAAATATACAAATAAGGAGTAGAAATATATTATATTTTAAATATATATACATTATTGTAACTATAGAATCATGCAAGTCTTTACCTGAAGATGTAAGAAAAAGTCAGCAAAGCAGCTGTCTGAGTAAAATGCTGACTTTATTACAATAAAGTATTGATTTCAGTACTTAATTCTTAATAATTCTTAAATTTTCTTAATTCTTTAACAACTCCTTAACAATTCCATCACATCTTTGAAAAATTCCTCTCACATAGGGCTGATATACTTCTTGTTGTCAAAAGGAAGTAAAGAAAAGGAGAATAAGCTGTAAAGGTATACAGCAAGGTAAAACTTCGTAAAAAAGACTAAAAAGAAAATGCAAGGAGGTAATCGGAAATGGAAACGGCTCTGATGGCAGTACAGGAAAACCGGGAAGGAAAACAAAAGGGTGAGGGAGGAGGCCCGGGCCGCGGGAGCGGGTCGCGGAAGTTTACGGCGATACTTCTTGTAGTCTGCATGATAATGATAGCTGTGGGAAGTGCGACATGCGCAGCAGCGACCTACAACACGGCTAACGCGACGATGGTCACATTTACGAACAGCGGCGTTACGGCTAAAGGCTCGTACAGCGATTATGAGATAGACGGTACTGAGTTTACCATAACTGGCTCAGGCACTTATGTATTTTCAGGAAGCTGCAGCGACGGCAGTATAGTAGTCAAGAAAGGGCTCACAGATGTAACAGTCGTATTTAACGGGCTTAAGCTGACGAGCACGACAACGGCTCCATTCAATGCAAAGAGCGATACCGAGGTGACTCTGGTACTCGCAGCCGGGACAACTAACTCGCTCGCTGATACGAATCGTGATGCGGAAAAGCCTAAGGCATGCCTGAACTCAAGCAACGACCTGACTATAACAGGCAGCGGCTCGCTTACAGTTTCAGGAAACAATAAGCAGGGCATAAAGGCAGACGGCACTCTTACAGTAACAGGCGGAAAGCTTACAGTAAGCGCGCTCAAAAAAGCGCTCAAGGCTGACGAAAAGGTAGTTATCGGTACAGAAGGCGGCTCTGACAGCGACCTGAGCATAACGGTAACTTCATCATCTGAAGGCATAGAAAGTGAAAATGTATATTTCTACTCAGGAACGATAGACATCACATCCAGCGATGACGGCGTAAACACTGCTTCAAGCGATGAAGATGAAGAGTCAACGACTGATACAGCTACTGCAGCCTCAGCTGCTGCAACAACGTCATCATCAACATCGACTGCTGCTTCAGCAGACAGTTCGACATCAGGCAACAGCAATGCAGGCCCGCAGGCGGGCGGAATGCCTCCTGGCGGATTCGGCGGTAACGGAGGTCCGGGAGGAAACGGCGGCCCCGGCGGTGAGCCTTCTGGCGCAGGCGATTACAACATTTATATCTACGGCGGCGACATCACTGTAAATGCAAGCGGTGACGGACTCGACTCAAACGGCTCTATATACATGAACGGCGGCAATGTAAAAATCTGGCAGACAGGAAACGGCGACGGCGCACTTGATTATGAGACATCTTGCGAGGTAACAGGCGGAACGCTTCTCGCGGCAGGCTCTATGGGAATGGTCGCTACTCCGACAAAGACTGACGACAGCCAGGCTTACATAAACTTCAGCGCGAGCAGCGCTATATCATCAGGAAGCACGATTTCCATAAAAGACGCTTCAGGGAATACTGTATACACAGTGAAAGCTCCGAAATCAGTCCAAAGCGTAGTGTTCTCATCACCGAAGGTCACAGACGGTGCGTCATATACTCTTTATGAGGGCAGCACTCAAAAGGCTTCAGCGTCAGCGACTACTGAAAGCAGCGGAAATGGAATGGGTGGACGACCCGGCGGCGGTTTCGGCGGCATGCAGCGTCCTGACGGTACTGACGGCGGTATGACTCCGCCGGACGGTTCCGCATCAGGTCAGCCGCCGCAGCTTCCTGACGGAGCAAACGGCGTTCAGCCGGGAGGCTTTACAGATGTAGCGGTAAACTCATGGTACTCGCAGGCAGTTGATTACGTTACAAGATTGAGACTGATGAGCGGAACGTCAACAGGCGTATTCAGCCCTGACAATGCGATGACTCGCGCGATGCTTGTAACTGTACTCTGGCGAGCAGAGGGTCAGTCGACAGCTTCATCAGCGGCAAGCTTCACAGACGCAGCTTCAGACAGCTGGTACAGCAGCGCGGTAGCGTGGGCAGTGGAAAACGGCATAGTAAACGGAACGTCTGACACGACATTCTCGCCTGACAAGAGCGTGACTCGCCAGGAAATAGCAGCGATACTCCAGCGTTATGCGAAGTACAAGGGTGCAGATATAACTCAGACAGCAGATCTCAGTGCATACACAGACAACGCAAGTGTAGCATCATGGGCATCGGACGCGATGGCATGGGCAGTAAACAAAGGCGTTATAACAGGCGCGACATCGACTACGCTCGCGCCGTCAGCAAACGCGACAAGGGCGCAGGTGGCAACTATGCTCATGAGATATATGCAGCAGTAGAGGAGGTAAGATATGGGCAGCGCAAACAACCTGTTTAAAAGGATCGAAAAAAAATATCTTCTGAGCGGCGAAAAATACGAGCTGCTCATGGCCGCTCTCGCGGACTACATAGAACCGGACGAATACCCGCACAGCACGATATGCAGTATGTATTATGACACACCGGATTTCAAGCTTATAAGGGCTTCCATCGAGAAGCCCCTTTATCGCGAAAAGCTCCGTGTAAGGAGCTACGGAGTGCCGACGCGTGACTCAAATGTCTTTGTCGAGGTAAAGAAAAAATACGACGGAGTGGTATACAAGCGCCGTCTGAAAATGGAGCTCGGAGAGCTCGAGGGCTATCTGAATGAACGAACAGAACCAATACATTTTCTTGAAAAAATCTCAAACGAGCGTGAGCCCGGCTCACGGGAAGAACTGGCAGGAAATCCGCACGGTGACGCGCGCAGGGAAAAGGAAGCATTCATCGATAACCAGATATATCATGAAATAAATTATTTCCTGGATCATTACGGAAATCTGCAGCCGATGATGTTCCTTTCTTACGAACGCGACGCGTTCTTTGCTAAGGACGACCGCGACCTGCGCATAACGTTTGATTCGGATATCACATACAGGCGCGATGACCTGCGCCTCGAGGACGGAGTTTTCGGCAAAAAGCTGATACAGCCGGACCAGCACTTAATGGAAATAAAAGTGCCGGGCGCTATGCCGCTGTGGCTTTCACATATACTTGACAGGCTCGAGATCAGAAGCTCGGCCTTTACTAAATACGGCAACGCCTATAAACAGGAGATAACCGGAGGTCAGGCAATGAAAGGAGTTTATGTTAATGCTTAACAGTATATTTACAGGAACAGAGGCCTCGGCCTTTACCATACAGGAATTTTTAACAGCGTCGGCTGTGTCTGTCGTGCTCGGACTCGCAATTATGTTTTTTTATTCTTTTAAGAACAGCACGGCATCCAGAAATTTCCTTATGACGCTCGCGATACTTCCGATAGTTGTCCAGACTGTCATAATGGTCGTTAATGGCAACGTAGGAACGGGAGTCGCAGTCGCGGGCGCTTTCAGCCTCGTAAGATTCAGGAGCGTTCCGGGGAACGCGCGCGATATCTGCTGCATATTCCTCGCTATGGCGATGGGGCTTGCGACGGGTACAGGTTACATCGCGCTGGCGGTACTGCTGGTCCTGATCGTAGGTGTCATGAATATGGCGTTTGCGCTTACGGGATTTGCGGCGAGCGACATGGAGGACGTGAAGGAGCTTACGGTAACTATACCGGAAAGCCTTGATTATACAGGCGCTTTTGACGATATATTCGACGAATACACGGAAAGCTGCGACCTGTCCCAGGTCAGGACGACTAACATGGGTAGCCTTTACAAGCTCAAGTACATGATCCGCATGAAGGACGAGTCGAGAGAAAAGCAGATGCTCGACGAGCTGCGCTGCAGGAACGGGAATCTTGATATCATATGCGGCCATCCTGTTACAGCTAAAAAGGAATCGTTATAGGTGACGTCAGCCGGCGACGGCTGTTTAGATATGGGCATTCGTTGAGGATGTCCATATTTTAAATAAAATTAATAATATTCGGGCGGAAATCATGGTACAATGTATACATGTTTGGATATATTACTATTAACAAGCCGGAGATACGGTTTAAGGATTTTTACAGGTTCCGCTCGTATTACTGCGGGCTGTGCTGTCAGCTCAAGAGCGATTACGGCGAGTCGGGGCGGATGACGCTCGGTTATGATATGACGTTTCTTGTCGTGCTGCTGAGCGGGCTTTATGATACAGAAACGCGCGCGGAAACGTTCAGGTGCATAGCGCACCCTTTCAAAAAGCGCGGCCGGCGCGTGAACGAGTTTACTGAGTACGCGGCGGCGATGAATCTGCTGCTGACGTATTACAAATGCATGGACGACTGGAATGACGAAAGGAAATTTACGCGTCTGCTGTACGCGAAGCTCATAGAAAGAAAGGTTAAGAGAGCGGCCGCCCGGCGGCCGGAAAAGGCTGAGGTCTTTAAAAAGGAGCTTGCACGGCAGAGCGAGCTTGAGGCCGCAGGATGCGAGGATCTTGACGAGATATCGGGCTGCTTCGGTCGGATAATGGCCGAGCTTTTTGCTTATAAGGACGACGTGTGGGCGCCGCAGCTTCGAAAAATGGGATTTTTCATGGGAAAGTACATCTATCTGCTGGATGCTTATGACGATGTGTTTGAAGATGAAGAAAAGAAGTGCTATAATCCATTCATAAATATCTGCCATGAAGAGGATTTCGACGAAAGAGCGGAGCGCGTGCTCCGGATGATGATATCGGAAAGCGCGGCGGCGTTTGAGATGCTCCCGGTCGATGAAAACATGGAGATACTCAGGAATGTGATATACTCCGGCGTATGGCGCAGCTTTGAGATCATACAGATGAAGCGCCGCTCGGAGGCCGGCGAGGGCAGCGGCTGCAGCGATTGCAAAGCGAAGAAGCTGCCGGAAGATACAGCTAAGTAATTGGAAATTGTATAAAAAGTAAAGGAATCAGAACAGGAAATGACAGACCCCTATCAGATACTCGGCGTAACGCCGAACGCATCGGACGATGAAGTAAAAAAAGCGTACAGAAATCTGTGCCGCAAGTACCACCCGGACAAGAACCCGGGTAATCAGGCTGCGGAGGATATGTTTAAAATAGTACAGGAAGCTTATGAGACTATAATGGACCAGCGCAGGAACGGCGGAGCCGCAGGAGGCTACAGAACAGGCGGTTACGGTACCGGCGCAGGAACGAGCGGTTACGGCACTTATAGCGGCGGAGGCGCTGCGGGCGCCGGAGCAGGTGGATACGGTGGCTTCGGCTACGGCGCCGGACAGGCCGGAGGCCCTGAGGCTACGTATTATCAGGCCGCTGTCAATTATATAAACAGCGGAAGCTTCAGTCAGGCTCTTAATGTACTCGCTCAGATAAAAAACAGGAACGCTCAGTGGTACTATCTCAGCGCCATAGCCAACTCAGGCATAGGCAACAACTACGTTGCGCAGGAGCAGGCGCGCACGGCTGCGTCTATGGAGCCGGGCAACATGTACTACAGCGCGCTCGTAAACAATCTCTCAGGCGGAGCTTACCGCTACAATAACATGCAGCAGCCTTACGGATCAAACACACAGGGCATGGGAAGCTTCTGCACGCAGCTGTGCATGCTGAACCTCTGCTTCAACGCATGTTGCGACGGCGACGCGTGCTGCTGTTGTTAGTGCAGAAAATAAGTATATTAAGTCAATTGTATTGAAAATCACACAGAAAAGGTATATAATATAAACAACTGTGTATACGAGTTGATTTCAGGGGAATAAAAAATGAAACAGATTTTGCTGGATGCAGATGGTATCCATACTGAAAAGCAGGCAAATGAGTATCTGAGATTGGCATTCAAGATGGACAAGAACTGTGAGTTCAGCCTTGACTCGCTTTACAGCGAGGTAATGTCGATAAAGGAAAAAACTCAGATAAAGCTTGACAACGCTGATCTGCTTATTGATGAACTTGGAAGATATGGACTCGGTTTGATCAAGCTTCTGCGGGATGCCTCGCATGAAAGCAGATATATCACCTTCAAATGGTGACCTCGTTATGTTTATGAGACTGCCTGAGACGGTGACGAACATTAGAACTATTTTATTTAAAACGAACGGGCGCGAGCCTCGTGAAGGTATTTGCTGGAAACGACAGATACCATGATCGAAGACGCAGCTCGTTCGTTTTTTATTTTTTGAAAATTTTGAAAAAATATCTAAATTAATGTCGCAAAACATGTATGTTATCCGTTATATATAGTGTAGGGTGCTTTTTCAGGGGGAGATAATACACTAACGGATCATGATCAGAGCTGTAAACAATATGAAATACGAAAAAGCTGAAGCTGAAATAAAGAAAAATACAGAGCTTATGGAACGTATCCATGACATGTACGCGCTGTATATATACCGACTGGCAATGAAATTCCTCAGAAATGACGATCTGGCGGCAGAGTGCGTACAGGCGAGCTATGTGCGTATACTTATGTATCTGGAACGCCTTGACCGAGTGGGCGATATAGGATCGCCTCAGGCTAAAAGCTACATATATACAATAGTGCGCTCATCTGCGGTGGATATGCTCAGAGAACGAGGACCGGGCGAGAGCGCTCCGGACGATGAGCTGTATGCTGCCGCAGACGCCGGAGTATTTGCGGCGGAGCGTGAGCGTGTGAACGCAGAACGTTCGTATTACGAGCTGTTTGAAGTGCTCGAACGCAGTCTCAGTAAGGACGAGCGCCTCATGATAGAAATGCGGTACGCTGACGGCTATACGTTCGACGAGGTGGCGGAGCATTTCGGTATGACCGAGGCAGCATGCAGAAAGAAGATAGAACGTATAAAAAAGAAAGCTGTGGACGCAGCAGTTAAGAAAGGGCTTATAAAGCGATGAGTGTAAATAATAATATGCCTGAAAATGAAAATGCGGAAGAAAAAATGCTGATGCAGCGCTTTGCGGCATTTTTGAGATCGCGTGACGGAGAAAGCGGGTACAGAACAGACTGCTCCGATGTGCCTGACGAGTACGCATATGAGCATATTATGTCAGAAGATACGACGAATGGGATTCCGCTTCCGCTGGATCATAAAATGCGAGGTATAGAACGCGAATACGCCGTCGGCGCATCAACGAATGCACAAGATAAGGCGAGCCGCCGTCACCGGCGTAGTATAAAGCATCTGGCAAAGGTCTGCGTGATAATGCTGCTTATCACTGGTGTGTCATTGGGAGGCATCGCTCCGCACGCGCAGGCGCTGCGCCAGAAGCTGTATGACATATTATTCGTGCAGAACGATGGAAATGCAGATATAATCATACTCGAAAATGGTCGCCCGCCAGACGATGAAGTTGATGAAGACACGCTGCGTCGAGAACAGGCAGAAAGTGAAGCGCTTATGAAAGAAAAAGAAGGACAAGTGCTTTACCCGGTCGGGCTGCCTGATAGATATAAAGTCATGGAAATAGATAAGTCAATGGGTGGCTATATGACATCATTATGGTTTGAAGGAGACAGTGAAGAAGACTTTATATGGTATGATTATAAATTTGATGAGCAGGTACGCTTTAATACCGATACAGAACATACAAAGTTGAGCGAAATATTGATAAACGGAAACGATGCGGTAATGATGACATCAAAGGGTGGTTATTATATTACATGGGTAGAAGACGGAACCGCTAGAAATCTTAACATCAGTAATGCGGTATTAAATGAAGAAGAAGCTGTAAATATAGCAGAAAGTCTTGAATGGGTAGATGAAAGTAGTATAGAAGCATCTGAAAGCGAATCACAGCTTGCTGCGTAAGATCAGGAGAAAATGAAAGGAGATAAAAAATGAGGTTTATATCAGGAGTAATATTAAGTATTTTTTCAGTAACGTTGATATTGATACAGGGATGCTTTATGACATGGAACACAGATTATCCGGAAGCATTGTTTTACATAGCCACAGTCGTATCTGTAATATGCGCGGTGCTCATGTTTATTACAGAAAATAAAAAGAAATAATGATAAATTATGAAAGGCGCGCGTACACCGCGCGAGTGCTCAGCCGGTGACGGCTGTCGGTATTTTGCTTAAAAAACAGAATATAGGGAGTGCTATGAAAAAATGGTTAGTATTAGTAATTGCAGGTATATCAATACTTGTATTTGTGATCTTTATAAATTCAGAAGCTGATACGTATGAGTTATGTATGAAAGAACATAAAGCAGATACAGATTATCAGATAATTGCTGAGGATTCAGAAGAGGATATTGCAGCTTACCTTGGAAAAGGTAATGACGGAATATTATATTTTGATATATACAGATCCGGAAAATTTTTTGGAGGATCAGTTGATAAATTAGATGATAGATCAGGTTTATTGAATATCTATGATACCACGGATAGTCATGACAGAATAATTATAGTCTGGGGGAAGAATAGCGGACATAACAGATATGTTTTGAAAATACCTGGTGCAAATGGTACAAATACGGAAACTGAAAGAAATATATCGAATAAAGATTATGTAGTCGATATTTTTGTTTTTAAAAACGGAGCTACAGAAATGATGTATTATCCGGATATTTTGTTGTATTAATGTATATTTCCAGCAACCGGATCTGAAAATATTTTCTGAGTAATTTATATATGTAAGATACCGCGCGTACGCCGCGCGGGTGTTCAGCCGGTGACGGCTGCGGTTTTTTATATTTAATTGTATTTGTATTTGAACAAAATTTATTATTGAGCATTGTACTGTAAAAAATACAATGCTAAGATGTATATCAGGAGATATATTAAATCGAAATGTTTCAAAAGGAAAGCGGGGGTAAATGAGAATGAAGAGGTTAGTTGGTCTGGCTTTATGTACAGTAATGATGATCGCGGCGGCAGGCGGCGTGCTTGTGTTTGGCGATGATGCGGCGAATGATAATAACGGTGTGGTACGGGGCGCGGGCTTGGCGGAAGATGTTGTATATGAGTCAGTCAAGGCGGTCGATCAGCATGATATAGATGGGTATATATCGCTTCAGTGCGATGAAAACAAGGGTGATTATGAGAACTTTTTCAGGGGTCTTGACTGGGATAAGGATAATGATGGGATAATGTGCGTTGACGCTGCCTCGATATATGAGATAAAGGAAATACCGGTCAATGCGGCAGATGCGTTTACGTCTGCATACAAATACAAGGAAAAATATGATGACCTGGCAGCGTTTTACGTTGGGATAGATTACAAAGTTAATAATGAATCAAAATACTTTTTTAACGGCGTGAACTATTGTTTGATGATTGCAGGAAAAGAGAACGGAGAATGGAAGATAGTTGAAGAATCAGATGCGCCTGTTGAATTTTTAAGCGAAACACAGTATGCGTTTAATAGCTCCGCAGAGGAAAAAGCGTTGGAAATTTTGAACGCAAGGATCAACGGAACTGTAGCGTAATGAAAAGGTTTTGCTCGTGAGGGTAGATGGTGATTCAGATGAGAACGATGAATAAGGTAATAATATGTATTATTATAATTTTATGCATTGGAATATTGCTCGGAGCTGTATATTTTATACCTGATAAAAAGGAAAGGGCGGATATAGAGCAATCGATCACAGGCGCGTATGAGCTTATGGGTTCGATGGGGCAGTTTGTTTCTGATAATGGAAAGACAGATAGTTTATCTGATAAGAGGATCGAAGAATTGACGGAGGTCTACAATGTCAGAGTGGACAAGTTTATGTCTGATGAGTTTGAAGCTAAAAGCAAATATAAATGGCTTAACCAGAATATGCTTGCAAGAACGTATAAAGAAACTGTTGATTATACAGTAAGATCGGGTATCGTAGACGTTGATACCGTATACACGTTTTATTATCCCGGGCACGATCGGGCAAAAACATCAGCGCGCCTGATCGGATGCAGCGTATGGATCGAATATGATGACAGTATCGGAGCGTATAAAATACGTTATTCATGTGACAAAATGAATGTTAAGGCAGATATGAAGATAGAGGATGGTTCGTGGAAGCTGACTGCTCTGAAAGGACAGCAAGGTGAAGAGGCCGCAACTGATGATGAAAATATATTAGAGGATGCTGAAAATAAGCTGGAAAAGGGAACATTGCCGGAAGATAAGAAAAAATTATTGAATGATATCCATAATATACAGGAGATCTGCGCAAAAGATTACGATACATTCTCTGAGGCATATAAAGCTGCATTGGTCATAAAACTTGGCAGTTTGAATGAATATAACTTGTAATATAATATAAAAAATGCGCGCGTACGCCGCGCGAGTGTTCAGCCGGTGACGGCTGCAGGGATGTTTAAACTGCCGCTCTGATATGTTTTTTAGTCAGGGCGGCAGTTTTTATCAGTGATCATCTGATTATTTTTGGATTTCTTCTATAGCGCATGTATGCGTTTTGTTTGTTTTGTCGTAGTTTATGCCGACGAGCAGTATGTTGCCTGTGTATTGCTGGATGGCATCGGTGTAGCGGCGCTCTTTTATCTGCTGCATGGCGGTAGACGCTTTTTCGTTCCATTTCAGCTCGACGACGAGTGCAGGGTAGTCTGCGGCGTAGCGCGGCTTTGGTATGAAAACGAAATCGGCGAAGCCTCTGCCTGTCGGCATCTCGCGCACGGGTCTGAAATACCATTTCATAGAGCTGAGGTAGGCCAGCGTCAGGACGCTGCTCAGTGAATTCTCGTCGTTATATTTGATAATTGAAGTGTATTCGTAGTGTATTTTTTCTATACCTGAGGCTACAGCGTCAGCGTCAAGGTCGAGAGTGGCTCTTAAAAGTGCGTCAGACTGCATTTCAAACTCGTTCAGCTCACTCCATTTATCATGCTTTGTAGCAGATATGAACTCCTGACGTACTTCTTCGTTTGGTATGAATGCGACCTGTTCATCCTGATCGTATGCGAGATAGCCAAGGTGTATAAGCAGCGTGAGGACATCGTCCTTGCATTCAAACGTTACCATATCATTTTGGAAAAAATGAGTGTCTACTTCAGCTTTACTTCCTGAGAGCATGGATATTATATCAGTCTTAAGCCCGTCGAAATTCATGTCGATAAATGGACGGATAGATTCAAACGTGCTTGTCTGCGACCAGTAGCTCTGAAAAGTGCCGCGGGTCATGACGCTTACGACAGCTTTAGGGTTGTATACGTGCTGTTCATTCAGGAGATAACCGTCATACCAGCGCTTTACGGCATTGAAGTCTCTGTTGTATTTTTCACACAGCTGCATGACTTCATCTTCTGTAAACCCGATATACGGAGCAAGCTCGCCTGAGTCGAGCATGGTATATTCGTCAAAGTTGTTGAGGGCTGACTGTGTTTTCAGCCTTTTTACAGGAAGTATGCCGGTCAGATACGCCAGAGCGATATATTTTGTAGGCTCGATACCCTTGAACATACCGCGCAGGAAGTTTATATATTCATCCTGAACAGCTTTGTTGTGCGCCTCATCACGTATGAGAACGTCCCATTCATCGATGATAACTACGAATTTGTTTCCGGTCTTTTCGTTGATCTTAGAAAGAGCGTCAGCAATGTTAACAACAGAGTCGTTTATTATTTCAGGATATGCTTCTCGTAATTCCTGTAATACAGCCTCCTGAATTATCGATACTATATTATTTACATCAGTGCCCGGCTTCATGAACCACTGTACATCAAAATGAATAACATCGTATTTATTAAGATGCTTCTTAAAATCGTCAGCCCGGCTGACGTCGAGCCCGGAAAACATTTCCTCGGAATCGCAGCCCTTGCTGTAATAGGCTGTAAGCATATTGGCAGTTATAGATTTTCCGAAGCGGCGCGGGCGGCTGTTGCAGATGAAAGCCTGCATCGTACCTATGAGACCGTTCGTATAATTTATGATACCGCTCTTATCAACATATATTTTAGAGTCAACAGAGGCCTGAAATGCGCTGTTGTTAGGATTTAAGAATCTTCCCATGGTGATCGTTCCTCCTTTAAGGTCATTATAACATATGAATGGTGTTATTGACACGTCGTAAAGATGCGCGTACGCCGCGCGGGTGTTCAGCCGGTGACGGCTGCTGGGTATTGATGCTGCTCTGATACAGTTTTAGTTTCAGAGCAGCTATTTCAATTGTATTTATAAAATTACAATCATTTATCACATTTATATGTATTTTGAAAAAATATATAATCATGTGTTGTACTGTAAAAAATACAATGCTAAGATGTATATCAGGAGATATATTAAATCGAAATGTTTCAAAAGGAAAGCGGAGGTAAATGAGAATGAAGAGGTTAGTTGGTCTGGCTTTATGTACGGTAATGATGATCGCGGCGGCAGGCGGCGTGCTTGTGTTTGGCGATGATAACGAAACACAGTATGCGTTTAATAGCTCCGCAGAGGAAAAAGGGCTGGAGATCGTTAATGCGAGGATGAATGGGGCAAATTTGAGTTAAAAGGATATTTACGCTATGAACAGGAATTTGAAGAGAGGCACTTTGATATTTGGTATAGCGATGCCTGTTTTTATACTATCAGGAGTTTTATTCTATATAAATTATGAAAGTACGGGTGGATCGATGCATCCTGATATAAAAAGACCGGGAACTGTTGCGTCAATAGAAGATCTTGAGTTTAGAGAGGAAATTTTTGAAGGTATTTCTGATAATGCACCGGTATATCGCAGTGATATAGATGTAGAACGTTCGATTCGCAATGCATCAGCATGCATCGGCGTTGATATAAAAGATCTGGACTATACTTATATGCCGGGCCAGATAAATACCAGAAAATACAAGCTGCCCGGCGGAATGCTGTATCTGACAGAGAGTACCGGATATTGGAATTATAAGTCTGACACAAGCTCGTCGGAAGACGGAGTTGTTGCAGAAAAGTTCATATCCGACGATGAAATAAAGGTGAAAACGGCTGAGTTGATAAAGTCTTATGATCTGCTGGACGGTAAAAGTTATAATGTATCCATGGGATCGAGTACAACATGCGGATGGAACTCCCCGGAGAAGATAATGAGTAAGGATGTTTATGTATATCCCAATATAGATGATAAGGAAGTTTATGGGGTAGACAGGATGATAATATCATATGATTCTGAAGGCAATATAATAGAAATATTCTATTGCTGCAATCCTGTATCTAAGGTGACTGACGTAGCACTAAAGTCTGCTGACGCAGTAAAAAAAGCACTTGACGCAGGAGATTATTCCGCAGCATTGTCATATTCAATGAAAAGCGCAGATATACGGTCTGTGAAACTGGCATATTACGCTGATTCGGCCCCGAATCATAAAGGTAAACTGTACATATATCCGGTTTATGTACTGACTGCGGAAGGAACGGGAATATCAAATGATACGGAAGAATTTGATATTATTGTAGATGCTGTGGCGTAATGAAATATAAAAAATACGCGCGTACGCCGCGCGGGTGTTCAGCCGGTGACGGCTGCTGTTGTTGTGATTTATTGTATTTATTTCTGTACAAAATTTACGACCGAATATTGTATAAATTTAAGTGCAATGATAGAATTATAGCTGTATACGAATATTTCAGAAGAAGATCAGGGGGCAGGAATGAAGAATGATGCTATGAAGAAAAACATAGTTATTATTGCGGCGGCAGCGGTCGTAGTGTGCGCGGTCATATTCGGTGTGTTTAAGTTTGTAAATGCGGATGATGCTCCCGGCGGCGGCTCGGCTTCAAATACAGGGGAAGGTCTGCGTGACGGCGCGCATATACTTCTAAATGAAGGGTGGGCTATAGATCTTCCGGGAAGCGAAAGACCTGCGGGAGATCAAAATGCGGTCATGAGCATAAACGGCGTGGATGTTTCAAACGGTTTTTATCAGTACAAGCTTGGGCTGATGACCTCGGTAGGAAGTGACGACCCGGAGGCAGCTACGCTCGATCTGCTGAAAAAATATGTAGTACAGTGGCAGTTCGCGGATGAAAACGGGATATTGCCTGACGAAAAAGAGATAGCTGACGCTGTCAGGGCGAACAGAGATCCGATAGATGAGGACGAGGCCGCGCATGATGCGATGGTTTCATTCCTGAACGGCGCGGAGATCACGGAGCATGAATACTGGGATATCATCCAGACTGAGTACGAAGCGCCGTATGCGCTGTTAAATGAAAAGATCGCAGCGTATTGCAGCGAAAATGATGTAAGCGCGCCGCAGTGGGATGATGCTGAAGTAGTATTTAATAAATAAGTGAATAAGTGAATAAGTGAATAACACTGCTGCCGTCACCGGCAGTTCAGAATGTACTTAAAGCGCCCGCCGGTATAGCTTTTGTGGCTGTGCCGTGCGGGCGTTTCGTGCTTTTTAAGCTGTCGTGCCTGCGGGCAGGCGGGGCATTAAATTAATTTAATTTAAAAAAATCTTAAGAAATTAAACATTTAAAGTATGGTAGAATGTACTTAAATAAAAACAATGTGCTTTTAAGGAAGTATAAGGAGGTATTTATGAGCAGAGGTGTTAGATATCTGGCGGGTATCTGTCTGGCTGCAGGGGTGTTGCTTGTTGTAGTGGTCGTTGTTAATATGTTTTTCGGAGAACGCGGCGCTGTGAGTAATGCGGCGGTGAACGGTGAAAAGCATGCTGTCATGGATCTGTACGACAGCGATTATGTGTATACGAATTCCGGAGACTATAATATAGAAAGCTTTTCAGCTATGAAAGGGCATGGCGATAATATACAGATAATTTTTAAAAATGAAGGCTCGCAGGGCGCGGATGTAAAGCTTTTCAGATACGGTATATTTGGGCTGAGCAGTAAAGAAGTACTGTCGTTTTCAACGGATGCGGGACAGACTTCTTCAATGAAATACAGCGCAGGTAATGCAGACAGAGGAACTTACAGGGTAAAGATCTCATCACAAAGCGGCAGTAAGTTAGATGGGGCTTTGAAAGTTTCACAGCTATGATATTATAGTGAGGTAAATTATGTCAATGAATATAAAATCAGGAAAAATAAAAATCGTATGCGGTGTCGCATGCATGGCGTTGATCATATTATTTGCATTAGTTCTGGCGGGCTCGATACATTCAAGGCATGTGGATGATCTTTATTATGAAGATACATTAAATGCCACGGGCTCGTATTCAACTGCGAAGCTTACAGCGGGTCCGGGATGTGGAGGAACTATAAGGGTATGGTTTGATAACAGCAGCGATACAAACGTTAATGTAACTGTTGTAAGATGCGGCTTGCTGAGTGATGATAAGCTTCTTATATTTTCAGTAAAGGGCGGCGAGCAGAGATGGAAGGAGATCTTTAGCATGAAAGCGGACAGGCATAAATATAAGATCTTAATTGAGCCGTCGGATGAAACGATGAAAAACAACGAAGACTATATATCAGGGCAACTCAGGGTAAGGCAGATGAGCTTGTAACGTAGCACCAGATATTGACGAAGCCTGATCGATCGTACAGTTCTAAGTTATATATGTGATATAAAGGGTAAATGTGATAAAATAGTCTCAGCACAGTTGTTTTTTGTTTTTATTTTGTTTTGGGGTCCGGAGGAGTGTATGAGAACTGTTAATATCGGAGCACAGGGGTTTGCGAAGCTTCGCGAAAGCGGCTGCTTTTATGTGGATAAGACAAATTTCATAAAGGAATGGTGGGAAGCGGCTGATGATGTAACGCTTATAACTCGACCGAGAAGATTCGGGAAAACGCTTAATATGAGTATGCTGGAATGCTTTTTTTCTCTTGGGTACGCCGGGCGTACGGATCTTTTTGAGGGGCTTTCTGTCTGGAATTACGAAAAATACAGAAAATTACAGGGAACATGGCCTGTTATATTCATTACATTTGCCCATGCTAAGGCAGATAACTTCAAGGATGTCAGAAAGCAGATATGCAGCGAGATATTCAGGCAGTATCAGATGCGCACATTTTTACTTGAAGGAGATACTCTGAGCGATGCAGAGAAAGAAATATTTAATGCGGTGCGGCAGGATATGGACAACGTTGATGCGAGTGAGTCGATAGGTAATTTATGCATGTGGCTCAGTCGCTATTACGGTAAAAATGTAATAGTTCTTCTTGATGAGTATGACACTCCGATGCAGGAGGCGTATGTTTCGGGGTACTGGAATGAGCTGACGTCGTTTTTCAGGAGTTTGTTTAATTCTACGTTTAAAACGAATCCTTATCTGGAGCGCGGGATAATGACCGGTATAACGAGAGTCAGCAGGGAGTCTGTATTTTCCGATTTGAATAATCTAAAGGTCATAACGACTACAAGCACCAGATATGCGGAATCATTTGGGTTTACAGAGCAGGAAGTGTTTGATGCTCTTGATGAAATGGAAATGTCTGATATGAGATCGGATGTTAAAAAATGGTACGATGGATTTACGTTCGGCGATAAGCATGATATTTACAATCCGTGGTCTGTTATAAATCTGCTTGATGAAAGACGATTTGGAACATACTGGGCCAACACAAGCTCGAACAGTCTTATAGACAGGCTGATACGGCAGGGAGGTCCTGAGATAAAACAGATAATGGAAGACCTTCTTGCAGGCAAGAGCTTCATGTGCAAGATAGACGAGCAGATAGTGTTCGATCAGCTTGAGGATGACGCAAATGCGGTATGGAGCGTGCTGCTGGCGTCCGGATACCTGAAGGTGGTAAACAGACCTGAAATGAAGTTTGCGGATACAGGCGGCACTGATTATGAACTTTCATTGACTAATCTTGAAGTTAAGCTGATGTTTGAAAATCTTATAGAAAAATGGTTCAGAGGCGGAAATTCCAGATATAATGACTTTTTAAAGGCGTTGATGCTGTGTGATATCAGGGCAATGAACCGTTTTATGAATGAAACGGCGCTTGCTACGTTCAGTTATTTTGATACAGGCCATGGGGCTTCTGAATATGCAGAGCCAGAGAGGTTTTATCATGGATTTGTGCTGGGGCTTATGGTCGATCTGCGCGACAGGTATGTGCTTACGTCAAACAGGGAAAGCGGCTTCGGACGGTATGACATAATGCTTGAACCGCTGAGATCCGGTGATAATGCTTATATTATTGAATTTAAAGCTATAGATATCGATGAAGAAAAGGACCTTAATGAAGCAGCTGAAGCTGCACTGAGGCAAATAAAAGAAAAGAATTATGACGCTTTGCTTAAATCAAAAGGAATACAAAATGATAAAATAAAACATTACGCATTTGCATTTGAGGGCAAGAAAGTGCTTGTCATGCAGGATGCGTAACAAACTGACAGAAGGACGTAACGCCTGCCGGTATAGCTTTTGTGGCTGTGCCGTGCGGGCGTTTTTCTTTATCTGCGGGCATATTCTGAAATACGCTTTGAAGCGTTTATGCGGGTGATGAGTGTGGAATCGAATCGATTGTATTAAAATTAATGCAGAATGTATTGACTTACAGGTTTACTGATGATAAACTTAAGATGAGGTTTATGACTAATAAACCAATTAAAAAGAAGAATGAAGGAGGAGAGGAATATGGCAGTTATAGAATTGGGCGAGGTACAGGCGCGCTTTGCTGATATCATATGGGAGCACGAGCCTGTATCATCAGGAGACCTTGTTAAAATATGCAGGGAGCAGCTCAACTGGAAGAAGCCGACGACTTATACGGTGCTCCGCAAGCTCTGCGAGAAAGGGCTCTTCATGAACAATGACGGTGTAGTTACATCGCTGATCTCGCGTGACGACCTGTACGCTGCAAAGAGCGAGCAGTTTGTAGAGGAAACGTTCCACGGGTCATTACCTGCGTTCATAGCGGCATTCACATCGCATAAAAAGCTGTCACCGAAAGAAGCTGATGAGATACAGCGCATGATAGACAGATTTAAGGAGGAGGGCTGATAATGTACGCTGCTTTTGCGTATGATGTGTTTGTGCGGCTGCTCATGATGGCGTTTTACGGGAGCGTGATGATAGTTGTCGTGGCGATGGCGCGCGTGCTCCTTAAAGGCGCGCCGAGGTGGATATGCTGCATGATGTGGGCGTTCGTGGCGTTCAGGCTGCTGTGCCCGCTCGATCTGCCTTTCGGGTTTTCTGTTTACAACATTGCGGAGCATACGGCAGCAGGAAGCTTTATTGAAACGATATCAGGCTCGTACAGTTATGCTCCGGCGAATATAATAAATGAATCGTCGGAGAAAGACAGCATCGGCCCGGCCGATGAAAATGATTCGAATATAAAGGCTGTGCAAAACATTGAAGATACCCGGAAAACGGCGGAAACTGCAAACGGCGCTGCAAATGCAGATACAGCAGATACACCGTATAAAGCCGGCAACCCGGCGTCATCTGAATATTATCCAGAAACATCGGATAAGCAACAGAACAATGAAAATATGATATATAATAATATTAAGTATTTTATTGCTATATGGTTGGCAGGGATGCTTGCGATGTTTGGATATATGGCTGTAGTCAGCCGCAGGCTGCGCAGAACTCTAACGGCTTCAGTTGCGGCTGATGATGCATATATAAATGAAGTAATGGGCGATGCGGGAGCATCGTTGCGGGCGCGCCGGGCGCGCGGAAGGCTGGCAGCATTTATTTGTGACGACATTGATTCGCCATTCATTGCGGGCTTGTTAAGGCCTCGTATATATCTGCCGTCAGGCATGGAGGATGAAACGGCGGCGTGCGTTATGGCGCATGAGGGTACGCATATCAAAAGAGGGGATAATATATGGAAGGCGCTGGGATGTGCGTTGAGAGCGGTATACTGGTTTGACCCATTTGTGTGGCTGGCTTATGAGCTTTTCAGCCGCGATGTTGAGATCGCGTGCGACGAACGCGTTGTAAGGGATATGGACAGAGAAGGAAGAGTGAGGTATTCTCAGGCGCTTCTGGACTGCAGTATGCCGCGGCGGCAAATGGCAGTTTGCTTAACTGCGTTCGGCGAGGCGGCAGTTAAGGAAAGGGTGATCAGGGTGATGAACTATAAGAAACCGGCAGTTTGGGCAGTTGTATGCGCGTGTGCAGTATGTGCTGCGCTGGCGCTGTTCTTTATGACAGGTCCGGCGGCGACGCCGGGTAAGGCGAGCGGTGGCAAGGGTAAAGGAGACATTATTAATGCCGCAGTCGATCCGGATGTTCAGGCGCTTGCAGAAAAGGCTAATTCGTCAGTTCAGCTTACTGAGGAACAGGTCGTAGCTGTGCTGGAAACAAATGGATTTACGCTGAAAAAAACGGAGAAGCCTGATTTTCTAAAAGGAAACGGAACTGTTATCATAAACGGCTATGAGAAGGAATACGACAGAGCGCCGATATGCTACAGCATAAATTATCTGGGCCTTGAGGAAAGAGTCATGCTGCTTTATGTTTATGACGCGTATTATAAAGCGCGCGATATAGATGTTCATTGGCATACAGATGAAAAAACCTTTACTACTTCGCCGATATCAGGGAAAAACATTGCTCTTGAGCTTGCGTGTCCAGATGGCATCGGTGATGACGTAAATGGTGGCGCAAATGATGGTGACAGCGACAGGGGTATGTATATGAGGATATTTGAAGCTCTGTGCATGGATGCTTTTAACGGCAGCGCAGCTTCTTACAGCGGCGAGAGTGAAAACTGGTTTGGAAGTATGGACCTTTACAGCTACGAGACAAGCGATGGAATTTATACGTACGGCAGAAATCTGGGAGCTATAAAAGTCAATTACAGGAACGGAGACATACAGAAGAGCCGTGTGAAGGAATACAGCGTCGAACCGGGCGGTCTGGAGTGCGCATTTGAGCAGAAAAACGGAAAGGCTGAGCCGGGATTCAGAGCATACGAAGACGGATATTACATTTGCACCGTTGCCTCTGACAGAGATGAATACAATGTAAAATTTTCATATGACGATGACAGCAGTGAGACACTTACAGTCAGCCGTGTAAAAGCGCCTGACAAGGTAGCTGAACTGACAGAAAGCATAAAATACGCAAACGGGCGCATTTATTTTACGATGCCCGAAAGCTTTGCTGACTGGAATATACGCATAAGAGGACGCGTTGACAACGGCGCATCCGATGAGAGCAGCGGAGAGCTTATCCGTTACTTGGATGACGAGAGCATAAGCGGCGACTGGATACGCGGAAAGACATATTCATTTGACGTGTCAGGCGGCGGTTATACAGAGCTGTTTATCGAAGCCGGAGCTGACGGAGTATGGCCTCAGTATACAGATCTGATGGAGATCCTGCCGACGGAGCTGCGCGGGTATCCAATTCGGAAGCTTCTGAATCTGAACGGCAGTCTTTACGCGTTCACGTATGAAACGCAGATAATGGGGGATTCAGGAGTGATCGCGGGGCAGATAACATCAACTGTAAAAGAGGGCGAAACGCCGAAAGAAAACGCACAGTCAAACTTCGGATGCATCGGGAATTCTTTTACTCGCGATGACGGAGACGGTCAGATAGTCGTATTTATGGACGATGAGGAGTATCACGTATTTAAGAAAATATGACAATAGACAGCACAGAAATAATAGTGATCCGGTAATAAATACCACACCAGGCAGCCGTCACCGGCTGAGCAGCTCTGCAATAAGAGTAAAATGACAAAAATAAAACGGGAGCATCGGCTTTTTATCATACAAGCCGATGCTCCCGTTTAAAGCGTTTGCGTTAATATTCTATGTCGTCGTCGCCTGATTCGATATTAGAAAACGAATCAGCGAAGTTGTAAGAACCGAGACGAGTGAGCTCAACGTTTACGCCGGCTCTCAGACAGTCAGTCTTGCAGCCTCCCGGACACGTCTGGCAGACGATACCCTGAGCGACACCTCTGCGTCCTATACTTCCACTTGTGTGGACGATCTTACCATGATATTCAGACATAGCATTTCCTTCTTTCTGACCTTTTAAATAGTTACATTAAAATTAATAAGTAAACCAAGCAATTTGTACTTCAATTTAAACACAGTTTTGAACATATGTCAATAACATTGCAGCAATTTTACATATGACCTGCAGCTTTATTTTTGTCAAGCGTACTGATAACGCATCCCTCGATGCGGAAACCGCAATCACATTCACATGATTTTTTCGGACAGTATGCGAGCTTGCAGCATGTTTCGCTGTTTTCGCATATCTGGTAGTTGCCGCCTGAGATCTCAAGAGATGTTCCCGTTATGAGGTAGTTCGCTATCTTTTTTCTGGCGTCGGTATAAAGCCGCTGCACTGTAGTACGCGCTACGTGCATCTGCGACGCGCACTGTTCCTGGGTGAGACCGATGTAGTCTATCAGACGTATTGTTTCGAATTCTTCCACACTCACGGTCTGCGTGTCAGCGGAGCTGTCGCCGTCTTCGCAAATAAATCTGTTTTTTTCAGGAAGAGTGCATATTCTTTTACATTTTTCCGGTCTGGCCATTTATCGTTCTCCGATCTCTAAAATATTCAGAGCTCCTTAGTTCCCGCATGACGTGCTTGAGCAGCTTGCGCACATACTCGGACTGCATCCGAGCTGTTCATCCTCCTCTTCGCATGTCGCTTCGGGATCAAACTTGAGCGTGCCGTCGAGGTATGCGTCGAGAGCGTCGTCAGCATTACCTGTGATACCCGGCACTATGGCTATATCTACGGCCTTGAGAGCGCTTTTAGCTCTGGGACCTATGCCGCCGCATATAAGCACTTCTATATGGAGCTGATTGAGCGCAAGAGCAAGAGCTCCGTGTCCTATGCCCTGAGTCTCAAGCAGATTGGCAGCTGTAACGCTCCCGTTCTCTATCTCGTAGACCTTGAGCTGGTTAGTTCTTCCGAAGTGCGGGTCGATGTCGCCGTTGATGTATGCAGCAGCAATTCTCATAAATATATCCTCCTCTGTAATTACAGTTAATTACCTAACGCCTGCATGATGTTCGCGCGAAATGCAGACATTAGTTATTGACATATGCCTTTTATATCTCTATTATAGAATAATATGGACATATGTCAATAACAGATACATAATTTTCTGTAAAAATATATGTATGCAAATGTTTGACGGCAAGGCGCGTCACCGCGCCGGAAGGATGTGGGAGCACGGCTGTGCAGTATGACCGGCAGCCGCAGTGCATGAAGCAGGGTGAAGCAGAGTGAGCTATAAAATAAAAATATTTTACAGTAATAATATGAAAGAACATGATGAAAGTTCACGATTTCTGCAGCAGGCGCTGAAGCAGTGCGGTGTCCCTGTAAGTGTAAATGAAAATGGGAGTTCCGCGGTAAATATCGCGCGCCCGTTACGCGGCAGACCATACGCACCAGATGCTCCTTGGATAAATTTTTCAGTAACGCACACGGGAAGCATGTGGATATGCGCAGCTGCGCAGACCCCCACCCCGCTCACACGCCGGAAAGACGCGGCAAAAGCGGCCCGGACGTCTGCGCAGCTGGTCCGTACAGCCCAACAGCCAGCTGCCATACCGCCGGCCGTCGGCATAGACGCCGAATACGCCGACCGCCGGCTCATCCACATAGAAAAAATAGCAGAAAAATACTTCTCACAAAAAGAAAAACAATACCTGCAGGAGAGGGGCGCCGCCTCCGGCCGCGCCCCTCTCCCAACAAAAAAACAAAACCACTGCCCCGCAGACACCGCCCCGGATAACAAACAGGCCTCCAAAGACAACGCCGGATTCATAAAAATGTGGACAATGAAAGAAGCATACCTGAAAATGCTGGGAACGGGCATAACAGACGATGCAAAAAACAGCTGTACACTTTCGGACCATGACGTTTGCTTTTTAACAGGCGAGCCGGCCGAAAGACTGGAAAACGAACTGAGCGCTGCCGCCGGGCGGCAGATCGTACTGTCACTTTGTTTTATCCCGGGATGCTCCGGTGCTCCGCAGGAAAATACAGAGCCTGAACTGGAAATATTACGATTATATTAAACACTTGTTCCGAATATATAAATGTGATATACTTACCACAATGAAAAACCGTCAGGCGCAGACACCGGGCTGCACGCCGCAGGCATATCATATCGGGGTATATATAATGAACGAAAAAGAAAAAATAAGAGAAGCAGCACTCAAGCTGCTCGACTATCAGGACAGGACATCATCAGAGCTGCGTGACAAGCTTATAAAAAAAGGATTCAGCGAGGACGCAGTAGATGAAGTAGTTTCATCTTATGAAGAAAGCGGTCTTGTAAACGACGAGCGATACGCGAGACTTTACGCCCAGTCGAAGCTCAGCGCGGGCAAAGGAAGCCGGTGGATAAAACAGAAGCTGCGCGAAAAGGGCATTTCCCCGGAAATAACAGAAAACGCCCTCGAAGAGCTCAAGGACTCAGAGTCGATAGAGGACGAGTCCGTACTGTGCTTGAGAAAAGCACTTTCGATCTGCGGCCTCGCAGACAGATTCGAGGTAGACGAGTACGGTGAGATAGTATCGGCGCTGTATGACCCATATGATACGTACAGCCTGACATTTGCCGACGGCAGCGCAGCAGCCGGATCAGATACAGCGTTTCTGCGTGAAAACGATCATGAGCCGGTCGATTACTTCAGCAGAAAAATAAGACCGGGCGAAACAGACAGAAATATAATAAGAAAAGAACGTGAAAAAGCAAAAGCCTCATTAACGCGCCGCCTCATATCAGCCGGATTTCCCGCAGGTACAGTATTCGAAACAGTCCGCCGAATAGCCGCCCTGTGACCGGCGAGATCCCCTTATCCCGCAGGACCGTCAACGCATATTTAAACATTTTCTGATTGACATATGAAAATAATTGTCTTATAACCTTTAAGGTACACAGTAGGTATCTTAATAAATGTAAAATATATACTTTATAATAAAAATATTTTAAACAAGAAAACACGGAGGTTTCAATATGAGTGATTCATGCAGCGGCTGCTCATCAGCCGAAAATTGTTCATCATGCGGTTCAGCAGGCGGATGCGGAGGCGAACAGAGCAGATACGCGCCCCTCAACCAGATGTCAAATGTTAAAAACGTTATAGCAGTAGTAAGCGGAAAGGGAGGCGTAGGCAAATCCCTCGTCACTTCACTGATGTCAGTCATCATGCAGAGAAGAGGCAACCACACAGCCGTACTCGACGCCGACATCACAGGCCCATCTATCCCAAAGACATTCAAGCTCGACCAGAAGGCTTCAGCAAATGAAGAAGTGATATTCCCTGTAACAACAAAAACAGGTATCCAGGTAATGTCCATAAACCTTCTCCTCGAAGACAATACAGACCCTGTACTCTGGAGAGGCCCTGTCATAGCGGGCACAGTTACACAGTTCTGGTCAGACGTCCTTTGGACAGACGTTGACTACATGTTCGTAGACATGCCGCCGGGAACAGGCGACGTACCTCTGACAGTATTCCAGAGCCTGCCTGTAAAAGGCATCATAGTAGTAGCCTCACCTCAGGATCTCGTAGGCCTCATAGTAGAAAAGGCCGTAAAGATGGCAGAAATGATGAAGATACCTGTACTCGGCATAGTAGAAAACATGTCATACTTCAAGTGCCCTGACTGCGGAGCAGAACACAAGATATTCGGCGAGAGCCATGTAGATGAGATCGCGCAGAAGTACGATATCCCTAACGTAGCAAAGATCCCTGTAGACCCTAAGCTTGCAGCAGCTGTAGACGCAGGCATGATAGAACTTTTTGAAGGCGACTGGCTCGATCATCTCGCAGACTACATCGAAAACATGAAGTAGTACCGACATATTAGCTATATTGATCATACTGACCAAAAAGGACAGTGACCAAAAAGTATAATATTATATGTTTTACAAATAATACGCAGGTCCAGGTAAAAATATGTAAAAAATACCCGGACCTGTTTATTTTCAACACATATGCGGATCAGCGCTCCCGCCTGGCGGGAGAAATACTGCTTTTATTCTTACAGAAAGTTACAGAAAAATGACAGAAAAGGTCTGTTTTAATACTGACCTTTTTGGACAATTGTACCGACACATAATTGGCGGTATCATACAGATACAGGTTGAGTCGTACCGACGTACACAAAGCTCACCGGAATAAAAACAAACCAATAACAAAACCAAAACAAACCAGATATTTTGAAACATTGTAAGAGTAAGTAAGGAGTATATCATCATGAAGACTATCGAATTAACAAGAACAAACGGAACTATGGCACAGATCACTTTCGGTTACGAAGCAGGCGATGCATTTGCACAGCCATCTGTACTTTCTGTAAAGACTGCTGAAGTTGAGATCAGAGAAGCTGCTCTCATGACAAAGTCTGATGTTAAGTTATATGCTGACGCTCTCAGCCAGTGTGCTGCAGTTATCGGCGGCAGAGTTGAAAACGAGATCGGTCTTATCGCATGCATCAGACTCGATGAAGTAAACTATGCTAAGCTCCAGAAGGAGATGAAGAGCGAATACGAAGCTGTAGAAGCTGTATCACAGGCAAAGACTGCAGCAAGATAGTTTTCGTTACATACATTTGACTGAAAATTATGTAAGATGATACCGCAGCTCAATGGCACGGCGCAGCTGAGCGCGCGCACCGGAAACGCAGGTATGAAAATTGGAAGATAAAAGAAATCTGAATATGATATTCAGTAAAAACGGATCAGGCAGAGTAAGCGGAAAGATAAATATCTCAAAGCTCTGGATGGACGAAATGGGCGTGACCGAGGACGATAAAGAGGTCATAGCCATCTTTAAGAACGACAGGATAATAATCCGCAGACCGTTGCGTGAAAAGCATTATATACTGATAAACGACCAGTCGGGATATAATGACATGATACGCACGCAGATATTCGATTCAAAGGATCAGGCCAATGAGATAGCTCATAATCTCTGGAATTCCTATGACAGCAATGCAAAAGCAGGCTCTCACGTTTACGTTATGGATGTAACAGAGTCAGACCTCGTATCGGACGCGTTCGATGAAAACGGAGAAGTATGCGACTGGTCGTTCTTTAAGGACAGAAAATTGGAAGACGATCTGTTTGATTCCCTGAAATAAATAACAGATCAGAAGACAACGAACAAAATAAATATCGTAAATAAATAAATTTCCGGTTGACATTTCAGATTCTGAGGTTAAAATAGAATTCAAAAGGTCGCCGGATCTTTATTTTGACTGATTTATTTCAGTTGATCTGTTTTACGGCATGACATCTATATATTGAAAAGGCTGAGACGGAAACAGTAGCGTCAGCAGAGTCATACAGAGAAGCGGTTTAAGGTGAGAGTCCGCAGATGAAACTGACAGCGAAGATCATTCCAGAGCCTGCCTGCTGAAACCATGTTTTGCAAACACGGCGCGTAAGCCGGCACGTCACTGTACGTTACACAGGCTTGAGAGGCGTTTTATGATATTTCATAATAAACGCTATCAGGGTGGTACCGCGGTAATTCATCGTCCCTGCATCTTCGGATGCAGGGATTTTTTAGTTTACTGCAAAGAGCGCGCAGCGCTCCGGTCACCCGCCGGGCGGGTGCAGGACATGATACATTTATTGATGTTAATGATTCACTTTAAATATATTACAGCTATATCTGAAAGGAAAATGTAATGTTTGAAAATTTATCAGAAAAACCTATTGCGGATGTTCAGAACGAGCAGTCCGACAAATGGGAAAAGGACGATCTTCTGCAGAGATGCATAGACGAACGCGAAGGTCAGCCGTCTTTCGTATTTTACGAGGGCCCTCCGACAGCAAACGGCAAGCCGGGTATCCATCACGTCATCGCGAGAACGCTGAAGGATTCAGTATGCCGTTACAAGACTATGAAGGGCTTCAAGGTAAAGAGAAAGGCCGGATGGGATACTCACGGTCTTCCTGTTGAGATCGAAGTAGAAAAGAAGCTTAAGATGTCAGGAAAGCAGGACATCGAAAAGTACGGTATAAAGGAATTCAACGAAAAGTGCCGCGAGTCTGTATTTGAGTACGAAGGCCTTTGGAGAAAGATGACGAAGCGCATGGGCTACATGGTAGACCTCGATCATCCGTACATCACTCTCGACAACAACTTTATCGAATCAGGATGGTGGATCCTCAAGAAGTTCTTTGACGCAGGCATGATCTATGAAGGACACAAGATCCTTCCTTACTGCCCGAGATGCGGAACAGGCCTTGCTTCTCACGAAGTAGCTCAGGGCTACAAGATGGTAAAGACAAATACTGTAACTGCAAAGTTCAGGAAAAAGGGTACAGACAACGAGTACTTCCTCGCATGGACGACTACTCCGTGGACTCTCGCTTCAAACGTTGCGCTTGCGGTAGGTCCTGACATCGATTATATCAGAGCTGAAAAGGACGGAAATATATACGTTCTTGCAAAGGCTCTTGCGGATAAGCACCTCGGCGAGGGCGAGTACACTGTACTTGAAGAGATGAAGGGTACTGCTCTTGAACATCAGGAATACGAACAGCTCATGCCGTTCATCCAGATACCTGCAGGCAAGAAGGCGTTCTTTGTTACAGTAGCTGATTACGTTGACACTGTTGAAGGTACAGGTATCGTTCATATCGCTCCTGCCTTCGGTGACGACGACTATCAGATCGGACGCAGATACGATCTTCCGGTACTCAATCCGGTAGGCGAAGACGGAAAGTATACAGACACTCCATGGAAGGGCCACTTTGTAATGGAAGACGGACTTGACGTCGAGATCATAAAATACCTTGCAGGCGAAGACAAGCTTTACTCAAAGGAAAAGGTAGAGCACAATTATCCGCACTGCTGGAGATGCGGAACTCCGCTCATCTACTACGCTAAGCCGAGCTGGTATATCGAAATGACTAAGCTGAGAGATCAGCTGGTAGAAAATAACAACACTGTAAACTGGCAGCCTCCTTTCGTTGGCGAAGGACGTTTCGGCAACTGGATCGCAGATGTAAAGGACTGGGCTATCTCAAGAAACAGATACTGGGGAACTCCGATACCTGTATGGAGATGCGAATGCGGTCACATCGAGTGCATCGGTTCGCGTCAGGAGCTCGTTGACAAGGCTCAGGAAAAGATCGATACGAGCATAGAGCTGCACAGACCGTATGTTGATGATGTTCATCTGACATGCCCTGAGTGCGGCAAGACTATGACAAGGATCCCTGAGGTAATGGACTGCTGGTTCGACAGCGGATCTATGCCGTTCGCACAGCAGCACTATCCGTTTGAAAACAAGGAAGAGTTTGAAGAGTGCTTCCCTGCAGACTTCATCTGCGAGGGCATAGACCAGACGAGAGGCTGGTTCTACTCACTGCTTGCAATCTCTACATTTATCATGGGAAAGGCGCCTTACAGGAATGTTCTCGTAAACGACCTTATCCTTGACAAAGAAGGCAAGAAGATGTCGAAGTCAAAGGGCAACACTGTAGATCCGTTTGCTCTGTTTGACAAGTACGGTGCTGACGTTGCAAGATGGTATCTGCTCTATACGTCTCCTGCATGGACGCCTACGAGATTTGATGAGGACGGCGTTTCTGAGATCCAGAGCAAGTACTTTGGAACACTCAGAAATGTATACAACTTCTTCGTTCTGTACTCAAATCAGGATAATATAGATGCGGCTTCTTTAAATGCAGCTCCTGCTGACAGACCCGAACTCGACAGATGGATACTGTCACGCTTCAACCGTCTCGTTAAGGAAGTTACGGCAGATATGGACAACTACGAGCATATGAAGGCAGTAAAGAGTATTACTGATTTCGTTGCCGACGATCTGTCAAACTGGTATATCAGAAGAGCAAGAAGACGTTTCTACGCTGAGGAAATGACTGAAGACAAGAAGTCTGTATATCTTACGACTTATGAGATACTTAAGGGCGTTGTACTTCTTTCAGCTCCGTTTGCTCCGTTCATCTCAGACGAGATCTACACTAAGCTTACAGGCGAATATTCAGTTCATCTTGCGCACTTCCCTGAGTGCGATGAGAGCCTTATCGATGAAGAACTCGAAAAGAAGATGGATCTCGTAAGAACTATAGTAGCACTCGGCAGAGGCGAGAGAGAAAAGGAAAAGATCAAGGTAAGACAGCCGTTGACTGAGATACTCGTTGACGGCAAGTATGAAGCTGAGATCGGCAACATGGTGCCTCTCATCCTTGAGGAGCTTAATATAAAGAAAGTAGTTTTCGAGAAAAATATTGACACATTCATGGACTACAGCCTGAAGCCTGACTTCAGAAAGGCAGGTCCTGTTCTCGGAAAGAATATAAAAGAATTCGGCAAGGTGCTCGCCGCAGGCGATGCAAAGGCTATGATAGCGCAGCTCCAGTCTGAAGGTAAGCTCACGCTTACTCTCGGAGGTGGGGATATCGATATCACAGAAGACCTTGTTGAAGTAAGGATATCTGCAAAGGAAGGCTTCGCTGTAGGCGCTGACAGAGGAGTATTCGTTATCCTCGATACAAAGATAACTCCTGAGCTTGAAGCTGAGGGCCTTGCGAGAGAGCTCATCTCAAAGGTACAGCAGATGAGAAAGCAGAAGGATCTCGATATGATGGACAATATCATCATCAGCGTAAACTGCAGTGAAGAGCTCAAGGCTGCGTTCGATGCGCACAGAGATCATATAATGAGCGAAACTCTCGCGAAGTCTCTCGAGTATACAGATGCTGCTCTTGAAACATATAAGCTCAACGGCCGCGAGGCAGGTATCGGCGTCGAGAAAGTCGAAGCTTAGGCTGTGAACAGTATCGGCGGCGAAAGCGGCATTAAGCAGCTCAAAAATATGACATATGATGAGATGCGCGGCTTCTTTGAGTCAATAGGCGAAAAGAAATTCCGCGCGGATCAGGTGTTCAGAAAGCTGTATCAGGGGGTCGATACCTTTGAGCAGATCACAGAGCTGTCGAAGCCGTTGAGAGAAAAACTTGAAAGCTGCGCTGAGATAAATTCAGTTCAGCTGCTGAGAAAGCAGGAATCTGCTTCTGACGGCACAAAAAAATACCTGTTCGGCGTGCGCGGCGGCCACGCTGTGGAAAGTGTTTTCATGAAATACAAGTACGGCAATACAGCCTGCATATCATCGCAGGCTGGCTGCCGCATGGGATGCGCGTTCTGCGCTTCAGGCATAAACGGTCTTGAGCGCGGGCTCAACGCCGGCGAGATGATCGACCAGGTGTCTGCGATGGAAAGAGACACAGGCGAGCGCATAGGCCATATAGTAGTTATGGGAACGGGTGAACCGTTCGACAATTACGACGAGCTTATCCGCGCATTAAATATATTTCATGAAGAAAGGGGGCTTAATATAAGCCTCAGAAACATCACTGTATCAACGTGCGGCCTCACTGAAAAGATAATGAGGTTTGCTGACGATATGCCGCAGGTAAATCTCGCAGTATCGCTTCATGCTCCGTCTGATGAGATCAGGCTGAAGCTGATGCCGGTTGCGAAAAGCTGCTCGATGAGCGAGCTGCTTTCTGTATGCAGGAAATATACAGAAAAGACTCACAGAAGGATAACCTTTGAATACGCTCTCATAGAGGGAGTGAACGATTCTATGGAAAATGCCGCCCAGCTTGCGGCAAGGCTCAGAGGTATGCTGTGCCACGTCAACCTTATACCTTTAAATCGCGTCAGCGAAAAGGATTTCAGAGGAAGCGCCAGGAAACACGCGGAAAAGTTCGCAGCCGTACTTTCTTCAAAAGGGATAGAAGTAACGGTAAGACGCGAGCTTGGAAGCGATATCTCGGCGGCGTGCGGACAGCTCAGGCTGACTGCCGAAGGCAAAGCGGAGCATCTTTAATGTAAAGATGTGAAATAGCAAGTAAAATTTTACAATTAAATATTTTTTTATATTGTTCTTTTCTTTTCGAGATAGTATAATGAGGTTAATCCGTTAGTGTACTAATTAGAAAAGGAGGCGACTACAGATGGTAAAGCTTATCGTAGGACGTAAGGGAACGGGCAAAACAAAGATGATGGTAGATGCCGCTAACCAGGCAAGCCATGAAAAGGACGGCAGCATCGTATTCATCATCAAGGATGACAGACTGAAGCATGACCTCGATCGTGAGATCAGAATGATCGTTATGGACGAGTTTGAATATGTGACTAACATCGATGAATATATCGGATTTATATACGGCATTATCAGTTCTAACTATGATATCCAGGAGATTTTCATCGACAGCATATTAAAGCATGCAGACATAACAGTCCGTGATCTTCCTGAGTTCCTCAAGAAGCTCCAGAATATTTCAGAGAAGTATTCTATTGATTTCATGGTAAGCCTGAGCGCAGATCTTGAAGATCTTGACGCATCAGTAAGACAGTATGAGATCATAAACAAGTAAAGCGTACTTAATCAAAAGACCATCAGAGCCGTCTCTATAAAGAGGCGGCTCTTTTTATATCATTTATATCATGTTGTATCGCGGCCGGTGCCGCGGACAGGCAGGTGAAAATGTCATTATACAGAAGCTATGCTGAAGCAATGCGTGAAAAATACGGTGAAAAAGTTTATAAGCTGCCGGTAAATATACCAGTGTCGTGTCCCAACAGGGACGGCGCGATAGGCACCGGCGGATGCTCATTCTGCGGCGAGGCCGGAGCGGGTTTTGAAAATCTTCCTGACACACTGTCAGTAATGGATCAGCTCGTTAAAAATATGGAATATATAGGAAAAAGATACGGAGCTGCAAAATTCACCGCATATTTTCAGAATTTTTCAAACACATATCTGCCGCTTGAGGATCTGCGCAGGTATATTGAAGAAGCTTCATCAGCAGAAGGCATAGTCGAGATATGTATATCGACGCGTCCCGACTGCATATCTGACAGGTATCTGAGCGTTATAAGAGACGTTTCAGAGGCGTCAGGCTGTGATGTATGCATAGAACTCGGACTTCAAAGCTCAGATCCGCATACGCTGAGGCAGATAAACAGGGGACATGGTCTTGCGGAGTTCATAGACGCAGTGCTGCGTATACACAGCTTCGGCTTCGAAGTGTGCGCGCATGTCATACTCGATCTCCCGTGGGACGATGACATAAACGCTGTCGAAACGGCCAGGATACTGACTGCGCTCAGAGTAGAGCAGGTAAAGCTGCATTCTCTTTATATAGAGAAGGGCACCGAGCTTGCGCGCAGGTACGAAGCCGGCGAGTTTACCATAATTTCTCCGGAAGAATACGCTGACCGCGCAGTGATGTTTCTTGAAAACATATCGCCTGATATGGCAGTGCAGCGCCTTGTGAGCAGAGCCCCTGAAGAAAACACCGTTTTCTGCAACTGGGGCATGAGCTGGTGGCGCATACGCGACATGATAACAGAGCGGCTTGAGAGCCGCGGGTCGGCTCAGGGAAGCAGATGCGATTACCTGGACCGTGATTATTACAGCTTCAGGAAGGGCGGCCGGTAAACACTGGATGGCCGCTGCAATATCCTGACGATCCGCCCGGCGGATCACTGTTTCGGCGCTGCGGCGCCGGATGCTCATCCCGTGAGGGATGCGGCTTTTGAAATTATTTTTATTAACTTTATTTAATATTATTGATATATTCCGTTTATTGCGGTATACTTGCTTAAAACTTCGGCAGATGTGATTTTACGAAACTTGCATCTGTTGAAAAATAAAGCTTGTAAGCCGATTGGTATGACCGGTTTATATACATGCGGCAGAAGAGAAATAAACTTTAAACTGCTAGATAAAATTATTTTATTAATAAATTCTTTTTTACAATGGAGGAAAAGAAAATGGCAAAGATCTTTTATCAGAATGATTGTAATCTCTCACTTTTAGACGGAAAAACTGTAGCTATCATCGGTTACGGCAGCCAGGGTCACGCTCATGCGCTCAACCTTAAGGAAAGCGGCGTAGATGTTGTTGTTGGTCTTTATGAGGGTTCAAAGTCATGGAAGGTTGCTGAAGAAGCAGGCCTTAAGGTTGCTACTGCTGCTGAAGCTGCTGCCGCTGCAGACATCATCATGATACTTACACCTGATGAAAAGCAGCAGGCTATATATGAAGAAAGCATCGCTCCAAACCTCAAGCCTGGCAATATGCTCATGTTTGCTCACGGTTTCAACATCCACTTCCAGACTATCGTACCACCTGCTGACGTAGATGTTACTATGATCGCTCCTAAGGGACCTGGTCACACAGTAAGAAGCGAATACGTTGCAGGTAAGGGTGTTCCTTGCCTCGTAGCTGTATATCAGGATGCTACAGGTAAGGCTCAGGATCTTGCTTTAGCTTACGGCGCAGGTATCGGCGGCGCAAGAGCAGCTATCCTCGAAACTACATTCCAGACAGAAACAGAAACAGACCTCTTCGGTGAACAGGCTGTCCTCTGCGGCGGCGTAACTGCCCTCATGCAGGCTGGTTTCGAAACTCTCGTTGAAGCTGGTTATGACCCAAGAAACGCTTACTTCGAGTGCATCCATGAAATGAAGCTCATCGTTGACCTTATCTATCATGGAGGCTTCACTGAAATGAGAAACTCTATCTCTAACACTGCTGAATTCGGTGACTATGAGATCGGTAAGAGGATCATCACTGAGGATACTAAGAAGGAAATGAAGAAGGTCCTCTCTGAGATCCAGGACGGTACTTTCGCAAGAAACTTCATCATGGAAAACAAGGTAGGCAGACAGCACTTCCTCGCTTCAAGAAAGATCCACGCTTCTCATCAGCTCGAAGAAGTTGGTAAGGAACTCAGAAAGATGTACTGCTGGAGCGACGAAAAGTAATAGCTTTTAAAAGCAATAATTTTAAAAGTAACAGCTTTAGTCATAACAACTTTGCAGGTTTAATAATGGAAATAAAAGGTTCAAAAATTATAATGGAATGTCTGCGCGAACAGGGCGTAGATACTATATTCGGATACCCGGGCGGACAGATCATGCCATTATATGATGCGTTATATGATTATAGAGACGAAATAAAACATGTGCTCACAAGCCACGAGCAGGGAGCGACTCACGCTGCGGACGGTTATGCCCGTTCGACGGGAAAGGTCGGCGTCGCATTTGCTACGAGCGGTCCGGGCGCTACTAATACTGTTACCGGTATAGCGACAGCATTTATGGATTCCATCCCTATGGTCGTTATCACGGGTCAGGTCCCGCTGAGCCTCATAGGAAAGGATTCTTTCCAGGAGGTCGATATCGCAGGTATAACTATCCCTATCACTAAGCACAATTTCTTTGTGAGCCGTGTTGAGGATATAGCAGAATGCATAAGAGAAGCCTTCAACATCGCAAGGAGCGGACGTCCGGGTCCGGTCCTTGTGGATGTTCCTAAGGATCTGATGGTAAAATTATGCGAATACACTCCGGAGACGCCGGCTCCGCCGGCAGAACCGCCTGAGCTTTTTACAGAAGCGGATATAAATGCTCTTGCTGAAAGCATCAACAAGGCTGAACGCCCGCTCATATACGCAGGCGGAGGCGTTATAACAGCAAAGGCTTCGGACAAGCTCGTAAAGCTTGCTGAAAAAGCTGATATCCCTGTTGTTTCAACGCTTATGAATCTCGGAGCTATCCCCAGGGATCATAAACTGTCTCTCGGAATGGTTGGGATGCACGGCTCAAAGGAAGCAAATCAGGCTGTGTACAACTCAGATCTGCTTATCGCTATAGGCGCTCGTTTCAGTGACAGAGTTACAGGCGATGTAAACAGCTTTGCAAAAAACGCAAAGATAGTCCAGATAGACATAGATAACTCAGAGATAGATAAAAATGTACTGGTAGACAGCGCTCTTGTAGGAGATATAAATGTCATACTCGATAAAGTGATCTCAGAGATCTCAGACAGTGAGCATCCTGAATGGCTCGCAAAGATAGATTCTTTCAGAAAGCCTTCAACTGCAGCTCCTGACGAATTTGTTCCTGAGAACATTTTCAGAGTTATGCACGATGTGCTTGGCGATGACGTGATCGTTGCTACTGATGTAGGTCAGCACCAGATGTGGACTGCTCAGTTCTGGCCGTTCAAAAAGCCTAATCACTTTATCACATCAGGCGGACTCGGAACTATGGGATTCGGTCTCGGCGCTGCGATAGGCGCTCGTATAGGAAACCCTGACACTCAGGTCATACATGTTACCGGCGACGGCAGCTTCAGGATGAACTGCAATGAGCTCGCGACTGTAGCTGCACAGGAGCTTCCTATCATAACTGTAGTATTCAAGAACAACGTTCTCGGAATGGTACGCCAGTGGCAGAAGCTTTTCTTTGATAAGAGATATTCTTCAACTACGCTTCCTGACGTTATCGATTATGTCAAGCTTGCTGAAGCATTCGGACTCGACGGCTACAGAGTTAATACTCTTGACGGTCTGAAGGATGCTCTTGAAAAGGCAGTTGCAAGCGGTAAGGGAAATGTCATCACGTGTGATATAGATTCAGACCGTGACGTGTTCCCGATAGTCCCTCCTGGAAATGCTATGCATGATCAGGTTCTTTCTGCTAAGGACATAGGAACAAAATAACCGTATAAATATATTTGGGAATTGGATAAGGCCGCCGCGCATGTGCAAGCATGTGCGGCGGTCATTTCTTTTTGTAATAATTTAAGCATACAGTTATACAGTTTACAGCTTGTGTGAATATCTGATCAGCGATGATATCGCGCGCCGGGCGCGCGCAGGAGTCACAGCGTGGATCATTAAAATATATTTTGATTTACATTTATTAGAAAATAATCTTGACATTCCTTGTAAATATATGTAATCTATATACAAATATTGCAATTAAAAGAAAGGAATGGTTAGGAGTATGGGGAAGAAGAGAAAAGGTCCCGGGAGAAAAAAGCTCAGGGCTTATGTGTGCATTTTTATGTGCGCTCTTATGCTTTTTCAGTCGGCGGAGCCGTCGTCAGGTGCTATAGCGGCGCCGGGCGACGCTTTGAACGAACAAGATTATTTAGAGCCTGACATCAACGATGAAGCTGAGAAAGATGAAAATGATGTCGCGCATAGTGATTCAGACAGTGGATCATTAAATGATGAAAAAAGTGGAGTTGGCATTTACGCTGCAAATATCAGCAATGATGATAACGATATAGTATCTGCTCATGCTGCAAGTGAAAGCATAAATGTTATTCCGCATATAAATATGCCGTATGTGGCTTATGAAGGACATACAGTTCTTTTAAGTGATGCATCGGAATACACTGTTGACGGTAAACGTGTAGAAATGAAGGATCTTTATGATGACGGGAGCGTAAGGCTTGAATTTAATGTAACTGATGATGAAAAAAGCGGATCTGTATCTATACGCAGGGGGAAATGTGAAAGGTATCAGAGAAATGCTGTTTTCAGTAAACCCGGAAGCTATGAGCTTGAAATGCGTATTTATGTAAGAGATGATTATATATATGCTAAAAAGCAGCGTATAAGTATAGATAAGGCGCCTGAAACTATCAGTGTTACCGGCGGAGCTAAAAAACAGAACAGGCTGCAGAGGATAGAATTCAAAACGGCTCAGAATCCTTTATATCCGGTCGAAAGTATAGACTTGGAGATCAGTGCAGATAAAGGATCAGAAAAAATACTTGTAAATTTACTTGAAAATAAAAATGGAAAAGTGTCTAAGAGCGCGCATATTATCACGCGGGATCTTTCATGCAGCGTTGATGAAGAAAAATGTTTTGTAAGCGGAAGTATTGAATTTATGAGCATGTTTGAATATGATACTGATCTTTCATATAAAATAACTGCTGTGGATTCAAGAAAAAATAAACATACATTTCAGGATGATCTTACAATATATACTGATAAAGCACCGGTTGCAGCTATAGATATGTCAGAGAAATATACGAGAGAGGAAAAAAGCCGTTACGCTGTTGTTACTGCTGAGGATGTAAGCCAGACAGACGGCGACTCGCTTGAACGTGAATGGTTTGTGAAGTATGAAGGCGACAGCGCTTTCAGACCGATAGAAAAGGAGCCTGGGTATACGGATCTTTCTGACGGCAGCGCCGCGCGTATAAGCTTCAGAAAAAACGGAACAGGTGTATTTTACGTTAAGCTCATAGTGCATGATGTATGGACTGAAGGCACGATGGATGAATATACTGCGTCAATGCGAAGGCTCAGCGATGAAACTGAAAAAAAGTGCGAGGTTATAAATATAGCTCCGCATGTGTCTGTTGGCGCGCACAGCCTGAAAAAGGCGGATATTATCGTAATATCAGATAAGGACGAGGATGAAAAAGACATTAAAGAGCGTTTTTTTTGAAAAATTCATGTCTGCGGGTACAGAAGCTGATATTTTGTTTGAAAATGCAGATATGTCCAGGGTATCTTCATCTGGTGCGGACATTGAGGAATGCTTCAGCCACAGAGGCGATTACGGATATAACGGAGCTTCTACATCATTTGAATGTGATCTTTATGCTGTTGATAACAGTAATATGTATTGTATGGATGCAGTATGGAGCGATCCTGACAAAGGGCGTCCCGAAGAGCCTTTTACTCTTACAGCGTTTAATGCTGAAAATGGAAAAGAAGTATGGAGTTATCTGATCACATCGGATCTGTTTAAAATGAATGTTTCAAGAGCATTTATGTATCAGGATGATTCAGAAAAATATCTGTATATCGTTTCATCAGGAAAAACGCTTGTAATGTCAAAAAAATCAGGCGTTCCGGTAACTGTTATAGATTATGAGCTCGGTGAATACAATTATGTCGGAGACGATATCATATATACTTATTGTGATAATGGAATATTTGGTATATCGCTTAGGGACGGAAGCGTTTCAAAAGTCTGGAAGGGACGTGTGTCAGGAGCTTCAAGGCGAGTAAGCGGACTTGTGAATTCGTATTACAGAACTCCGCAGGGAAGCATAATGAAACTTATGCTAGATACAGGCAGCGGCGAAATTTCAGAAAAATATATAGGAAAGCTTGATTCAAAGTTGTTCAGGGAAGCCGGGAAAAAAGTAAATTCAGATCTTGTGCTGGATGTAGCAGGCATAGATGTTGATGGCACAGCACTGATACATGTTGATGCAGCAATGTATAATGATAATGTAAATTCTTTATTATATAATTATAAAACTGTTATACAGATATATAACGGCGATGACCGGATGCTGAAGCAGGAAGTCAGAACAAACAGCTATCGTATGAAAGTATTTCCTGTAATTGACAGCATAGGAAGATACAATTATGCGGCAATATCGTATGACGGGCATGATGAAGTAGAGGTTGAAGTATTCGGCGCAGATTCAACTTATAACAGTAAAGTGCGGATATCAAATAAAAACGGTGATCCTGCTGTATATGATCAGATAATATACAGTATTGAAAATGGTGGAAAAATAAATATAACAGTGGGAGGGCTTTGTACATGGATATATAACCAGACATGGGGAAACGGTCCCTCGCATGGATACCCTGAAAGATGTACGAATCTGACATTTGATCTGCAAAGCGGGGCGGCTTCAAAGGGCTCACTTCTGGCAGGATGCAGCAGCTTCAGTGAATATGCTCGAAGGTCAGATATATATACTGTGATACATACGGGGCGTAATTCTCAGTATGTCGGGACAGCTTCACTTGATAATAACATTGTAAAACATCCGTGTACTGCTTATGAAATATTTTACAGAGCTATGATGAAGAACGTTAAGTACGGCTCCGGGACAGATCATAAAATAATGTTGATAAAAAATGATGAGATGATCGATTCACTGTCTGCTGATGAAAAAAATATGCTTATGGAAAAAATCTCAAAAGCAGGCTATATCGTATATATATTAGGAAATTACAGTGGTAACGATACTGATACTGTAAAATATATAAGCGAAAAAGACGATTACATTACAGAAATCGTAAGATCTGTAAGTGAAAATAAAATTGATCAAAAAGGATATTCTTCTGTAAATGTGAAATCTGAGAACGGCTTTATAGAACGTGAGATACAGCTGGATGACAATAAAGAATATTATTATGAATATACTGTAAGATCTGACAGTGAAAATAAAAATATTACTGATATTTCGCATGGAACATTACCTGTTCTGCCGGAAAAAACATATGATAAAGAGTCATTTTCTGTTTATGATTACGAGATAGAGGATTTTGATGATGACTCATTAAACAGCTTTTTTAACATCCGGGATTATACGTATGCAGGAGGACTTTACACTGATTGCTATGCTTCATACACCGGAAAAAGCAATGTAGGCGTAGATCATACATCTGTTATTTCATTTGAGATACCTGCGGGAAAACAAGGTGTGATATCATTTGATTATATTATTGTTAATAACAAAAGCGCAGGTAAGATAAATTCAAATTATGTTGAGATAGACGGCGTAAGATGGGAAGAAACACCTGGCATAACAGGAAACGGAACATATACTCATCCATATATACTTGGAAGCGGAAAGCATGAGATAAAACTTTATACAGGTGGATATGGCGGCAAAATGATCACGTATACTTATATAGATGATCTTAAATTATCGTACATAAAAAAAGGATCTGCCGAGATAAATATTATTTCAGAAGAAAATGTTTCTAATAAAACAGGAAATGTGTATAAAGTTTCAGGAAGCTTTAAGACACCGGGAAATGTTACGTCTTATAGAGAAATGAAGAATGTTTCATATCTGCGCGGAGAACCGGGAGAAGTCGATAATACGGAAAGAGTAAAAGAAGATGACTATGATAATCTGTATATAAAAATACCTGCCGGCAAAAAAGCTGTAGGCTCAACTGTAAAATTAAATTCATATACTAAGGCAAAATACAGTGTAAGCTATTCAATGGATGAGTTTACAGGATGCAGCCACTATGGAACGCTGCAGACCTTTAACTTTGCACTGAGCCATATACCTGCAGAGTGGATATACAGTATACCGGTATTTTCAGGTGAACGCCATTTCAGATCATCATTTAATTCATACAGAGGAACATGGGGAAATTTCTCAGACGTTCAGATGTATATAGTAGATGATACCAATCTGCTTATAAATAAACATAATTTTCTGAAGGCGTCGGCAGGATCAGAAAAAACATTATTTCTTGGAGAAAATATGTACAGTGGAAAAACTGCTTTCAGATTAAAATTGGACAAAAATATTTCACGTATATATGATTTTGCGATATATACCATCCAGGACGGAAGAAAGATCTATATAGCATCGGATGATTTTTCTGATGTTGGAACATATGGAAAATGGAAACAGGATGGAGTCAGCCTTGAGCATGATGCAGAGAACAGTGATGAAAATGATGAAATAAAAATATTTCAGAAAGGCCAGTTTATAAAATATGATATAAACTACTGGGATTATGAAGACGATCCGTCAAAGCAGTCCTTCTGGAAATATACTCATACTCCATCAAATGACGGTGAGTTTGAAAACGCAGCAGTTATCCTTGACAGAGAAGGTAATATAACATCGGAAAGCGGAATAATATTAAATGAGCCTGTAACAAGATTTTATAAAGACGGAAAATATACTGTAGAACACTGGCAGATAGATGATACGACAGGTGGAGCTGAAGATGGCGGAGATCCCGGCTATGACAGAGAAAGTAACCATGTATTTCTCACTTTTTACGTAGGCGGTATAGCAGATGCTCCCTGGATAAGGTATATAAAGACTGTTCCGTCGCAGCTTTATGAGGGTGAGCCTGTAGGGCTTGAAATAGCTGTTGACGATGCACTGAAGCAGCAGCTGACTCTTGAAGCGAGTATTTATCTCGGCGAAGATATGGTCCGGCATAAAAAAATATCTGACATAAATGCATCAAATGGAAAATATGAAAATATAACAATAAATAATATCATCCCTGCTGCCGCCTGCGGCAGATATAAAGCTGTATGTATTGTTACAAGCCAATCAGGAACAGGAACTGACAGTATGATTTTTAATGTAGTGAGCCGTGGAAATATTGAAGGCACTGTATATCATACAGATAAATGGGAGGAAAACAGGAAATATGCCGGGCGTGAGCATGACGTATTCTGGCCGGGTGAACGTATCATGCTGAAGGCCGATGTTGAGGGTTTGCCCGCACAGGTCACAGCGTGGATAGAAGGTGAAGAAGATAAAGAATATGAGCTTGAACCTGCGGAGCAGGGAATATACCGGGGCAGTATATGGTCTGAAGATATGATGCTGAGATGGGGTTCAGGCATTACAGATAAAAAAATAATATTCTGCGCAAGGTACAGTGGAGGCAATGATAAGATATCGGAATACAGCATAACATTTGACAATAGACGGCTTTACTGGAATATCCATAGGATCCAGGGCTCCTGACGGAGCTCTGGATATGGACGCCTAAATACAAGGTAACAATATTTTATTTTTTAAATAATACTATCCGATCACAGGAAACGGATCACAGCATCCCGGCGGCGGAGGGCAGCACGGGCCGGGTGTGAACGGAGGCGGGCAGGCAGGCCTGCAGTTCTGATCACAGTTATTATCGTCAGCATCAGCATCGACATCTTCGTCAGAGCCGTTTATCTGATTAGGGAAGAGCTGCGGGAAGTTTGCGCATACCTGAGATGTATTAGGCGAAAGCTCTACAAATCCTGTAGAAAGCACGCAGAGCTGCACAGGAACGATGATCTTCTTTTCGCAGTTGACGCAAAGCGCTATTATAAGGTTGGCAGAGACTTCTCCGTTAGCATTCACATTGAGATCTCTTCCGAAACTGTTCGTGGCAAGACGAGTTTCACAGCCTACATTGCACAACTCGGTAAACCTGGGCAGGAATGCCGTATCAAATACAGAAGGCATGCACATTTCAAAAAAGCTCGTAAGAAGCAAAGGCGACGCCGGCGTCGCGATATTTACGTTGGCTGTTACAGGGAAGCTGACCTCGCGCCCGAAGTTATCTATGAGTATAAGATCGAGCGTAACTATTACATGACCTGATATGCAGACTTTCTGAGTTCCGAAGACAGGAGTGCCTCTTTCATTGCTGTCGCACGAAGAAGTATCAGTATAAAGCAGGCGCTCAGAAAGAGTACCGTCAGGTCCTGTCACGCACACTTCTCCGTTGGAGTCACATACAAAGCTGGCTCCTGATATTGTCGTGTTGGCTGTGATCTTCATATTTGAAGGATCGTTTATATTAGCCGGATTAAAAAATTTTCTGCATTTTATTTCAGATATGCCGGCTATACGGAAGCCTGAAGGTATAGATGGTGTGAAGCGCTGTTCAGAGACTGTCTTAAGTCCCTGAAGATTTAAAAGTACGGCATCATATATTTTCTGAACGTATATAGGCTCGGAAACCACTTTTGACATGTCACCGTCAAAATTACAGAGGTTTGAAGCATTACAACAGTTATCTTTTGTGTCAGGTGAGACGCAGCCCTGAGCGCAGCCATTGCTGCAGCCTGAGCCTGCTGTCTGAGGGTATACAGGGTGGCAGTTTGAAAAACAGTTCATATTTTCCTCCTTTTATTTTACTTAAAGTTCCGGTTTCTTTATACTATTCTGAAATCGGATCATTGTGACCGTTAAAAAAAGATAAAAGTGCAGGAGATATCACTGCATATAGTGTGCATAAATATATATGATATTGAATCAATATGCACACAAATTAAATTCAGACATACATAAAAATAATATATACATGACTAATACCAACTAAAACCGGCAATATAAATTAAAAAAAATTCTTAAATAAGGTAGATATTTAAAATAAATGTGGTATAATCTTTCCTTGTGAGAGAGATATTTGTATATGAAGTGTTTCATATATGATCTATAATCATGACTCATTATACTATTGTATTTTTAAGGAGGTTATTTAAAATGACTTGCACAATGGATGAAATCGTAGAAGCTTGCAAACACAGAGGTTATAAGGCTAAGTACAAGATCGATTCAAAGAATAATTCACAGTATGCTATCCTCGAAAGAGATGGTTTCAAGTTTGATCTTCGTTATGTAGATAAGGGCAGATCAGGCGGCGTAAGAACTCACGTAGGAAGCCTCATGAAGGATTTCCCTGGCACAACTGATGAAGTTCTCGACTTCTTCGACAAGGCAATCGCTGATCATAACTATGATGCAAAGATCGCTGACTATGTAGAGCCAAGACTTGCTGACGCTGAATAATATTATATTTAATAAATGATTTTCGGGCGCCTGCCGCATATTGCGGTGGGCGCTTTTTCTGTATAGTCAGGTTTAAAATAATATAAATGACGATCTTATCTGACAGGGATAGGATATATCGGAGTAATATATTGTGATGCCGTGAGGCATCGTATAAAAATATTATTATTGGGGTTGATTTTTGCATTCATATGATTATAATAAATGTTAGCACTCGTTAATGGTGAGTGCTAACACAACAAACCGAAGCTCGATACAGCAACTATACTGCACAGGCTTCGATATATGTAAACATTCCAGATTTTACAGAAAATATTAAATTATAAGATACAAAGAGGTGCATATTATGGCAAAGAAACAGTTCAAGGCAGAATCAAAAAAACTGCTCGATATGATGATCAATTCGATCTACACAAATAAGGAAATATTCCTAAGAGAGCTTATTTCAAATGCAAGCGATGCTATCGACAAACTTTACTACGAAGGTCCTGAGGGCATGTCAAGAGATGATTTCTATATCGCCCTTGAGTCAGACTTTGAGGAAAGAACACTTTCAATTATCGATAACGGTATCGGTATGAACAAGGAAGAACTTGAAAAGAACCTCGGTACTATCGCCCGCAGCGGTTCACTCGAATTCAAGAAATCTATAGAAGACGGAAAAGATGTAGATATAATCGGTCAGTTCGGCGTAGGTTTCTATTCTGCGTTCATGGTAGCAGATAAGGTAACTGTTATTTCAAGAAAATACGGTGAAGAAGAATGCTGGCAGTGGGAATCTGAAGGTGCTGACGGATATACTATACTCGAAAGTGCTATGGTAGGTCACGGCACAAGGATCATACTTCACATCAAGAACAATACTCCTGATGAAAATTACGATGAGTACCTGTTCGATTACAAACTCCGTTCACTCGTAAAGAAATACTCTGATTACATCAGATACCCTATCCAGATGGAAGTTGAAAAGAGCAGACCAAAGGAAGGCGGAGAAGAAAATCAGTTCGAGACATATACTGATATCGAAACTCTGAACAGCATGATCCCTATCTGGAAGAAGAGCAAGAGCGAGATCACAGAAGAGCAGTATGCGATGTTCTACAAGGAAAAATTCTATGCTCAGGAAGAACCGCTCAGAGTTATACATTACAGCGTAGAGGGCGCGTCTTCATTCACAGCTCTGCTGTTTATACCAAAGAGACCTCCGTTCAATTACTTCTCGCCTGATTATGAAAAGGGACTGCAGCTTTACTCAAGCGGCGTACTTATCATGGATCACTGTGCAGACCTCGTTCCTGACTACTACGGCTTTGTAAGAGGTATCGTAGATTCTCAGGATCTTGACCTGAACATCTCAAGAGAGACTCTGCAGCAGAACAGGCAGGTAAAGAATATCGCAAAAAATATAGAAAAGAAGATAAAGAACGAACTTATGTCAATGCTCAACACTGACAGAGAAGTTTACGAAAAGTTCTTCAAGGATTTCGGACTTTCGATAAAGTTTGGTCTTTATAACAGCTTCGGTCAGCTTAAGGATGAACTTCAGGATCTGCTTCTCTTCTACTCGTCATCAGAGAAGAAGCTCGTTACGCTTTCTGAATACGCTTCAAGAATGAAGGAAGATCAGAAGTACGTTTACTATGCAACAGGTAAGGACATATCACACATAGAAAAGCTTCCTCAGATAGAGATACTGCTCGATAAGGGCTACGAAGTATTATACATGACAGATGAAGTCGATGACTTCCTGATCAGAATGATAAGAGACTTCCAGGATAAGCCTTTCCGTTCAGCTGCAGGTGAAGACCTCGGACTCGAAGAAACTGAAGAGGAAAAGCAGGAATTCGAAAAGAAGAAGGACGAGAGCAAGGATATGCTCGAAAAGATGAAGGAAATGCTCGGAGGCCGTGTAAAGGAAGTAAGGATATCACAGCGTCTGAAGAGCAATCCTGTATGCCTTGCTGTAGACGGTGATGTATCTATCGAGATGGAAAGAGTTATGAATTCTATGCCTATCCAGGAAAAGGTAGAGTCACAGAAAGTCCTCGAGATAAACCCGGATCATCCTGTATTTAATGCTCTCACATCTGCATTCAAGTCCGGAGACGAGGATAAGCTCAGAATATTCACATCACTCCTTTACGACCAGGCTGCTCTGATCGGCGGACTTACTGTAGAAGATCCTGTAGCATTCTCAAATCACATCTGCGATTTAATGAAATAGCTGACCATCAGTCAGTAATAGAAATATTATGCCAGATCAATACAAATAATACCAGAAAAGCGAAACGGTTTAAAAGCTGTTTCGCTTTTTTTACGCAGGCATCCGCCTGCCGTACAGCCGTTGCTGTATGTTAATAAAGTGATAGCTAATGTTTACATGATATGCTAATATAAGTTTACACATAAACACATTGCATCTTAGTTAGAATAAAGCAATCGATACTGGCATTGTATAAGGAATAAGAATGGAAAGAAAAAAATCAGAAGCGAAATTCATACTGTCTGTACTGGATCAGGCAGGCATAATAGCCTATACTGATGAATTCGGAAATTACAAATATGTAAATAAAAAATGGTGCGAAGCGACAGGAATACCTGAAGATGAAGCTGTAGGCAAAAATGTAGAATCTCTGATAGAAGGGTCGGGAGCAATGCTGGCTCTGCGCACAGGACGCATCATTTCCGGGGAAATGTTTATAAAAACAGCGTATAAGAAGGATGTTTCAGCGATAATGAAGTATCAGCCTGTATTCAGCTCAAAAAATAACGTATCGGGATGTTTTATCTCATCTATATTTGATAATCTTGACGAAGCACAGAATTTTTCAGCGTCGCTCGATCAGATGCTTGAAGAATTTGATTATTTGAAAAACAATGAACGACACGCAAGCGGCGCTAAATATACCACAGACAGCATAATAGGCGAGAGCCGGGCAATAAAAGATGTTAAAGAGCAGATATACATAGCCGGAGCCTCTAATGCATCATGCCTTATAGAAGGAGAAACGGGAACAGGAAAGGAACTCGTTGCACATGCCATACATAACGTAAGCACGCGCAGCGCATTTCCGTTTGTCCGCGTAAATTGCTCAGCCATCCCTGAAAATCTCATGGAATCGGAGTTTTTCGGATATGAGGAAGGAAGCTTTACCGGCGGTCTGAAGGGCGGAAAGGCCGGAAAATTTGAAAAAGCCCATCTCGGCAGTATGTTCCTGGATGAAGTAAATGCAATGAGCCTTTCCATGCAGCCTAAACTCCTGCGCGCCCTTCAGGAAAAAGAGATAGAAAGGATAGGCGGTACAGAGAGCATACCTGTAAATGTTCGTGTCATAGCCGCATCAAAT
>CAKQOE010000011.1 GCA_934255545.1 uncultured Clostridia bacterium | reverse complement strand
GCCTCCGGCAAGAATAATTCAACCTATATTATGTCAAATTATCGAAACATGGAAGGGAAGATAGTTTGCACAAAAATCACTAATTTCCCCTTCCGCAAAAGAATTTCTACAAGGAGGAATCAAAATGAAGAAAGTACTTTCAATTGTACTCTCTATCGCAATGGTTGTATGCCTCGCGCCTACTATGGCTTTCGCTGCAACTACTTCTGCGGCTCAGGCTGATGCAGCTTACAGCGACACAGAAGGCAAAGCTTGCGAGGGTGCAGTAAACGTACTCTCTGCTCTCGGCGTTGTAGACGGCTTTACAGACGGCACATACAAGCCTGAGCAGATAGTTACAAGAGCTCAGATGGCTAAGCTCATCGTTGCAGCTCTCGGCGTATCTGAATACGCAACAGCAAAGAATTCAAGCTACACTGATATGGGTTCAGCTCAGTGGGCTATCCCGGTAGTAGAATATGCTACAAACCTGGGAATCATCAATGGCGTAGGAAACAGTAAGTTCGCTCCTAACAAGCCTGTAACTTATGAGCAGGTAGCTACTATGCTCTGCCGCGCACTTGGTTACACTACTGCAAGCAAGGAAATGAACGGTACATATCCTGCAGTCTTCGTTCAGAAGGCAAGAGCACTCGGTATCCTTGATGACATTCAGGGTTACTCAATCGGTACAGGCGCTAACAGAGGCGACTGCGCAATCATGCTTTACAATGCACTTGAGCTTGCTCAGGTTTATGCTGATGCTGATGGCGTAACTCAGCCAAAGAATGGTACTGACAATGGTAAGTTCCAGGGTAAGAGCGGTACTGGTTACCTCACAATGATGGGTACACTCAATAAGGGTGGTTACTCAACATATGATATCGTTGACGAAAAGGATGCAGATGGTTCATTAACACCTATCAAGACTTATATCGGCGCAGCTGCAAAGCTCGTTTACAATAAGGAAGGTAAGGTACTCTCAGTAAGCGATATCAAGACTACATTCCTTACAGGTGATTATGACAAGGACGGTAAGTTTGATGCAGATGGTACAAAGTACACTATCGCAAACAAGCCTTATTCTGTATTTACAAACGCTGGTCAGAAGAATGCATCTGACGCAGTAACTACAAAGGCTGATACTAAGGTAACTGCATTTGTAAACAATGCTGAAGCAGGATCAAAGGTATTTACAGACAAGGATGATAGTAACACTTTCACTATCGCATGCAAGGTTTCAGGTAAGACGATCACAGATATCTTCTCAATCGCTTCATGGTCTGAAAACGATGCTAAGCAGATAAGCGCAAGCCAGCTCAAGAAGATTACATCAGACAAGTCACTCTTATCATATGACTTCCCACTTGATGATGACACAAACGTTGACGAAAGCGCATTTATCCTTTCAGGCGTAAGCAAGTTATCCGATATCAAGGAAGATAACATCGTAGCTGTATATGCTGACAATGCTGACACTAAGAAGGGTACTATCACAAAGGTAGAAGTAGGTACTAAGGTAGTTACAGGTAAGTGCACAAAGGTTAAGACAAACTCTGATGCTTCAAAGGTTGAATACACTGTAGACGGCAACGTTTATAAGTTCTCTAAGCTTAAGGGTTCTGACATCCAGAGCACTACAAAGAATACTGAATTTGGTGTTGGTGATGATGTAACTCTTTACCTCGATTATGATGGTAAGATTTATACTCAGGAAGCAACTGAAACAAACTACTCTTATGGTGTTGTTTTAACTAAGGCTGCTAAAGATGGCACATTTGACGGTGGATATAAGATTAAGTTATTCACTTCAAACGGAGAATCTACAGTTTACTCATTCAAGGAAGATGCGGATGGCGCAAAAGCTACTATGAATGTTGGCACACTCGTTCAGTATAAGCTGAATTCTAAGAATGAGATTACTGAAATCAATGCACCTGCTGCTGGTAATACAACTACTAAGACTAAGTATAAGAATGGTGTAATTGGTGGTAAGACTGTAGCAAGCAATATTGCTGTATTTGAATATAAGGGTGCTGACAATGACACAGCTAAGGCAAAGAAGGATAACTACTCTGTTCTTGCCGCTAAGGATCTGACTGATGATTCAACTACTGCAGCTGTATACTTTGAAAACAGTAAGTCTGATATGACTGCTATCTTAGTAACTTCAGATGCGACAGCTTCTAATGATATTTATGGTGTTATAAACAGCATCTACAATACTCAGAACTCATCAGAAGATGACGTTTACCAGTATGTAGGTCTTGCAAACGGTGCAGATCTAGATGCAATGACTAAGGATCAGGCTAAGAATACATATGAAAACAGTAAGTATAAGTTAGTATATATCTCTAAGACTGGTGATGAAATCAGAAGCGTTGAAGCTGTATCTCCTACATATAAGAATGAAGTATCAGACAGCAAGAACGATGTAAGCGGTAAGAAGGTAGTTGTATACGGAACTAACACTGGCGATGCTACATTTGCAAATCTTAAGGCTTACCAGGTAGAAAAGGCTGATAGCGAAAAGGTTAAGGTTAATGGTGCATACCAGGTAATCAAGGATGCTAAGGTATACGTTGCTAACCTTAAGTCAAATAAGAAGTTTGATAAGTGGACTATCGGTTCTACAGCTGACATCAGCATCAACGGATATGTAGTTCTTATCCAGACTGATAAGGACAGCAACAACTGGGATACAGTTCTCTACATCTCTGATAAGGATGCAGAAGATTGCGTTGAATCTGCTTTATTCAGCAGTGATTTAACTGCTGCAAAGGCAAGAGTTGCTACTGCAAAAGCATCAGTTGTTAAGAGCGTTGCTGATGTAACAAAGGCTGCTACAGTAGAGGCTACTGCAACTGCTATAGATACTGCAGTAAAGGCTGCGGTTGAAACTAAAACTGGCGTTACAGTAACAACAGATGCTGCTAAAGTATATACTGCTGATGAAGCTGGTACTTACACTGTAACTATTACTATTACAGATGATACTGTAAACTCTGTTAGCGATACAGTTGAAGTTAAAGTAACTGTAAAAGCTGCACAGTAACTGAAAATTTAGTTATACCAAGGGCTATTGCTGATCGGCAATAGCCCTTTTTAAATAGTCGTGTCAGGCTCAAAAAGTGTGATAAAAGAACATGTTAAAAAAATCTGATAAACTAAAAGTGAGGCATTTATACTACCTTCGTAAATCTTTATCAAACTGCAATATATCTTTGCTTAGATGATTTCGGTTTGTCAGGGATCGTCAATTTTATCTTTCCGGAAGATATAAGGGGTTCCATATATATCCTCATAGCATATGAAACGGATTTTATTCCTAAGAAGTCACTGATTTCTTTCCTTGTGCGCGGTGACGCGCAGAATTTGATAAGTGCATCTGATTTAGAACGGTATTCGTGTTCTATTTCGCGTGTGTGGTCTATTCGGTCGATATTTATATTATTTCTGCCTGTATTGCTGCGGTCATATTGGCTTTCTGAACGGAAGAGTTTAACTGTAAACGTTCCTCGCTTATCCTCAAATACAGGTTCAGGCAGTTCGTACTCTCGCATACAACGCCTTATCGTAGGTATTCCTGAATAGCGATTTTCTGTTATCTTCAGCACTTCCAGTGCGCCTGCAAGCACAGGATTCCTTGTGTCAGGCTGCACTTTACCCAGTTGATCGACTTGTATCCTGCCATATATCCCACCCGGGCTTTTTATCTCCATCCTGTCATCATACATGATGATCTGGACAGGCTTACCTTCGCTGTGGATGCTGTAATCTCTGTGAACCAGAGCGTTCAGGACAGCCTCTCTTACGGCGGCTATCGGATAGTCTGTACGGTCGGTACGTTCTCCTGTGTCATCTGATATGATCGTTTCCGTACGCATATTATTGCGGACAAACTGCAGCGATGCTTCGAGCATCTGTGGGATGTTTCCTTCTATCCTTTTATTATCTTTAAAACGCTGTCCGTTTTCTCCTGCATCTCCCGGCTGTGTTCCCGGTATGACAGTCGCTATCACGCACATCTGAGGAAAATACGCCTGTGGGTACGGGCTGAATATCTCAACGGCGCTGAGCGTAAGCTCGTTATTTCGTGTGATTCCTGTGAGCTCATATATAACGTTATCATCAAGGCTTGAAAAATTAGGTTTTCCGTCTTTAAGCGCATCCATGTATTTTGACAGCAACTTTTGATCAAGTGCTTTCATAGTTGCTCTTTCAACTATCCTGACGTCATCCTGATATTTTTTGCGATATGCCTCATAGCTGTATATCTCGTACTCTGTCATAAGCTCGTCACTGTCTCCGGAGCGGACATATGAGCCTTTAATGCGACCTACGCCTCGGTAGAAACATGGGCGGTCGGCAATATCTACAGCTGGTATCTCTGCTGACACAAAATATTTGCTATTCTTTTCAACAACAGTGAACAGCGGACGAACGACAGGCTCCATCTGCAGACATTGATTATTCACCTGTTTTTGAAGATCCTGTGCATCATAAACACCGACTTCCGAAAAATCGTGACTTTCATCTACGCCGAATATTATTACTCCTCCGGTATCCTGATTCGAAAAGCTTGAAAGTGTATCGAACAGCTTAGTTGGAGTTCCTTTTCCGGCAGCTTTTAATTCGAGAGTGGTCGTTTCACATTTCATGCGTTGGATTTCAGATAATCTTTCTAAAAGTTCTTCACTTGTCATTTTAGATTCTCCTTATGATTTAACTTGTTTGATGAAATTATCTGAAATTTTACGAAGAAAATGAAATTATTTCAGATATTTTCTTAAATTATATCATTATGATTTAAGCTTTGCACAAAATATCTGAAATATGCGTTGAATAGATTAAAAAATATTTTTTATTTATTTTATAAGTACATCTAGTTATATAAATCTGCTATTGCAATCTACAGACTTATTATCATAGTTTAAAAGTAATGCAAAACATCATCTTGAAGATATGTCGGTTTGAAGAGAACCTTGCAATGGCTTATACCACTGTATTTATTAAGTAAAATTATAATAGTATTTATGGCATCTTTTAATTCTGAGAATTTAGAACGGGTAATGAGCGTACAGGAATTAATGTTTTTATTATTTATTGCTTCTAAGCGACTATACAATGATTGAAAATAATCATAGTCTCCAAATGCGCAATATAAGTTATCATAGTTGGATAGAAGATCTTCGATTTCTTTTAAGTCTATAAAAAAAGAATCTATAGGTTCAAGAACGACCTTTATTGATGGAATCTTTATAATATAAATGGATAATCATCGTTATGAATACTTCTTGGATAGATAGGATAAAATTTGTTTAATATGTAAATATATGATATAATATCTTTATTGTTTGATTTAAATATATAGTTAAGATCTTGCTTTAGAAACGGAATTAATGACTCGACTTGAATATTAAGACTTTCCAATTCACTATATATTTTGTTTAAATTATTATTTGAATGTAAATGTATATAAGCTAAACGATCATTAAATTCATCTGCTCCAAGAAAATTTATGTTTGAAGTGATTTTTTTATTCAAAAGCATATCACATAATTGCCTTAAAGGAATTCCAGCATCTGCAGCTTGTTCCGAAAGCGATTTTTCTCTATTGTTATATGTCATAGGCATCTCCTTAAATTATTATATTTATTTACAAATATAGCAATCTATTATTTGTAAATGTTTGGAATTTTATTTGATTCATTGATGCTATCCTGTACCGTTATTTTATGCCATAGCATTCGTATGTTATGTATATAGATATAGTATAAGGCTATCGCATTAGTACGATAGCCTTATTGTGATAAAATAATTTAGTTTATTTTATTATTTACCGAAGTTACCTAAAATTGTAGCTGCATTATCAGCAATTACAACGATATCAGCAACCTTATCCTTATCGTCATCCTTATCAGTATCGAGGAATACGATAACCTTGTTTGCATCAGCACCTGTGAGGTCTGACTTATCAGCTACCTCATAAGCTGATTTGCTGCTGCTGTACTTGTAGTACTTAACGCTTGAGTCAAGTGTGAATGACTTATTTGCATCAGCAGCTGTCTCACTTGTAGCAACATTGTTCTTTACCTTGATGCCATTAGCTGTAGCTGTAAGTGTACCAAGAACAGTAGCCTTTGTATCATTAAAGAACTTACCATCAGTCTTTGCTACTTCTAAGTCTTTGATCTGACCTGACGCATTAAGCTTGAACGCATAGAATGTATCTTCAGCTGGTGTAGTTGTGCAGTCATCGTCTACATAGTAATCCTTAGATTCACCGTTTACAAGCATAGTAACCTTATAATCAGCATTATAAGTATCACTGTCAACAGATGTTACATTCGTGATTATACCATAAGTAATATCAGAAGATGTTACGTTACCAACAACCATTGCTGCATACTTGCCGCTCTTAAGTACATTAGCATATACTACAACATCATCAGAGCCCTTAAGTGAGGCAAATGTTGAAATTTCAACGCTATCTGAATCAATACTACCAGAGCCGCTGTAATTATCAAGTGAGAATATTACAGCAGATTCGTTAATTGCAGTACCATTCCAGTAACCCTTTGAAGTTACATCATACTCATCATCATTGTGAACATAAGCATCCTTTACAGTTATGCTCTTAACCTTATTTGAAGAATTTAAATCATAAGTTATGATATCACCAACTCTGAAAGGATCTTCAGCTGTAGCATTTACAGTTGCTTCATCCTTCATAGTAAGAGTAAGTACTTCTCCCTTAGCGTTCATCACCTTGATTAAGCTGTTATTTCCGTTAAGACCAGCCTGATCATATACTGTTGTCTTTGCATTAAGAGTATCATCAGCGTCTTTTGTAACTACACTACCACTTTCCTTTGTGTAGAATTCATAATTGAGAACTAAAGCATAGTCTGAAGAAGTAGCTGCAGTCTGCTCAATCTGATAAATCTTACCAGAAGCATCAAGATATGCCTTAACAGAATCGCTAAGTGCTACATCATCGCCGTCATCAGATAAAGTCCAGTCTGCATAATTATTAGTATCTCCGCCATTAGTAAAGTCACAGTTCGTACCTTTATATGCAGTACCTGCAATTGTGAATGTAGCCTGAGTACCTACATTTCCATCTGCCTTCTGTGTACCCTTAGAGAATGATTCTAATGTACCTTCAACAGTCTTAGTACCAACTTCTACTTTTCTGATCTTCTGAGACTGACCATAGTATACATATACAACATTGTCTTCAGCAATCTTATCTAATGATTCAACACCAGTAAGAATAAACGTAGTAGTATCTACCTTACCATTATCATCAGTTTTGAATTCATAGCTGTCAAGCTTCTGCTTGTTAGCAATCTGAGTTGCGTCAGATTCTTCAAAGAGCTTCTGTACACCACCTGCTGTAGTAGTTGTACCCTGGCCCTTCTTCCATTCAGATTCTGAATAGATGTTTGTTATTGTCTTGCCGCTAACCTTAGCTGCAATTGTAACCTGTTTGTTCTGGTCGATATTATCTAATGCACCGTTAGTGCCCTTAGCAAGAGTACCGTCTTCTTCACCATTTACAAACTTCGGAATTGTAGTAATGCTATTTCCTTTTTCATCCTTAGCTTTATATACAGTACCATCAGTTCCAATTTCACTGAAAGAATCACTATTTACAGTATATTTAGTACCATCAGCTGTAGTGAATTCATCACCCTTAGAGTTTACAGTACCTGTAAGGAATGTAGTCTTAAGATCACCAATTGTAAGAACATCGCCGTCCTTATTAGTATAGATCTTACCAACCGCACCAACATAATCTCTTACATTTACAACTGCATTATCAGCCTGATTTGCTGATAAGATACCATAATCTGTGTTGCCATCTTTATTCAGAGTAGCAAGCATTGAAGTGCCCTTGAATGTCTGACCATTATTACCCTGGAATACTGTAGAACCATTCTTATACTGTGTAGCGCCATCGCCATCAGCATAAACTTCAGGAAGGTCGATAGCGTTGAACAGCATGATTGCTGTATCGCCTCTGTTAGCGCCGTTAGCACCACCGTTTACTACGTCTTCAAAGATTCCGAGAGCCATAGCCTTCTGAACGTAGATCGCAGGCCATGTACCGTTCATTTCCTTGCACTGGTCAGTGTAACCGAGGGCTCTTACGATCATTGTAGCAGCCTGCTCGTATGTAACTGTTCCGTTAGGATTGAATTTACCGTTACCTACGCCGTTTACGATATTCAGATTTGAAGCGTATTCAACATAAGGAATAGCCCATGTTGCATTACCCATATCTGTATACTTAGATTTTGTAGCTGTAGCATAATCAGCTACGCCGAGAGCTGTAACGACTAATTTAGCCATCTGAGCTCTTGTTACAGTCTGCTCAGGCTTGAAAGTTCCATCTGTGAAACCATCAACAACTCCGAGAGCTGTAAGTACGTTTACTGCACCCTCGCAATTAGTACCTGCTACATCGCTATAGTTAGTGTTTGCAGCAGCACTAGTTGTAGCAGCGAAAGCCATAGTAGGCGCGAGGCATACAACCATTGCGATAGAGAGTACAATTGAAAGTACTTTCTTCATTTTGATTCCTCCTTGTAGAAATTCTTTTGCGGAAGGGGAAATTAGTGATTTTTGTGCAAACTATCTTCCCTTCCATGTTTCGATAATTTGACATAATGTATCTTAAATTATTCTTGCCGGAGGCGAGGACTGGAATGGGTATGTTTATGTAAATTAATGGATAAAATTCGCTTGGAAAATCTGTTTTGAAAGCGTGAGCTTTCATAAGGTGATAAGTATATTAGATTACATTTATGTATTATTTTTACTGGAAATTTAAATCTGAACATTCAGTATATATATTGTGAAAAATTGTAAAGAAAATGAACAGCTTCAGTTTTAATGTACAGGTTATCAAGTTTCTTTATTATAAACTAATAACCACCAAACACATAGAATCAGCAGGAAAGATATGGTATCATAATATCCAAATAAATGTACTGTATACACAGCAGCCGTCACCGGCTGTAAAGAACGCAGCAAAATTAAAAAAGTAAGATTGTTAATAAGTAATATATAAAATGAAATATAGTTAACGGGGTTGTATTATTATGTATTCAGTTATACCTGAAAATTTTTTTATGCCGCTGGCGGCGCCGGGACGGCGCGTGTACTGGGATTGTATATACAGGCTGTTTTCCATTATGGATAAACAGCTTTCTTTTGGCGTTGAGCGCGATATACTTGTGGACGAGCTTCAGTATTATTTTGAGCAGACGCAGGCGGCTGAGATGGACGATCCGGAATTCATTGAGGCTGACAGCAGGGGAAAAGCCAATGCGATACTCCGCAGGCTTGAACGTTACGGCTGGATAGAGATAGAGACAGGCAAAAGCTATGTGCAGCGCGCGGTGTTTCATGATTATGCGGTCAAGCTGATAAAGACGCTGCTTGAGATAAAGGATGGCGTTAAGGTCGAGTATCAGGGTTACATCTACGTTATATATAACCTGGTTCGCAGCGAGAGCGACAATCCGGGAACGATACTTCTGCAGATCCGCGACAATACCGACCTGCTGATAACCGGCCTGAAGAATCTGAATTCCAGCATAAAGCATTACATAGACGAGCTGACGAGCCGTGTGACCGTATCACAGATAATGGATACATTGTTTAATGACTATATAACAAATATAGTTGACAAGGCGTATCATCGCCTGCTTACATCGGACAATGTTTCAAAGTACAGGCCTGAGATAATAGAACGCCTTGAGGCTGCCAGCCGCGACATGGGATTCATAAAAAGTGCCTCAGATGAGCTGGCAGAGCTTCAGGAGATCGGCATTGAAGAGGCTGAGGAGCATGTGTATCAGTATCTGCATGAGATCATAGAAGCATTCAGGAACATGGATGATATACTTGACGAGATAAACAGGAAAAATACGCAGTATCTCAGATCGGCGGTAAACAGGGCGAAATTCATATTGAACGACAGTGAGGACGTCAGAGGACAGATCAAGGAGATCATATCGGAGATAAACAGCGAGATGGATCGAAAAGGGCTTGATCCGGGCGGAATATATGAGCTGGGTTTTCTTGACGGCCTTATAAAATTATACAGATCGTCATTCATGGATGAACGCTCGTTTTACGCGCCCGTAGAGGGCCGCAGGCGTTTCAGCCCTGACCCGATAGAGGCAGCAGAGCCGGATGAGGCAGTACGCCGTGAAAAGATGCGCCGCATGGCGGCGAAGATGGGTCAGATACTGAGCCCGAAAAATATTGATGAATATGTTATGAAATGCCTTGACGGCCGGCCGTCCATACAGGCATCGGAGATGCCGCTCGAAACACCTGAGGACTTCGTTAAGCTGATATACGTAAGACTTTACGGTCAGAGGAAAAATATGGAATATATAATAGAATATGAAACAGATGAGCCGGCCGCCGCGGCCGGAAAAGACGGTGCAGGATATCAGTCCGCAGCAGCACCGGAAAGAGCCGAAACAGAGATAAACGGCTATAGATTCAGAAATTTTAAAGTGAGGAAAAAATAATGCAGGACTTATATGAGGGTATGCTGCAAAAGGATAAAGATGAGTTCAGAAGGATATGCAGCAGGCTGCTTGGCTCGTGTTTTCTGAGCAAAGCGAATCCGGCGAACCGCGCGGATTATTATTTTGTTCTGAAAAACAAAGAGCTTTTCAGAAATTATCTTGATATCCTGGGGTTCAGGCTTGAGATAAATGAAGAATACGGAGTCGTACAGCTTACGAATCCGCATAATTACAATCACCTGAACCTCAAGCTCATGGAGTCGATAATACTGCTGCTGCTCCGCGCTCTTTATGATGAAAGGAAGCGCGAGCTTTCAGAAGCAGATGAAGTAATAGTAAATATCGGAGATATACAGGACAGATTTATGAGCTTCGGTATACGCGATAAGATGATAGACCGCGTGACCATGCGTAATGCCATGAGTCTTTTCAGGAGGATGCAGATAGTTGAGATCCTTGACAGCGATCTGTCGCGCGAGGAATCGCGTATACTGATATACGATACCATCCTGATGGCTGTCAGGGTGGATGATATAAAGGCTGTTTACGACAGGATACAGCTTTACAGAAAGGGGAACGGAACAGATGAAGATACTGACGCGTATGAAGCTGATTAACTGGCACCGTTTTACTGATGAAACTGTAGAGTTCGGCGAGCGTTCCACGCTCATTTCCGGGGAAAACGGCGCGGGAAAGTCAACGCTGCTCGATGCTGTACAGTTCGTGCTGACAGCTTCGACAGGAAACTTTAACAAGGCGGCGCACGAAAACGGAAAAAGAAGGCTTTCAGGCTATGTGCGATGCAAAACAGGCCGTGAGAGCAGGCCGTATGAACGCGAAGGCGCCGTCAGCGCCCATATAGCTCTTGAGTTTTACGAGGAAGAAAAAGACAGGTATTTTATAACAGGCGCTGTGATCGATTCAGCATCAGAAGGACAGGAGAGCGTAGCGCGCTACCTCATAGATGACGCAAGGCTGTCAGATGATATGTTTTTTTCTGACCGTCTGTCAGGCCGTTCGCCAAAATCGATATCTGAGTTCAGGTCTTCAAATAAGGAGCTTATAAAAAACAACTGGTTCAAGACGGGCGCGGAGACGCGCCGCATGCTCAAGCAGAAGCTGGGCAGGCTTGAGGACAGATTTTTTGCATTGATCCCGAAAGCACTTGCATTTAAGCCGATAAACAATATAAAGGACTTTGTTTACTCATATGTGCTCGATGAAAAAGAAGTAAACATAGAGCTGCTGCGCGAAAATGTGCGTACATATCAGGACCTTGAGCGAACGCTTAAGCTGGTAAAAGCAAAAATAAAAAAGCTTGAAAATATAGAAATATCGCATGATGAAGTTATGAAATACATGGAAAATGACAGGATGTATTCATATTTTACTGCCAGAGCTGAACGCGACGCGATATATGAACGAATAGACGATATACAGACGACCGTCCGTGCGGACGAGAAGCTTCTTGATGATATTGCAGAAGAAATAAGATCTGCTGACGCAGAGCGCTCGCGCCGGCGCGAGATGGAAATGACGCTGCATTCGGAGCTTGACAGCAGTGAAGAGTTCCGCGCTATAGAAGAACAGAAAAAGAACCTGCAGGCTCTCAGGGCGCAGGAAAATGAGTTGTCAGCTAAAAAGGATGAGCTCATAAGCAGCGCAGCACGTGCGCGAAAGGAACTGCAGGCTGTGCGCAGAGCAGGAGAAACAGGAGATGCAGCGGATGAGATAGATGCATATGAAAGGATGCTCGGCGATATAGAAGCGCTTGAAGCAACTGCGCAGCTCAGTGTTCTGGTCGATGCTGTAGTGGAACACAAAAAGAAGCGCGCGGAAGCGTCAAATGTAAAACTATGGAAACTAAACGAGCAGAAGGCAGAAACGGAAGCACGCATAAAAGCCAATAATGATACCATAAAAAAGCTTGAAAAGAAGAAGTTTTCATATGAGCCTGCAGTAACGCGCCTGAGCGACGCCATAAGCGCTGAATTTTCAGATATAGGGCGCGCATCGAGCCCGCGCGTGCTCTGCGAGCAGCTTGAGATAACAGATGAAAGCTGGAGAAATGCTGTGGAAGGCTATCTGAATACGCAGCGTTTCTATATACTCGTTGAGCCGGAATGCTTCGATATAGCGCTTGGCGTTTATGATAAGCTGCGCAGGGCAGGAAAGGCATATGGAGTGGGACTGGTAAATACCGCGGACCTTGAGGGATACGATGAGGCTACTGAAGGCTCACTGGCATCAGTAGTAGGATCGCGCGATATATACGCTAAGCGCTTTGTAAATATGCTTCTCGGCAAGGTCATGATGTGTGAGCGCTACGACGACCTTAAAAAGTACAACACAGCTGTAACTCGCGAATGCATGAAATATCAGAACCGCGTGGCAAGCGCGATGAAGCCGAAAATATACGAGGTCCCGTTCATAGGAAGCAACGCAGTCCGCATACAGATGCAGCAGGCACAGGAGCTTAAAGGCTCACTGGCAGCGGAGCTTTCAGAAGTAAATGAAAGCATAGAGTCGGAGAGAGCGCTTGCCGGATATCTTAAGACAGAGAATGACCTTGCTGTTAAGTTCAATGCAGATATAATAGTAAGATCAAGGATGCTCGGCGTTCAGATAAAAGAGTGTGAAAACAGCATCCGAGAGCTTGAGGAAAACGTTACCATACTTGAAAAGCAGATGGAGCTGCAGAAAATAAGAGCGGACGTAAGTGAGCTCGACAAAAAGATAAGCGGCCTCGACGGCAAAAGAGGAAATATCCAGGGAAAGCTGCGCGGACTGGAAGCCGAACTTAAAAACGCGCGGCTCGAACTGGAAAAAAGCGAGCAGCTGGTGCAGACTGCATTTACAGAAACAGGAGAAAAAGGAACTGAGTGGAGCAGCGATTATGAACGAATGATAGACGGAAAAAGGTCATATCAGGATATAGCTGCCGCCTGCGGCAGACGCAGAAAGACCGACCGGCTCAAGCGCGACGAGACGGAGCGTCATATGGTATCAGAAATGATGAATTACAAGTCAGAGTATTCATTCGGAGCTGAAGCATCTGAAGCTGGATATGCTGAGTTTGAAGCACTTCATAAAAAGCTGAAGGAATCAGCGCTGCTCGATTATGAGGAAAAAGCGCGCGAGGCGCGCGCAGCTGCAGAAGAAGAATTCAGGGAACAGTTCCTATCGAAGCTGCAGGAAAACATGAAGCAGGCGCAGAGTGAGTTCAAGGCACTCAACAAGGCGCTGAATGATATAAGCTTCAGCAGCGAAAAATACGAGTTTATGTATTCGCCGTCTAAAAAATATGATTCGTATTATGAAATGATAATGGATGATCTGAACGCCGGTCAGGGTCTGTCGCTGTTTGGCGGAATGTTCCGTGAGGCGCACCGGGAAGTCATAGACGAACTGTTTGAAAAGCTTGCGCTCGACCGCGGAGACAGCGGCGCGGTGCTCGATGAGCTTACTGACTACCGTACATATATGGATTACGATATAAAGATCACGCACAGTGACGGGAGCCATTCGCTGTATTCCAAGGTCTGCGAGGAAAAGAGCGGAGGCGAGACGCAGACGCCGTTTTATGTAACGGTGGCAGCGTCATTTGTTCAGCTCTACAGCGGCAGTATCGGAAGCGAGGCTGTCGGCATAGTTATGTTTGATGAAGCGTTCAATAACATGGACGACGAGCGAATAGGCGGCGTACTTGAGTTCATACGAAGGCTGCCGCTGCAGATCATAATAGCCGCGCCGCCTGACAAGATCCAGTATATCGGGCCGTCAGTCGATTCAACGCTGCTCGTAATGACAGACGAAAAAGTAAGCTTTGTTGAGGCGTATCACAACGTAACGAATGCGCTTGCATAATACGTTATATCAATGAAGAAAAATTACGCAATAAGCAGGTAACGCGGGCTCACGCCCGCCTGACAGCTGCGGGGCAGCTGTTGCTGAAGCATAACATTTATTGTTAATTGCAAATAAACGATTTGCATATTTGGAGAAACGGAGGATTGAAAGTTATGATAAAGATGATCGCGCTTGATCTCGATAATACGCTTTTACTTAAAGACCTGACAATACCGCAGGAGACGATAGACGTTCTTCATGAAGCGTCTGAGCGTGGGGCCCATGTTGTTATATCATCCGGACGAATGCGCGCAGCGGCAAAGCGTTACGCTGACATTATAGGAACTACTGATTCCATAGTATGCTGCAACGGTGCCGAGATCTACAGCGGAGACGGGAAGCTGATGCATGATGCCGGCATACCGGTCGAAACAGTAAAGGATCTTGTGCTTATCTGCGAGAAGAAGGGTATTTATGTGCAGCTTTACTGGGGAGATGATATCGTAATTGAACGATGGAATGAAAAGACAGAAGGATATCCTGATGCGCATAACCAGAGAGTCATAGAAGTAGGAAGCTGGTCAGATGCAGTAAACGGAAAGCTAGACGGGATAATAATGCAGTCAAGTCCGAAAGCGCTTTTGATAGGCGAGCCTGATACAGTAGAAGATATGATCGCTGACATTTCAGAAGCGATGGGCGGACGCTTGAACTTCATACGTTCCAGCCGGAGCTATGTGGAGGTCCTCGCTCCGGGAGTTTCAAAGGGCGAAGGACTGAAGCTCCTTGCAGAGAAGCTCGGCATAGACAGCTCTGAAGTAATGGCGTGCGGTGATAACATGAATGATATGGCTATGGTTACGTGGGCCGGCACAGGAGTCGCAGTCGCAAACGCAGTTCCTGCGCTTAAGGAGGCAGCTGATCATGTAGCTTCTCAGGAACGTTCCTATGGTGTGGCAGAGGCTGTGAGGAAGTTTGTTCTTGAGAAATAGAGCTTGAAAAGGCGCAGTAGCTGTGCTATATTTGAATTACAAAAATGAAGATATGATAGCAAAAAAACAAAAGACCCCTGTGAGTTGCCGCTCACAGGGGTTCTTATTTTTTATAAGGAAAATATAAACCTTGGGCTCTTTTTAACGATTCTTACTGTCAAGCCACTTACACAAATAGTATGTAACTATTCCTGCCGCGACAGAAATCAAAAATGAAGATAGAATTGCAATCACCTCCTTCCTGTACCTATGTAGGATAGTACATTCATACATTACCATAATATAGAAATTAATACAATAAAATCATAAATTAAAATCTTTTTACAAAAGATCCACCTTTCCTCTGATATATCAAAAATAGATTGACATAATGTATACACAGGCTTATAATCATAATAATTTGATTATCAAACTATTTGACTATAAAAACAACGTACAAGACCGACAGTTGATTTACGGAGGATGAAATATTATGGGACAGGATAAGAATACATCAGATATTCCACAGCTCAGTACGCCTGTGACAGAGCTTCTTGGTATAAAATATCCGATCTTTCAGGGGGGAATGGCATGGATAGCAGACGCATCGCTTGCGTCAGCTGTCAGCAACGCGGGAGGCCTCGGCCTCATAGCATGCGGAGTTCTTACAGTAGATAAGATCCGCGAGCAGATACGAGCATGCAAAGAAATGACCGACAAGCCGTTCGGACTTAACATAATGCTGATGTCAAGATATATAGACGATATCATGCAGCTCGTACTTGACGAAGATATAAAGGTAATAACAACAGGCGCGGGAAATCCGGGAAAATACATAAAAAGGCTTAAGGAAAACGATGTAAAAGTAATACCTGTAGCAGGTTCAGTAGCCATAGCAAAGCGTGTTGCGAGAGTAGGCGCAGACGCAGTTATAGCAGAAGGCCTTGAAAGCGGCGGACATCTCGGAGAGATGACTACCATGGCGCTCGTTCCTCAGGTCATAGACGCAGTAGATATACCTGTTATAGCGGCAGGCGGTATAGGCGACGGCAGAGGCATGGCTGCAGCATTCATGCTCGGCGCGCAGGGAGTACAGATAGGAACACGTTTCCTTACATCTTATGAATGTAACGTTTCAAGACCGTATAAGGAAGCAGTCCTCGCAGCAAAAGATTCTTCAACTACAATTACTGGCCGCACGACGGGCCACCCTATAAGAGTAATAAAGAACAAGCTCAGCCGCCAGCTCACGCAGATGGAAAATCACGGCGAGGATCCGGAAAAGATAGCAGAGCTTGGTGTAGGCGCGCTCCAGAAGGCGGTCATAGACGGGGACGTAGAGTACGGTTCAGTCATGTCAGGCCAGATCGCAGGCATGATAAACAGAGAACAGTCATGTCAGGAGATCATAGAAGACCTTATGAGAGACTGCGCAGACGTTTTCAGAAACAGAAACGCGCTTCTCGATATCAAATAAAAAGCGATAAGTTAAGTGAATGTAAAAATAAGGAAAAGGTGGGAGTCATGAAGACAGCTTACGTATTTGCGGGCCAGGGAGCCCAGTATCCGGGAATGGGCCGCGACTTATATGAAAAATATCCTGAAGCAAAAGCAGTATTCGACGCCGCAGGCGACAGGATAAAGCAGCTTTGCTTTGAAGGAACTGCAGAGCAGCTTAAGGAAACAGAAAACACGCAGCCGTGCGTTTATACTATGACTATGGCGGCTTATGAAGCATTCCGCGCAGCGCTGAAAGCGAGCGGTGCAGCCGAAGGAGCAGAGCCTTATGCCATGGCAGGCTTCAGCCTCGGAGAGTACTCCGCTATGACAGCCGCAGGCATTATAACCGACATAAAAACAGGAACGGAGCTTATGGAAAACCGCGGACGCTGGATGGGCGAAGCAGGCCGCGACGAAGCCGGAAACGCAGCCGGTACGATGGCAGCCGCCATCGGCGATAAGGAAAAGGTGCTGGAGATCGTAGAAGAAACGAGAAACGGAGACATACTCATAGCCGCAAACTTCAACGCTCCGACACAGACAGTTGTTTCAGGAAGCATCGCAGCAGTCGAAAGATTCAGCGAAAAAGCTAAAGAAGCAAAGCTTCGCGTAGCTCCGCTCGCTGTAGGAAGCGCGTTCCACAGCCCGATGATGGAGCCTGCTTCAGGAAAGATGAAGGGGCTCATAACAGAAAAAAGCACAGCGATAAATACGAGATCAGCAGTACCTGTATACTCAAACCTTACGGCAGCTCCGCTGAGCGAGTATAAAGCTGACGGATCATGCGCCGGTGACGGCGCGCAGACAGTTGAGGATATTGCTGACGCCATGGCTAAACAGCTTATGAACCCGGTAAGATGGGTAGAGATAGTGAAACGCCTTATAGACGAAGGCGTGGATACATTCATAGAGTTCGGTCCGGGAAAGACGCTGTGCGGACTTGTAAAGAAAACAGACCGCAAGGCTAAGGTATACAACGTTGAAAACTGCGAAACGCTGGAAAGTACGATAAAAGGCATAAAAGAAGCTGCTGAAGCTGAAAACGCGCAGTAATGCGATAGTGAAATACGCTCAGCGGTGCTCGCGCGCCGGGCGCGCACAAGGGATAATGAATTTATTTAAAGAGGATATTGGAGAGGGCAAAGGAGGAAAGGCTCGTGTTAAAAGGAAAAAAGGCGATAATTACAGGCGGAGTAAGAGGCATAGGTCTTGGGATAGCTGAAGAATTCTGCAGGAACGGCGCCGATGTGATGATAACATACAGAGGCAATGACGAGGCTGCAAAGGCGGCAGCTGAAAAACTGGCTCAGTACGGTACAAAAGTAGTTGTGTCAAAGGGCGACGTTGCGGATGAAGGATACGCTAAAGCAGCTGTAGATCAGGCGGTCTCAGAGTTCGGCGGACTGGATATACTCGTAAATAACGCAGGTATAACGAATGACAAGCTTATGGCGCGCATGACGCTTGAGGACTTCATGAAGGTCATAAACACGAACCTCGCCGGAGCATTCAATTTCTCAAAGGCTGCAGCTGCTGTAATGATGAAGAAGCGCGCAGGTCGCATCATAAACATGTCTTCCGTAAGCGGAGTTCACGGAAATGCAGGCCAGGCAAACTACAGCGCATCGAAGGCAGGCGTCATAGGACTTACAAAGTCAAACGCGAAAGAGCTCGGACGCAGGAACATAACAGTAAATGCGATAGCTCCGGGATTTATCGAAACAGATATGACTGCAGAGCTTAATGAAAAACAGATAGAAGCGATAAATGGCGAACTGCTCATAGGCCGTCTCGGACAGGTAGAGGATATCGCAAAGCTTGCGGCATTCCTTGCATCGGACGCAGCTTCATATATAACAGGCCAGGTAATAGGCGTTGACGGCGGCATGATGCTTTAGTAAACGGTGCGCAACGGTAAAAAACAAGAGGTGTAAATAAATGGAAGAAATGAAACGTGTAGTAGTAACAGGGCTCGGCGTTATCGGACCTGTAGGAAATAACAGCGAGGATTTCTGGAACGGTATAAAGAGCGGAAAAAACGGGATAGACGTTGTAACAAAGATAGACGTTGAGCCGCACAAGGCAAAGCTCGGCGGAGAGGTAAAGGATTTCGTATATCACGATAAGCGCGCAGCGAAGCGTCTTGACCTTTCAGTGCAGTATGCGCTTACAGCTGCCGATGAAGCAGTTAAAGACAGTGGACTTGTTGCAGGCGAGAACATAGATCCTTACAGATTCGGCGTTTACGGAAGCGCAGGCATAGGCGGACTCATAACGCTTGAGAAGGAATCGGTAAAGTGCGCTCAGAAGGGCGTAAAGTGGGTATCTCCGCTTATGATACCTATGACTATACCAAACATGGTATCCGGAAATATCTCTATTATGACTGGTGCGAAGGGCGCTACTATGAGCATCGCTACAGCATGCGCTACAGGTACTCATTCAGTAGGCGAGGCGTTCAGATCTATAAAGCACGGATATCATGACGCCATCATAGCAGGAGGCACGGAAGCGCCTTTTGCAGATGTAGCTTACGCAGGCTTCGCAAATATGACAGCGCTTACTGTGAGTACTGACAAGGATCGCGCCAGCATACCGTTCGATGCTGAAAGAAACGGCTTTGTAATGGGTGAAGGCTCAGCCTTCCTGGTACTCGAGGAACTCGAGCATGCGAAAGCGCGCGGAGCGCATATTTATGCAGAGATAACAGGATACGGCGCTACGTCTGACGCGCATCACATCACGATGCCTGACCCTGAGGGCGCAGGCGATGCAAAGGCTATGGAATTCGCTATGCAGGAAGCGGGTATAACTCCTGAAGATATAGATTACATCAATGCTCACGGAACCAGCACTCCATATAACGACAAGTTTGAAACAGTCGCTATAAAAAGAGCATTCGGCGACGCAGCATATAAAGTGGCTGTAAGCTCAACAAAGTCGATGACAGGACATCTGCTCGGCGCTGCGGGCGCTGTAGAGGCGTTCATATGCGTAAAAGCACTTGAGGATGGATTTATACCTGCAACTATAAACTACAAAGTACCTGATCCTGAGCTCGACCTTGATTACGTTCCAAACGAAGGCAGAAATGCCGATCTTGAGTACGTAATGTCAAACTCACTGGGATTCGGCGGCCACGACGGCGTAATAATCATGAAAAAATGGGACGGTAAGTAAAATGTTGATGAACAGAGAACAGATAATGGAGATAATCCCCCACCGCGACCCATTCCTGCTCATAGATGAAGTTACAGAAATGGGAGAGCGTACCATAAAGGCTGTAAAGCACGTACGCGAGTCAGAGTACTATTTTGCCGGACACTTTCCGCAGGAAAAGGTAATGCCGGGAGTGCTTATAGTTGAGACGCTTGCTCAGGCAGGCGCTGTAGCCATACTCAGCCTTGAAAAATTCAGAGGAAAGACAGCATACTTCGGCGGCATAAAAAACGCCAAGTTCAGAAATAAAGTGGTTCCGGGCGACGACCTTGAGCTTGAAGTAGAAATGACAAAGCTCGGCTCCCGCGCCGGCGCGGCGACAGCTAAGGCTGTTATCGCAGGAACAGGAAAGGTCGCATGTGAATGCGAGATAATGTTTGTTATCGGGTAAATAATATGGAATTAGAAGAATTATATAAGCTTATGGAAGAGTTTGGAAGATCAGGACTCGGAAAGCTTGAATACAAAAATGGTGACTGCGAAGTAAAACTGGAAATGCCGGAAGCAGCGCCTGTATATAATACATTTGCAGCGCCTCAGGCAACTGTATCGACTGCAGCAGCCGCGCCCGGAACGGGCGCCGCTGCCCCACAGCCGGCCGCCGCAGCGGCCGGAACGCCGGAGCCTGCGGCCCCGGCCGGCGCCTTCATAAGATCCCCATTAGTAGGCACATACTACGCGGCACCGGGAGAAGGCAGCGAGCCATACGTCACAGCAGGCAGCAGCGTTAAAAAAGGCGAAACAGTCTGCATAGTAGAAGCAATGAAGATGATGAACGAAGTAGTTGCCCCATGCAACTGCATCATAGAAGAAGTCCTCAAGGAAAACGCAACAGCAGCAGGCTTTGACGAACCGCTCTTCAGGATAAGGGAGATATAGCCCATGTTCAGGAAGATACTGATAGCCAACCGCGGCGAGATCGCGCTTCGCATAATACGCACATGCATGGAAATGAATATAGACACTGTAGCGGTGTATTCAACAGCCGACGCTGACGCACTTCACGCAAAGCTTGCGACAGAAGCCATCTGCATAGGTTCTGAGCGCTCATCTGACAGCTATCTGAACATGAACGCTATCATAGCAGCCGCAGAAGCGACAGGCTGTGACGCGATACATCCGGGATACGGATTCCTGAGCGAAAACGCAGATTTCGCAGACCTCTGCGAGGAAAACGGAATAACATTCATAGGTCCTTCAGGCGATATAATAAGAAAGCTCGGCGACAAATCAGCTGCCAGGCAGCTGATGATGCAGGCAGGCGTTCCCGTTGTTCCGGGTTCTAAAGGCGCCCTTGCGAGCGTTGATGAAGGCATGGCCCTTGCTGATGAAATAGGATATCCCGTTCTCATAAAAGCAAGCGCAGGCGGCGGCGGCCGCGGCATGCGCCGCGTCTTCGACCCGAAGGACTTCAGACGCATGTATGAAGAAGCAGGCTCAGAAGCTGAAGCGTGTTTCGGAAACGGAGAGCTCTATCTTGAAAAGCTCATTCTCGAACCAAAACATATAGAATTCCAGATACTTGCAGATAATAAAGGAAATGTAATACATCTCGGAGAACGCGACTGCTCCATACAGCGCCGCAATCAGAAGCTCATAGAAGAAACGCCGTCAAGAGCGCTTACGCCTGAGCTGCGCGAGAAAATGGGCGCGGCAGCGGTAAAAGCAGCAGAGGCCGGCGGTTACAGGAGCGCAGGTACTGTGGAGTTCGTCCTTGGAAAGGACGGAGGCTTTTATTTCATTGAAATGAATACGCGCATCCAGGTAGAGCACCCTATAACAGAAATAATAACAGGAACAGATATAGTAAGAGAACAGATAAGGATCGCTGCAGGTCTTACGCTTGAAGCAACGCAGGACGATATTAAGTTCGAGGGTCATGCGATAGAGTGCCGCATAAACGCCGAAGATCCGGCAAACGGCTTCAGACCATGCCCGGGCAAGGTAGAATTTATACATCTGCCGGGCGGCCACGGAGTCCGCGTAGACACCGCCCTTTACAACAACTGCGAGATAAGCCCGTACTACGACTCACTTGCGGCAAAGATCATAACATTCGGAAAGACACGCCTCGAGGCGATACGCATCATGCGCCGCGCGCTTGAGGAACTCATGATAGACGGCATAACGACAAACGAATCATTATCGTACCTGATACTCCATGACCCAGAGTTCATGAGAGGCGAATACGACACAGGATTTATCGACGGAAAGCTTGACTCCTTTGTAAAATGGAACAAGATCTACGACGAGATCCTCGACAGGGAGAGCTGATAATATATGGATATTTTTGAGAGCAGAAGAAAAAAATTCTCATTAATGAAAAATATACGCCGTGACACGCGCCTGCGCGTGACGAGCGAAGACGATGCCGAAAAGGTATTCGATACATGCCCGCGGTGCAGTGAGATAATACCGCACGCAGTCATGAAGGAAAACCTTTACGTATGCCCGAACTGCGGATTTCACGCAAAGGCAGGCGCGAGAGAACGCATCGATATGATAGCAGACGCAGGCACATTTAAAGAATTCAACGCTAAAATGACCGCAAATGACGTACTTCATTTCCCGGGATATGCAAAGGAACTGAAAAACGCAAAAAAAGCAAGCGGACTCAATGAAGCGTTCATATACGGAACGCTCAGGATATGCGGCTCGCCGACCGTTGCAGGCGTCCTTGACAGCCGCTTCATAATGGGCAGCATGGGTACTGCAGTAGGCGAAAAAGTAACGCTCGCCACAGAGCTCGCAGATAAGAAAAACCTCCCGCTCATAATATTCGCAGCAAGCGGCGGCGCCCGTATGCATGAAGGCACAGTAAGCCTTATGCAGATGGCAAAGACAAGCGCCGCCATACGCAGATTCAGCGATAACGGAGGCCTGTTCATATCATACCTGACAGACCCTACGACAGGCGGCGTAACAGCAAGCTTCGCGTCACTCGGCGACATAATAATAGCAGAACCGGGTGCGCTCATAGGCTTCGCAGGTCCGCGCGTCATAGAGCAGACCATAGGAAAAAAGCTGCCTGAAGGATTCCAGCGCAGCGAATTCTTAATGGAACACGGCTTCATAGATATGATAGTTGAACGCTCAGCTATGCGCGATACGCTGTCAAAGCTGCTCAAGCTTCACGAAAGGGGGCGTCAGAATGGCTGATATAAATTCAAATCTCAAGGCATCTGAGCGCGTATCAATCGCGCGCGACCCTCGCCGCCCAAAGACTATGGACTATATAGAGAATATGTTTACAGATTTCATGGAAATGAAGGGTGACAGACTTTTCGGAGAAGACGAGAGCATAGTCGGCGGCATAGGACGCTTTCACGGGCTGCCGGTTACAGTCATAGGACAGCGCAAGGGCAGGACTACAGAAGAAAACATGAGATACAACTTCGGCATGCCTCAGCCGGAAGGCTATCGTAAGTCACAGCGTCTTGCAAAGCAGGCTGAAAAATTCGGCAGGCCGATAATATGCTTCATAGATACGCCGGGAGCATACCCGGGAATGGAAGCCGAAGAAAGAGGCCAGGGTCAGGCTATAGCCGAGAACATAGCCCTTTTCAGCACACTGCAGGTACCTGTCATATCAGTTGTGATAGGCGAAGGCGGAAGCGGCGGAGCGCTGGCGCTCGGAGTTGCGGATAAAGTATTTATGCTGGAAAATTCCATTTATGCGATACTTTCCCCTGAAGGCTTTGCTTCCATACTGTGGCGCGATTCATCACGAAGCGACGAAGCATGCGAGGTAATGAAGCTCACAGCCCCTGACCTTTATGAGCTCGGCGTTATAGACGGCATAGTAAAGGAACCTGTGGGCGGAGCCCACGTCAACCCGATGCAGACTATTCATGCGCTTGACTGGGAGATAAAGTCAGCGCTGGAAGAACTCATGAAGAAAAATCCAAAGACGCTCGTTCAGAAGCGATATGAAAAATTCCGCAGAATGGGCAATATGAAAGGCTGACATTTATGGAAAGATTTAACGGAATAGCTGTGATCTCCACAGGAAGCGCAGTCGGTTCACATACCGCAGACAACGAAGAGATAGCCGCAGCAGCCGGGACTACAGACGAATGGATCGTGGAACGCACGGGCATACACCGGAGACACTACTGCGCAGAGGGTGAAACAACGACTACGCTTGCAGTGAGCGCAGCAAGGCAGGCGCTTGAGCGTTCAGGTCTTGAGCCTGAGAAAATAGGCCTCTGCGTAGTAGCCACGATGACGCCTGAATTCGCAACACCGTCAACAGCATGCATCGTTCAGTCACAGCTAGGTCTGAGAGAGGACATAGCGTCATACGATATAAACGCAGCATGCTCGGGATTCCTGTATGCACTCGACAACGTACGCGCGCAGATGTACATGAACGATATCGATTACGCGCTCGTCATAGGCAGCGAGAAATTTTCAGACATACTCGATATGACGGATTACGGTACAGCGATACTCTTCGGAGATGGGGCCGGAGCAGCGGTCATAGCAAGATCTGACGCGCCGTTTTACAGCCTGACATGCTCGCGCGGAAGCGATGTCATATGGGCGAAGGGTCCGGGCAGCGAGCCTTCAGTCCTTCATATGCAGGGCCGCCAGGTATTTAAATTTGCAACGACAACGATTGAAAAATCAATCAATCAGATATTAGAAAAAGCAGGAAAAACGCTCGATGACGTAGACCACTTCATACTTCATCAGGCAAATGAAAGAATTATAGATTTCGTAGTAAAACGCATGAAGCTGGACCCTGCAAAAGTACACAAAAATATACAGCGCATGGGTAACACTTCTGCAGCAAGCGTTCCGATCTTGCTTGACGAAACAGTAAGCGCCGGCCTTATAAAAAAAGGCGACTTAGTACTTTCAGTAGGCTTCGGCGGCGGCCTCACATGGGCAGCTGTGCTGACCGAGTGGGAGTAGTATATTAATACCCGAAAGGGGTGAATATAAATGAGAGTGAATATCAGAGACAGATATCTCGACATACCTTTTATACAGGGCGGAATGGGAGTAGGCATTTCGCTCGGAGGACTTGCAGGCGCAGTAGCAGCCGAAGGCGGAATGGGAACGATAAGCGCTGCAGGCGTCGGTTTCCGCGAGCCGGATTTTGATAAAGATATGGCCGCTGCAAACGTCAGAGCACTGAAAAAAGAGATAGCCATCGCAAAAGAAAAGTCAGGCGGGCGCGGCCTCGTAGCCGTAAACATAATGACAGCAATGAACTACTTTGAGGAATCAGCGCGCGCAGCAGTAGAAGGCGGCGCAGACGCCATAGTTTCAGGCGCGGGTCTTCCAAAAAACCTGCCGGAGTTCACAAAAGGCACAGACGTCCTCATAGCCCCTGTCGTTTCAAGCGGCAGAGCGGCAAAGGTCATAGCGCGCCTGTGGGACCGCCACTACGGCGTAGCCCCTGACTTTGTAGTCATAGAAGGAAGCAACGCCGGAGGGCATCTCGGTTTTGCGCCGGAGGAACTTCAAAACGGCACATGTCAGACGCTTGACGATATACTTCCGGAAGTAAAAAAAGAGCTTGCTCCGTTTGAGGAAAAATACGGAAGGCATATACCTGTATTCGTAGCCGGCGGCATAAGGACAGCCGACGAGATAAAACACTATATCGAAGCAGGCGCAGACGGCGTCCAGATGGCTACCGCATTCATAGGCACAGAAGAATGCGACGCTACAGACAAGTATAAGCAGATAATGCTGAAAGCAGGAAACGGCGACGTCCGCATAGTGAAAAGCCCTGTAGGTATGCCCGGCCGCGCGATAGAAACGCCGCTCATAAAGCATGTAGCCGAACAGGGACGCATCGCTCCCGCGATGTGCAGAAGATGCATAAAAACATGCGACCCCGGCACGACAGTGTACTGTATATCGAACGCCCTCATAGCCGCATGGTACGGCGACCTCGAAAACGGACTTTTCTTCTGCGGCAGCGACATAGACTGCCTGAAGACCATACGCCCGGTAAGATCGGTAATAGACGAATTGAATATACGTGAATAACGGAAAACCTGAACAGCGCTGCCGTCGATCGACAGCGCTGTATCGCTATATTATGAATATTTGACAAAAGTTTGATTTAACAATAAAATAAACAGCAGATAAGCAAAAAAGCAGTTGAGGAAGCGCGCGTCACCGCGCGACCGGCGGTGTACAGCATTCATGTTGCTGCGTCAGGCATCATACGGTAAAAAGGAAAGGCTGGTCGGAGATATGCTGGATAAAGAAACATATTATTTAAAAAAGATGAAGCTCCTTATGCTTCAGATATTCAACATGGTCATGAAAACAGAAGAGACAGCCTTGAAGGAAACAGCGAGCAGCCACAATATTTCCGTATCAGAGATGCACACGCTCGTGGCAGTAGGCAGAGGAGAGCCGAAAACCATGTCAACAGTTGCCGGCGAGCTGCTTATAAACGTAAGCACGCTTTCTATAGCCATAAACAAGCTGGAAAAAAAAGGATACGTAGAGCGCATAAGGACAGAAGCCGACAGACGCGTAGTACGTATAGCGCTGACGTCAAAAGGCAGAAAAGCACTGGAGCAGCATGAAAGATTCTACTTTGACCTTGTAGAGGAAGCCTGCCGCGATATGGATGACCGGGAGAAAAAGATATTCATACAGTCACTTGAAAACATGTCGCAGTTCTTTTCAAAAAAGCTTTTGTCTTATACAGAAAGCGAATAAGAAACATCTGTAACAAACGACCGGGCATCTGCGTACAGCAGATGCCCTTTTAATATTTTAAAACTGAAAATACATATGCAGGAATACGCCAAGCGGCACTACCGGGCCGGGCCCGGACACATAAAAAATATTAAATTATCAAGTATATATAAATTACACGTTAAACGCCTGTAAAATCGCATAAAATTCATGTTTTAAGCGAAAAAAACATATATTTCTGACAGTGTATACTGTGTTATTTCATATTAAATTATGATATACTGAAAAACAGTTTGTATAGATCGAGGAGGCCGGTTAAAAAATGATAAGACTTGGAATACTTTTCGGAGGACGCTCAGAGGAACACGAGGTATCGCGCCTTTCAGCGGTATCCGTTATAGGAGCGATAGACCGCTCAAAATACGATATAATCATGATAGGCATCACAAAGCAGGGCGAATGGATGCTCTATGACGGTGATGTAGATAAAATAGCGACAGGCGAATGGGAAGAGACAGCAAGACAGAAGCTTTTCAACGACCCGGAAAACTACGCATTCTCGTTGCTCGGCACCGGAGGCAGATCACTCAGAGAGATAGTTGACTTCGTACTGCCTGTAGTTCACGGCACATACTGCGAGGACGGAACGCTTCAGGGACTGCTTGAGATGATAGATATCCCTTACGGAGGCTGCGGAGTTACAGCATCAGCAGTAGCCATGGATAAGATAATCGCAAAGGACGTATTCGTGCGCGCAGGCCTTCCTGTATGCGGCTACGTGGCAACATCAGCAGAAGAGATAAGCGCGGATATCGAAAAAGTGGCTGCGCATATAGAGAGCGAACTTGGTTATCCTGTATATATAAAGCCTGCAAACATGGGCTCAAGCGTAGGCATAACTAAAGCAACAGACAAGAAGACCCTTACAGAAGGACTTCAGCTTGCAGCAAAGTATGACAGAAGAGTCCTTGCAGAAGAAGGAATAAACTGCCGTGAGATTGAAACAGCAGTTCTTGGGAATTATAATATTGAAGCATCAGTTACAGGCGAGATCGTTGCGACTGATGATTTTTATGACTATGACTCAAAATACATAGATGACGGAAAACCTAAAATGAAGATCCCGGCAGACCTTCCGGCAGAGATCTCTGACAGGATAAGAGAGTATGCGGTAAAGGCATTCGGAGCAATAGACGGAGCGGGATTCGCACGCTGCGATTTCTTCCTTGACAAGGATAACGGCAATATCTACATCAATGAGATCAATACGATCCCGGGATTTACGGCATTCAGCATGTTTCCGCTTCTATGGGAAAACACAGGCTCACCTTACAGCGAGACCATAGAAAGGATCATAAGGCTCGGATATGAAAGATATAATGCTAAAAATAACAGGAAAGCAGATAAACCGAAATAACGAAGTAGAAGAAGAAACAGTAGAGTTCATGACAGAAGGCAAGCTCTACAAAAAGAACGGATCGACATATATAGTATATGAAGAAACAGAAATGTCAGGCCTTGAAGGCGTTAAAACGACACTGCGCATAGACGACGCCTCCGGCGACGTAAAAATGAAGCGCTTCGGAAAAGGCATCATCATGGATACGGTCATGGAATTCACAAAGGGCCGCCGCTTCAACAGCCTGTACGAAACACCGTTCGGAGCCGTTCCGATGGAGGTACTGACATATAAGATAGTAAACGATCTCGAGCCTGACGAGGGCAAGGGAAAGCTTTTTATAGACTATGAGATATCGCTTAAAGGACTCGCGGAATCGCGCAGCATGCTCGATATCGAAGTCACACCGACAATGAACTGATATATTTTTGATTGAAAGGTGGATGGTAAATGGAAAGAAATGAGCTGATAGAGCTCAAGGGAATCGTAAAACGATTCGATGATGAAACGATCCTCAAGTCACTCGACCTGTCCATAAAAGACGGAGAATTCGTGACACTGCTCGGCCCATCAGGCTGCGGAAAAACTACAACACTGCGCATCATAGCGGGCTTTGAAACGCCGGATGAAGGCGAAGTACTTTTTGCAGGGAAAAACATAAACAAAGTTCCCCCTAACAAAAGAAACATAAACACAGTATTTCAGCGCTACGCGCTTTTCCCGCATCTGAACGTAAAGGACAACATAGCGTTCGGACTCAAGCTGAGAAAAATGCCGCAGAGCGAGATAGACCGCAAAGTGGAAGAAATGCTCGAACTGGTAAATCTGAAAGGATTTGGAAACAGAAGCACGACATCACTTTCAGGCGGACAGCAGCAGCGCGTAGCCATAGCGCGCGCCATAGTAAACGAGCCTAAGGTGCTCCTCCTGGACGAACCTCTCGGAGCACTTGACTTAAAGCTCAGAAAAGAGATGCAGATAGAGCTGAAAAAACTGCATGAAAGACTCGACATGACATTCCTGTACGTTACGCACGATCAGGAAGAAGCCCTTACAATGTCAGATACCGTAGTAGTAATGAACCACGGCGAGATACTGCAGAAGGGCACACCTATAGACATATACAACGAGCCTGCAAACGCGTTCGTGGCCGACTTTATAGGTGAGAGCAACATCATTCCGGGCGTTATGAGACAGGACAAGATCATAGAGTTCCTCGGAACAGTATATGACTGTGTAGATACAGGATTTGACAAAAATGAAAATGTCGATGTGGTTATAAGACCGGAAGACATAGTACTGCTTGAAGAGGGCGAAACCTCTATACAGCAGCACGCAAATCTCCTCAAAGGACGCGTACTCTCATGTCTTTTCAAGGGCGTACACTATGAGATGCTGATAGACGTTCCTGACGGAAAGGGCAGAAGCTTCACATTTATGGCCCATTCGACCATAGCAGAAAATATAGGCGCAGAAATGTACCTTGATGTTGATCCCGATAACATACATATCATGAAAAAGAGTAGCATCGAGACCATGACAGCCATGGAATACAGACTCGAACATGATCCGACAGCTCTTGACGAGGCTGAGGAGGACGAAGAATAATGCGCAGAAATACATTCCAGGCGTACCCGTATGCACTGTGGCTCGCAATATTCACCATCATACCTATGATAATAGTAGTATGGTTCGCCTTCACAAACGCAGACGGCAGCTTTACACTGGAGAACTTCTCCGGCATGGCAGCATACGCAGTAGTATTCTGGAGATCCTTCAGACTCGCCATTATATCGACAGTAGCCTGTCTCGTACTCGGCTATCCGATGGCATACGCCATGTCGCGGCTGACCAAAAAAGGCCAGACGATAGCGATGATGCTCATCATGCTTCCTATGTGGATGAACTTCCTGCTGCGCACATACGCATGGCTTACCATACTTGAAAACAAGGGATTGCTCAATACATTCCTGAAAGCAGTCCACCTTCCGACACTGTCTATCATAAACACACCGGCAGCAGTCGCTATAGGTATGATATACAACTATCTGCCGTTCATGATACTCCCTATATATACCACGCTCACAAGGATGGACTACTCCCTCATAGAAGCAGCGCAGGATATGGGATGCAGCAGCAGACAGATATTCACAAAAGTAGTATTCCCGCTTTCTATACCGGGTACCATCTCAGGAATAATCATGGTATTCGTTCCTGCAGTGAGCACATTCGTAATATCAAAGATCCTCGGCGGCGGCGCAAACATGCTCGTCGGAGACCTTATCGACATGCAGTTCCTTGGCGGAACGTATAACGCCAACATGGGAGCTGCTATATCGCTCGTAATGATGGTCATCATCATGGTATTCACATGGCTGACAGGCAAGATCGACTCAGATGACGGAGAAGGGAGCGTGCTGCTCGCATGATGAGAAAAAAAGGATATATATCAAAGATATACATGGCAATAGTATTTCTTTTCATGTATGCGCCGATCATACTTCTGATGATATTCTCATTCAACGACTCAAAGAGCCGTTCAGTATGGAACGGATTCTCCCTCAGATGGTATGAAAAGCTCCTGCGCGACAGCACTATACTTGAAGCCATAAAAGTAACGCTCACAGTATCTATCTGCGCAGCAGTTATATCAACGATACTCGGCACAGCAGCCGCACTCGGCATATTCAGCATGAAAAAAACACCGAGACGGATCATGAACTCGCTGAACAATATCCCTATGATGAACCCTGATATCATCATGGGCGTATCACTCATGCTCCTGTTCATATTCCTCTACGAGGCCATGCATCTGCCGTTCTTCAAGCTCGGCTTTGGCACGCTGCTCATAGCACACATAACGTTCGACACACCGTACGTAGTCCTGTCAGTCCTGCCAAAACTGAGACAGATGGACAAGCGACAGTACGAGGCCGCCAGAGACCTCGGCGCTACAAACCTGGAAGCGTTCTTCAAGGTAGTACTCCCGCAGATAATGCCGGGCATCACTACCGGAATGATACTCTCATTTACAATGTCGATAGACGATGTAGTAGTAAGCTACTTCACATCAGGCGCAACATCACAGACACTGGGCGTAATAATCTTCAGCATGACAAAGAAGCGTATCAGTCCTGAAATAAACGCGCTCTGTACGATAATGTTCGTAGTAGTCCTCGCACTTCTGCTGATAATAAACTTCAGAGAACTGAGAGAATCAAAAAAGCGCACAGCATGATATATGATACATAATAAATAATGTATCGATACAGTTAATAAATCACAAAAATAGCCGCCGTCACCGGCGGAGCAGATATTGCCGATATTGTACTTATAATAAAAGAAAAGGAAAGACGAAATGAAAAAAAGAGTGATCTACCTAATTGTCGCTGCGATGCTTGTATCAGCAGTAACTATCGTTGGCCTTACAGGCTGTGGTTCAAGCGGATCAGGAGAATCAATAAACGTATTCAACTGGGGCGAGTATATCGACGAAGACCTTATAGACGAGTTCGAGTCTGAAACAGGCATAAAAGTAAACTACAATACAGCCGCAACATGCGAAGAAATGTACGCAAAGATGAAAAACGGCGGCGTAAATTACGACATAGTAGTTCCTTCAGACTACATGGTCTCAAGAATGATAGAAGAAGATATGGTAACACCTATCGATTTCGATAACGTGCCTAACGCAAAGTATATAGACGCAGACTTCCAGAAACCGGAGTACGACCCGACAGGTGAGTATTCAGTACCTTACCAGTGGGGCAGAGTAGCCATCATATACAATAAGGACATGGTAGATGAAAAAGATATCGGAAGCTGGGATCTCCTCTGGAACAAGAAATATTCAGGCGAGATACTCATGTTCGATAATTCACGCGACGCCATGGGCATAGCGCTCAAACGCCTCGGAGCATCATACAACACAACAGACGAGGCAACGCTCAAGCAGGCGGCAGAGCTCTTAAAAGAACAGAAGCCGCTCGTCCAGGCCTATGTCATGGACCAGATATTCGATAAGATGGAAAGCGGCGAAGCAGCCATCGCGCCTTACTACGTAGGAGACTACTTCCTCATGCTTGACGAGCTCGAAGGCGATGACAGCATAAACCTCGGATACTATATTCCAGAGGAAGGCACGAATCTCTACGTAGACGCAATGTGCATCCCTAAGGACTGCCAGAATAAGTCAGGCGCAGAAGCATTCATAAACTTCATCCTCGACCCTGAAAACATGGCGCAGAACACAGAATTCATAAGCTACTCGACAGCAGAGAAAGCAGCAAGAGACCTGCTCGACGACGATATGAAGAACAACGAAGAAATGTACCCTTCACACGACGTCATAGCATCATGCGAAACATACGTAAACCTTCCGGCAAATATCCGCGAACTGTACGACTCGCTCTGGGTAGACATAATGAGCTCATAGATCCGGATCTGATAAAATAAACAGATATATCAATTAAAAAAAAATTATGGCAGCCGCCGGGCGGCTGAACAGATACAAGGCTGGTGCATCCTGTACATTCATTTGTACGTTACGTGATGCACCGGTCTTTTATTTATGATAAAATGAAAAAACTGGATAAAAAACGTTAAATGACAGAGGGGGCAGCTGATGAAAACAAAAAAAGAACGGCATTTTTCAGCAGAATACATATCGTTCCTGTGTTCGGAGATAAGGCTGATAGTCAAGTCAGGCATACCGCTTGAGGAAGCATTTTCAATAATGGCAGAAGAAGAATCAGACAGAGAAACATCACATATACTCAGCGAAACAGCGAAACGCATCGGAGAGGGCGATCCCCTGCAGGACGTCTTTGCAGGATCAGGTAAATTTCCTGCACACATGATAGATATGATAGAAATGGGATATTCAACGGGATACCTTGAAGAAGTATTTGCACAGCTTGCGAAATATTATGACAGAGAAGCAAGGCTGCGCGACAGCATAAGGAACGCAGTCATGTACCCGGCAGTTCTGCTTGTAATGATGCTGTTTGTGATATTCATACTTATAATAAAAGTCCTGCCGGTATTCAAATCAGTGTTTGACCAGCTCGGCGGCTCAATGTCGGGACTCGCGGCAGCGCTTATGAACGCGGGAGCGTTCGCAGGAGAACATATTATTGCAGTTGCAGCAGTTATTGCAGTCGTGATCGCCGCGTGCGCGGCGCTGACCGTAAAAAGACACAGAGAAGGTCGCATTACAGTATTTATGACGGACAGGCTGCATCGCATGGAAGGCAGCGCAAGATTTGCGGCAGCTATGTCGATGGCGGTGTCCAGCGGACTTTCGATAGACGAAGCCGTTGAAATGGCAGTTAAGATGGATTTTGACAAAGATACGAAGGCTGCGATTTTAAAGATAAAAGAATCAATGGATGAAGGCACGGAATTCGCAGACGCAATGAAGGAATCAGGTCTCTTTTCAAATATTTACAACAGAATGATCGGACTCGGCGCAAGATCAGGCAGCATGGACCGTGTGCTTGAAGAAGTCTCAGAGCGCATGGACCGCGCAGTGAGTGACGAGCTTGACTCGCTCGTAGGAAAGATAGAACCAACGATGGTCATAATACTTTCGGTCATCACAGGAGCGATACTGCTTTCAGTAATGCTGCCGCTGATGGAGATAATGAACAATATAGGGTAGGCAGATATGGATAAAAGACGATACAGTCGGCACAGCTCAGGCCGCATAGCCGGATTTCTGAAAACTCAGGGGCTTGCGATAATCATGTTCGCTGCAGTAGCCTCCGCAGTCATAGCCGGAACAGGGAACGTTTCGCAGAAAAGCTCAGACGAAGAGCTCAGGATGGCGCAGGACAGCATAAGGCGTGCTGTAGTCAGCTGCTATGCGATAGAAGGAAGATATCCTGATACATATGAATATCTCGCTGAAAATTACGGTCTGACTGTAGATGAAAAAAAATATACAGTCCATTATGAAATATTCGCTTCAAATATCATGCCGGAGATAACAGTAACGCCGGTATAGGTACAGGAGGAACGTATAATGAACAGATGCAGGAACCACAGCATAGACGTAGTATTTGCACTTGCCTTGTTCTGCACGTTTGCCGTATCGGTGCTTATGGTGCTTATGATGGGAGCATCGTCGTACCGCAGCGTTACAGACTCTATGGACGAAAATTATGAGGACAGGACAGGCGCAGGGTATATAGCAGAAAAAATAAGGCATTTTGACTCGCGCGGCGGCATCGCCGCCGGACAGTTTGACGGCAACGATGCTCTGCTGCTCACACAGGATATAGATGGAACAGATTACATAACATATATATATTATTATGACGGATATATACGCGAGCTGCTAACAGAAAATGGAAGTAAAATGACAGCGGAAGCAGGCGAAAAGGTGATGGAAGCATCAGGCTTTACAGTTGAACCTGCAGAAAGCGGGATGTTTAAAATAACATGCACCATGAATGACGGCAGCTCCCCTTACGTGATAGTGAGTCCCCGGAGCGCGCAGCCGGCTGCGCAGAAAGGAGAACAGTCATGAGCGGGCATAATTCCAGATCGGGACTGTTTCTGATGGAAATGATAACAGTCATTCTTTTCTTTTCCATATGCGCAGCAATATGTGTGAGCGCATTTGCGAAAGCGCGCGTGACGGCAGACAGCAGCAGAACACTTAATGATGCGGTCATACAGGCATCAAATACAGCAGAAGCATATAAAGCAGCAGACGGAGACCTGCAAAAAACAGCCGAATTGATCAATGGCGCAGCAGACAGCAGCATGATGGCAGCGGAGGCTGATACATCCGGAAAAGAAAAGCTTAAAGTATCATATGAAGATATGACTGTCATCCTTGAAAAAAAGGATGACGGTCTTGCAGACGTGACAGCATACGGCCCCCGCTCCGCCGGCGCCTCAGACAAGAAAACAATATTCACGATGCACGTAAGAGCATAGATCACATAGCAAAACAGCTAAAACTCAGCAGGAAAAGCAGATGATAAAAAGAGAAGAAAGACCACTCGGTCTTAACATAGGAAGCGCATCCATAATAATGATATTTGCGATACTGTGCCTGACAGTATTTTCAGCGCTGTCGCTTGTTACGTCGGTATCGGAAAAAAAGACAGCACAGCGTTTTGCGGATGAAACAGCTGCGTATTATGAAGCCGACAGCGAAGCGGTAAAAATAAAAAACAGCATACAGGCGGCGATAGATGCAGGAAGCACGCCGCAGCAGGCCGCCGCGGCCAACAACGCCCAATACCTGACCGGACAGGCCGCCGCGGCGTTAGCACCCCAAATCGGCCCCGGCTCCGCCGTCGCCTCGCAAACAACTTCCGGCCCCGGCACAGCCGGCGCCTCCCCAAACACCCCGCCGGACGCCATAATAACATACAACGTCCCCCTGTCAGACAACATAAGCAGGATAACCGCAGTCCTTACATACAACAGCAAAACAAACACCCTGGAAACACTTTCCTGGGAAAAGAACAGCATAAGCGAATGGTCGCCTGACACAGATATAGACGTATGGAACGGAGAAGACGATCCTGCAGAAAATGTAACAGAATGATATTGCGGCGGAAAATAATGCTGCCGACGGACTACCGCCCGGTTACATCCTGGTTACAAATTGCTGAAAAATCGACAAAACCGTAAAGAAAATGTCATTGAAGTTTCGAACGTGTATGATATAATATACATACTTTTATAGTAAAGTATATTTTCCGGGGATATTGAGATCGAAAGGTAAAGCTTATGAAAAGAAGGACGTTTGAAAACAGCAGGATGAAGAAAATAACAGCATTCATCATTTGCGGCGCTCTTGCAGCTGCCTCACTCACAGGATGCGGCGCGCAGCAGAGCGGATCGGCAAAGGACACAGGCGATACAGCGCAGATAAACAGCGAGTCCGACGCTGTCGCAGAAGTATATCAGGATTCCGGCGTGACCATGGAGATCACAGAAGACGAAGTGCCTCTCACAGGCGCGTCAGCAGCCATAAGCACTACGCTCATGCCGACAGCGTCAGGCAAAGTCACAAAAGGCAACGCCCAGGTCACATTCGACGCGTCAAACACAGCCGACGGTTACGTCATGGTAAAGTACCTCGAAAAGACTGACAAAAAGCTCAAACTCATCGTAAAAGGACCGAGCGGCACAGCCTACACATACAACATAAACAAGATCGGAAGCTACGAGACATTCCCGCTTTCAGACGGAAACGGTACATACACCGTAACGGCGTACAAAAACATATCAGGAACATCATACTCCACAGTATACAGCATGACACTCAGCGTAACACTCAAAGACCAGTTCGCGCCGTTCCTGCTCCCGAACCAGTACGTAAACTACACGACAGGCTCACAGGTAGTCAAGAAAGCCGAAGAACTCACAAAAGGACAAAAGACCGACCTCGACAAGATCACATCAGTATATAACTGGGTCATCAAAAATATAAGCTACGACAAGCAGCTCGCCGCAAGCGTAAAGAGCGGATACCTGCCAGACCTCGACCAGGTCCTCCAGAAAAAGAAGGGCATCTGCTTCGACTACGCAGCCCTGATGACAGCCATGCTCAGAAGCCGGGGCATCCCGTGCAAGCTCGTAGTAGGCTACTCAGGCAAAGCATACCACGCATGGATAAACACATACACAAATGAAGGCGGCTGGGTAGACAGCGTGATCTACTTCGACGGCACATCATGGAAGCTCATGGATCCTACATACGCCTCAACAGGCCACCAGAGCGACGCCATCATGAAATACATAGGCAACGGCGCCAACTATAAGGCAAAATACCTGTACTAAATACTCGAACGGAAAATAACGATACAAAAAGGGACCCCTGCCGCAGCGCGGCAGGGGTCTCACACATAATACGACGCGCCCGGCGCGTCCCCGGGCAGCGTGTTCCGCATAGCTCACGCTGCAATAAATACAAAAAACACAACACCGCATCACATAGTAATGTATAATAAATATATCAGAAACGGAAGAAGCATCATCCATATGTAACCCGTATGTAACCGTTAAAAATATAATTTTATGTAACATGACAAAACGTTTAATTGTATGAACTGTAAAAGAAGGAACTGAGAATGACAGAAAAAGAATTCAGAAAACTCAGCCGCGCGCAGTATCTTGAAATGATGGTAGAGCAGGGAAGAGAGATAAAAAGACTAAAAGAAGAACTCGAACTTGCCCGCGAGGAGATAAAACAAAAAGAAATAAAGATACAGAAAGCCGGCTCCATAGCGGAAGCCGCAGTCAGCCTGAACGACGTATTCGGCTCAGCCCAGAGGGCTGCTGACCAGTATCTGGAAAGCATTCGCATTCAAAAAGAAGCATATGACGAAAAGATACGCGCAGCAGAAAAGCTTATAATAGAAAAAGCAGAGCTCGCGCACAAATACCTCGAAGAGACAAAAGCAAAATGCGAGCAGATGGAAAAAGAAACAGAAGAACGCTGCAGACAGCTCGAAGAGCAGACAGAACAGAAATGCAGATAGTTTGTAAGGGAATGATCTGAATTGAACATAAAGAAAAGAATAACTGCAGAAGAAACTGCAGCAGCCGAAGAAAAAGTTATCGAGCTCCCGGAGCTCGAACTTCTCGAGGCAGAACTCAACAAAGCAAGATACGGAAAACGCTACAGGCAGGTTTTCCGAAGCACGATATACATACTGCTGGTGGTAGCAGCCATAACAGTCCTTATAGCCACCATATGGCTGCCCGTACTGCAGGTATACGGCACATCCATGACTCCGACACTTGAAAGCGGAGACATAGTAGTTTCAGTAAAAGCCGGCGAATTCAAATCAGGAGACATAATCGCGTTCTACTACAACAATAAAGTCCTCATAAAAAGAGTCATAGGCCTCCCCGGAGACTGGATAGACATAGACGAGGACGGCATAGTCACCCTGAACGGCGAGGTACTGGACGAGCCATACATAAACGAGCACGCCCTCGGCGACTGCAACATAGCCCTCCCGTTCCAGGTACCGGAAGGCAGGATATTCGTCATGGGAGACCACAGAAGCGTTTCCGTAGACTCCCGAAACAAAGCCATCGGTTGCATATCCGAAGAAAACATAGTCGGCAAACTCGTATTCCGCGTCTGGCCGCTCAAACAATTCGGTACACTGTAGAGAAAAACTATATACCAAACAAATCAATAAAACAAAGAATAAACCCCCTTGTCGGCCTGATACCCGGCAGGGGGTTTCTTCATACCGTCCACACGCCCAACGCTCCGCCAAAAAGTCAGTAAAATCCCTCCGACAGCAAAAATGCTGACCAGAAAAGAAAGTTAAAAGTATAAGTTATAGATATTATGTAATAAAACAGTTGAAACATATGTAAGAATATGGTAAATTAATCAATGTAAATAAATGTAATAATAAAAATATATTTACATTGATAAGATTTTAATCACAAAAGGAAACGGGACTAAAGAAAACGAAAGGCGGAAAACCATGATAAGAAACGACCACAAAGACAGACTTTTCAGAAAACTATTTGGAGATCCGGCGAATAAAGAAAGCCTGCTGTCACTCTACAACGCACTGAACGACAGAAACTACACAGATCCAGACGAACTGCAGATAACGACCATAGAAGACGTCATATATATGGGCATAAAAAACGACATCTCATGCATAATAGACGACTACATGTGCCTGATAGAACACCAAAGCTCATACGATCCCAATATGCCGCTGAGAGGCTTCTTCTACTTCGGAAAACTGTACGATAAGTATATGTCGCTGTCAAAGCTGAGGTTCAGCACAAAAACAAAAATAAAAATCCCGACACCACAATACTTTGTATTGTATAATGGAGAAGACAGAAAGATCCCGGACAGGATCGAGATGAAACTTTCAGATTCATTCGAACATCCTGATAGCAGCGGAAATTTCGAGTGGACAGCAACACTGATAAATATAAACTACGGCATGAATGAAAAGATAATGAAAGCCTGCCGTCTGCTCGAAGAATACTCAATATGTATAGCAGAGATCAGAAAAGAGCTAAAAGAAACAACAGATGCCGAAACATCGATAACAAAAGCAGTAGACACCTGTATAAATAACGGTATCCTGAGAGATTTTCTCATAGCTCATAAAGCAGAGGTGATAGGCATGTTTTTGACAGAATACAACGAAGAAGAAGCAAAAAAGTGCATGCGTGAAGAATCATATGAAGAGGGCCTTGCAGAAGGTATTGAAAAAGGAATTGTAACTGGCATTACTAAAGGAGAAAAAGGTATAAAAGAACTTTTTATTTGGCTTAAAGCCCAAGATAGAAACGACGATATAATGAAAGCCATATCAGATGATTCATATATGGATAAATTAAAGAAAGAATACGAAGAATCTGAAAAATAAAAATTAAATAACAAAAGAAAAAAGCCCCCTGATAAGCGCCGCAGAAAATCAATAAAACGCCAATCAGGGGGCTTCCTGCATTCCACCCGACGCGCCCGGCGCGTCCCAAACCTTCCCCAAAGGTCAACCCACCCACCGCCCAAACCCCAAAAATCCCCATCCCAATAGATTCCATCAAAAAACATCCCCAAAAAACACCAAATGTAACCGAAATGTAATTCTGATAGCTATAATAAAAATAAAGTGATACATAAGGTATCAAAAATAAATAAAAAATAGAAGCATAAAAATTAAATATGTAACCAATATGTAACTAGCCGAAATATAATTGAGATATAAGCTGAAAAAATAATTAAATGCATACAGATAAGTTACATAGATAACATTCAAAAGATACAGGTTTTGTGACAGGAGGGTAAGAGTAAATGGAAAAGAAGTTTGACCCTAGGGGAAAGGAAAGAAAGCGGACAAATCGTAAAAAATGGTACAAAGCAGTCTGCAGCCTGGCTGCAGCAGTAGTAGTCTGCACAGTTTACACATTAATGCTTCCTGCTCTTACACTCGATGAAGAAAGCGCAGGCGATGCGGGAGTAACGATATCAGAATCTTCTGTACCGACATCAGAAGCGCCTGCAGCAGAAAGCAGCAAGTCAGACAACGGCTCAGAAAGCCACAACGACACAGCTGCCGACAGCTCCGCTGACAGCAGCCACGCAGCCACAGAAAGCGGCCCAGCCGCAGCCGCGCCGTCTGACGACCGCGCTCCATCAACCACCAACCCAACAACAGAAGGAGAGCACAACGCCCCAGTAACGCTCCCAACAGAAGAAACAAACAGCGGAGCCATAACAGGCAGCTCAGAATCACAGGATGAAGTAACATCCCCTGATACAAACGATCAGGAAAAAATAAAAGACGAAGAAAACAACGGCAGCCCGGCTGCCGATCAGGATGAAGCAGATCAAGAAACCGACAACAGCGGAAGCAGCACAGACGCTGACACAGAAGAAGACGATTCAGAAAAGTCAGATGACACAGCAGACGTAGAAGACGCAAGCTACTGGGAAACAACTATCCCTGACCTCTCAGACTGCGAAACATGGGCAGAAAAGCTCCTCGCAGTAGCAGGATCACAGCTCGGCTACCACGAAAGCATCCTCAACTTCAGAGTTGACAACGACGGCGAACACAAAGGCTACACACGCTACGGCGAATGGTACGGAAACCCTTACGGCGACTGGTGCGCGATGTTCGTTTCATTCTGCCTCAAATACGCAGGCATAGACGAAAAAGCCATCCCGCAGAACGCAAACTGCTCAGATTGGGTAACGAACCTCAAAAAAATGGAAATTTACGAAGACGCAGATCTCTACGTCCCTGAAGCAGGCGACATAGTATTCTTCGACCAGAGCGACGCCGACAGACCAAACCACGTTGGCATCATCTCAGAAGTTACATATGGCACAAAAACAGTCATCCGCCACATCACAAAAGATGGATCGGCAATAGAATCAGGCGCAATGAATGCCCTGAAATACATAAATGAAGCTACATCTGACGACGCCTCCGGCGACGAGCTCAGGACAGAAGAAGTAGAAGTACCTGTAGCAGAGAGCATAAAAGTCATAGAAGGCAACTCATCAGATCAGGTTCAGTACGTAGACTACGACCTCAGCAACGAAAAGATCCTCGGCTACATATCGCTCACAAACGCAAAGAACGTATACGAAGGCGTTGAAGAGCAGAAGCCGGTAGAAGAACAGGAAATAGAACCTCTTAAGTATGAAGGCTCAGATTACGTTATAAAGGTAGAATACACAGAAGAAGCTCAGCTTCCTGAAGGCGTTCACCTCGAAGCAGAAGAACTTCAGAAAGGAACAGACGCTTACGAAGATTACTATAACAGAACTGTAGAAAAGCTTATGGAAGACTCAGAGGCAGAAAATGAAGATGACCTTGGAATCTCATTCGCGAGATTCTTTGATCTCAAGTTCATAACAACTGAAGGTGAAGAAATCGAGCCTGCAGCTCCTGTATCAGTAAAGATCAGATACACTGACAGAGTAGAAGTAAACGATGATCAGACAGCAACAGTAGTTCACTTCGCAAAGACAACAGCGACAGCGGAAACAGACGATAGCTGGACATCAAAATCAGATATATCGAAATTCTCAACATTTAGCCTCAGACCTGCTGCATTAGCATCAGATGAATCAGCAGATAGAACAGATAATGTTGATGAAATACCTGAGATAATAACACCTGAAGAAGTAACAAACTCTACGTTTGAATTTGTTCAGGACAGCTTTTCGGTTACAGCGACAGTGATACGAAATGCATCAAATGAAAAGCTTGTGGATGGGAAACAATATCTCATATATGCAATACTTAAAAAAACTACATCCTCAACAAATGAAGAAAATGGGTATAAACCAGGATCTTCCAATAGTTCGTTTGATAAAATCACGAGTGAATATTATGCACTAACTCATGAGAGTAATAAATTGGATTATACAAAAATACAGGGTGTTTCAAGTAATGATTCTAAATTAGAGCAGCAAATTGAATCGTATGCTAAAGAGTTATTGTGGACATATAGGGCGTCGGAAAAAGCATTTTATTACATTGATGGTGATGGAAGAGAACGTTATTTAGATGTAACAGGTATATCTGATAGCAGTAAACAATTAACAATATCAGATGGAAAAATTTCTTTAAATAATAACTATATATGCATTATTGAAAATAAAAAAGTTGTAGACCCTAAGACGGTGGAGAAAGATAAAGCTACGATTTTTAATTTTGCAGAAATTGATACTGTTCCAAACCAGACAGGAGGGGAATTTTCAGAAACTCAGTTAGGCATGAGTAAGTATGTGACCAAGTTGGAAGATAAAACTTATGACCTGACATTAACTGTATCGGGTAAAGTAGGAACTGAAAAAAATAAAGCTAAGCTAGATATTATATATGTAATGGATGTTTCAGGAAGTATGAAAGGGTCTCGACTAGATAATGCTAAAAATGCTATAAAAAATGTAACGTCTAACTTTAAGAATAATAGTAATTTAGATACGCGAGTTTCATTAGTTACATTCGGAAGCACAGCAGCAATAAATTGTGACTGGACTTGGAATCAGGTAGAATTAGAGCATGCATTAGATAATAGATCAGCAAATGGCGCAACCAATTATGAAGATGCAATGGTAAAGGCAAATGATTTACTGACAAGGTCACGTACGGGAGCTACGAAAGTTATAATATTTGCGTCCGATGGAAATCCTACAAAATGGAGTGACTTTGATTCTGATGTGCTTGCTAAAGCTCAGCGTGAGGTAAGCAAAATGACTTCACTGAATTACTTCTATACTATAGGGATTGGTAATTCAAATGAATATGCTCGTATTAAAGCATTGATTGATTCGGATACGAATGATTATTATAACTATAAGAAAAATACTGGTTACTATAGTTATTACTATCATGACTATATAAACTACGTAGAATTTCCAAAAACTATTATAAAAGGCCACTATGATGCTAGCGATGCATCAGATTTAACAAATGCATTTTCATCGATAGAAGAAAGTGTGACAACGTATAAGTGTACGAATGTAGTAGTTACGGATACACTTTCTGAATATGCTGAAGCAGTAACAGATGCAGTGCCAAGAGTTACAATAAAAGATAATGAAACTGGTGCTAATGTGGGTGTAACCGATTCAGGAGATAATAACTTTAAATTCACCGATACAGATTTAGGACGTGATATTACAGTGAATGCAAAATTAGAGAATGGAAAAATTATTATGACGTTCCCATCTGAATATGAATTAAATCCTAAGTACACTTTCGAAGTTACATTAAATATTAAGCCAACACAGTATGCAGAATCAACATACATACAGGACAAAGTTGGTGACAAGGATGGTTATAATAACACTGGTCAGGAAGGTACAGGAATAACATCAGCAGGAAAACGTGGTTTCCGTTCTAATGAAAGAGCAACTGTGGAATGTAAATATAAAAATGAAGATAAAACATTTGATTATTTACATCCTGTAATTCAGGTAGAAGTACAGTCAGTAGAACTCCCAGAAACCGGCGGCCCAGGCACAACATTACTTTACTTATTAGGCGCAATGCTGATAACAGCACCGCTTACGATCACATTCATAAAAAGACGCAGACAGGAAGAAGAGGAAAATTAACTTCCGACCCCTGATACGTCCGAAAAAATGAACATGATCAATATAATAAGAACAACTTAAAACAAATCGTTAACAACCCGGGAAGCAGCCGCCCGGCGGCTGACCAGAAGCCTCCGGCAGCTGCTCCCAAGATCTCAGAAGTCAAAGAAAGGAAAGAATTATGAGAAACACAAAAAAAGCCATATCTATCCTGCTCACCCTCTTAATGGTAGTAGGAATGATGTCAACATTCGCTTTTGCGGATACGGTAAAGTATACAATAACAGTTACAAAAGCAGAAGCAAACCATACATATACTGCATATCAGATTTTTAGTGGTGATTTAAAGGTAAGTGATAAAACGCTGTCTAACATAGCATGGGGATCAGATATTGATAAGACTAAAATAACGGGATTCACTTATTTAGGTAAAAATACTGCAAAAGATATTGCTGAGGAACTCGGTAAGCAGACAGGAGATAAGGAGGCAATAGCAAGAGCTTTTGCAAAGGTTATTGCTGATAAGGTAGATACAACTAAAGGGACTGTATTAACTTATGATAATGAAAAGTATACAGCTTCTGTAACTCCGGGATATTACCTTATAATAGAAACTGAAAACTCAAGCAATATTAATAAGAATCACGTATTAGCAGATTATATGCTTAAGGTTGTAGGCGACATATCTCTCGATCCTAAAGATGATGGCAAAATACCAACACCTGGGAAAACTGCTGATAAAACAAATGCAGCTGTAGGCGAAGAAGTAACTTATAAGCTTACTTTTAAAACACCAGATAATTATGCAGACTATGATACATATAAGCTTATAATAGCTGATACTATGACTAATCTTGAATATGTAAAAAACTCTATTAATGCATATTATATTAAAGAAGGTGAAACTTTACCAAATACAATTTCAGACTTAGTGTCAGACGAGAAGAATGTAAGTGGAAATTCTATAACTGTAAACATTTCTGATTTAAAGACAGCAGTTTCTGGTATATCAGCAAAGGATACGCTTTATATTGAATACAAGGCTAAGGTTACTGCAGATGCTATAAGTGTTGATGCAAAGAATAATGTAAATTATAAATACTCAAATAACCCTAAAGCAGATGGGTTAGGTGAATATGATGTTCCTGAAGTTGTAGTTCACAATTTCAACTTAAAGTTTGTAAAGGAAGATGGAACTAATCATGCAATGTTACCTGGCGCAGGATTCGCACTTTATAAAGCTGATAATGATTGGAAAAAGAGCGGTAATGCTATAATGTCTATAAAGCAGGACCGTACAAAGTTAGATAGCACTACAGGTGGTGGAATAGGTATTGTTAGTCTTGATGATAATAAAGCTACATTTAACTTTAATGGTTTAGCTGCAGGAAAGTACCTCTTAGAAGAAATAGAAACGCCGGAAGGATATAATACTTTATCTGAACCTATAAAAATTACTATAGTAGACAATAATAATGGTACTTGCACGATTACAATAGGTGACAAAGAGGTAGCCGAGAATACAGCCGCTATTGTAAATAACTTTAAGGGTTCACAGCTCCCAGAAACAGGCGGCATAGGCACAACAATATTCTACTTAATCGGCGCGATCCTCGTGATCGGAGCAGGAGTAGTATTCGTAACAAGAAGAAGAATGCACTCAGACAAGTAGAAGCTCTGAAAACCCCTGAACCGGAGATGATCGAAATAACTCTATCACCTACCGGCCGGGACAAAAAACAATACAAGCAGGCAGCACGCCTGCGGGAATCGGGTTCGATATTGAATTCGGATTTTGAAAAACTTTTGAGATAATAAAATTGTTAACGAAGATCGACATGGATGCCCCGGCAGCATAAGCCGGAAAACATTCATACGATACATAAACGAACGAGAAAGAAAAACGTAAATAATGCCGTGCGGAGCGGTCCTGCCGGGCAGGCTGCCGGAATCGGCGGTCAGCTTGCAGGACCGTTTCGCGTACAACGGCAAGGAGAACGTTATGAAAAGAAAAAAGGAACTTGATCAGAATGCGGAGCCCTCTCAGCCGGTGACGGCTGCAGACGGTAAGACCGTTAAGAAAAAGAAGAAAAAATCAAATACTTCAACGATCATTCTGGTCATAGTATTCATCATAGGGCTCTCCTTGCTGCTGTACCCGTCGCTCAGCAATTACTGGAACTCCTTCCACGCCACCCGCGTCATCACAGATTATAACGAAGCGCTGGCAAACATGACGGAAGAGGATTTCGACGAATACTGGGCTGCGGCGCGACAGTACAACGCCGACCTGCTAAATACTTCCAACAGGTACATCATGAGCGACGAGCAGAAGGCTCGTTACGACAGCCTGCTCAACGTAGCGGACGACGGCGTGATGGGATACATCGAGATCCCGTCCATAAGGGTAAATCTTCCTATATATCACGGAGTAGACGATGACATACTCCAGCACTCGGCGGGTCACCTGCCGGGGTCGTCGCTGCCGGTAGGCGGCGAGTCAACTCACTGCGTGCTCTCAGGCCACAGAGGACTTCCGTCAGCGAAGCTCTTCACGAACCTCGACAGGCTGCAGGAGGGTGACACGTTCATGCTCAACGTCCTCAACGACACGCTCACATACGAGGTAGACCAGATAAGGATAGTGCTTCCCGACGAGCTGTACGACCTCGAAATAGAACCGGGGCAGGACTACTGCACGCTCGTAACATGCACGCCGTACGGCATCAATACCCACCGCCTGCTGGTACGCGGCCACCGCGTAGAAACGACGGTAGACGCCAAAGTGTCAAACGAAGGCCTGCGCGTAGAACCGATGCTCATAGCCCCTGTCATAGCAGTTCCTATCCTCCTGATCCTCCTCATCATCCTGCTTTTCAAAACACGCAGAAAGCCGGAGAAAAAGGTGAAGGATCCGCGGACGGATCACGAAAAGCTGCGCGAATTCATAGATGCCCAACTGGCAGAAGATGAGACCGCGACGCAGACATCGCAGGGAAACAGCGCTCCACCGGTATCCGGGGACGACGCAGCATCGCCCGCACCGCAAGAAATCGAGCCGCAGGAAAACGCGCCGGAAAACAAAGCAGAGTGATATTTCACTGGAAAAGTGATAAAATAGTTATATAAATATAACCGAACCAATGAACTAATAAATTAATGCATTCAAACGATCGTCCGCCCGCGGACCCACATCCTGCGGCAGACAGTTACTGGGAAAGGTGGTCAGAGAATTGAGACGGAAACATTTCAGAAGAGTCCTCGCACTGGTTACGGCCCTTACCGTAGCCATAGGACTGACAGTCCCTGCAGCTTACGCAGCGTCAGCATCCGAATTTGACAGTAGTGATGGAAAAAACTCAATAACTGTTGAGCTTAATACGAATATTCCTAAAAGTGTAAGAGCAAAGGTAAAAGTAAATATCTATAAAGTAGCTGATGCCAAGATAGAAAATGGTTACGTTAAATATACTAAGACTAAGCTCTTTGATCCGGGTTTTGAGTCTGATGTTTCAGATGCAGAGCCTGATGATAATAAAAACTATAAGGAAAATAACGGTGTTGGAAATGTATCTCTTGCAAGCACAGAAGACAAGTGGCCTGCTCGTGCTAAAACGCTTGCTGGATATACTGTTAAGGAAGGGTTTGATAAGCGAGACGGATTTGCTGAAAATTATTGGAAACTTACAACAGATGATGAAGGAAAGACAGCTACGCAAACTGGTTTAAAAAATGGTCTTTATCTCATAACTATAGATAGTATAACATCAGGAAGGACTACTTATAATTTTACACCGGTACTCAGATGTCTGCCAAGTCTTGATAAAGAAGGAAAGGAATGGGATCCTAACCAGATAGTGACGCCTAAATATGATGATCCAACTTCTGGCGGCGGTGGTGGAAACTCCACTAAAAGCATTACAGTCCTCAAGATTTGGAAGGATGAAGGCAAGGAAAGCGATCGTCCTGATTCTGTAACTGTAGAACTCCTGCGCGATGGTAAAGTATATGCATCACAGGAACTCAGCAAGTCAAATAACTGGAGACACACATGGACCGGCCTTTCTAAAGGCAATTCATGGGTGGTGAACGAAGTAGGCGCCCCATCAGATAAATACACTGTACTTACAGAGGCAGAGGGTAATACTTTCACAGTAACAAACACTCATACTACGGATATTGATGAACCTGACACACCACTCGACCCGGGTCCGGGTCCGGGCGGTGACCCCGGAACAGGTGGCGACATCCCGCCAACAAACATAGACGACCCTGACGTACCACTCGACCCGGGCCGGACACCGGGCGATAACGCCACAAACATCAAGAATCCGGCATCACCTGCAAACGCAGCAAAACTGCCGCAGACAGGCCAGCTCTGGTGGCCGGTACCGATCCTCGCAGTAGCCGGTATAGCCTTCTTCTCAATAGGCTGGCTCCGCAGCAGAAAAGACGAGTCAGAAGAAAACAGATAAAAGAAAACAGACAAAGATCAAAATACTTTTCAGTATATAGACTTCATAACAGAATCCAAAACACAAAAGGGAGCCTCGCACGGCTTCCTTTTGTAGTATATAAAAGATTTTAATTAATTGCCTATCACCGATAAGCAATATTACTTAAAACTCTATAAATGTATAAAAATAACATAAATTAAAAATACAGGTAGAACTTTATGTAAAAAACTGTTAAAATAAACACGGCATCAGCCTCGAAAGGAGGTGATGTGCGTGGAAATCATATATGCTGTAATAGCATCTGTCGCGGCAAATGTACTTAGCTATTATGTTTGTAAATGGCTTGACAGTATGATCGAAAAGAAGCCTGAGGAGTAAGTCACCTCACTTTTTAAAAGTAAACGAAATAGAAAACCCCCGAAGTCACATTTCGGGGGTTTTCGCTTTTTGTTTTGAAATCATATATGCGTAGTTATTACTCCTATAATGTAACCTATTTTATTCAAAAAGTCAACAAATATCATTGCTTTGCCAAGCTTGAAATTACAACCATTTGATGCTAAGATGAAAACGCAAAAGGAGAAAAAACAAATGAACAGCTTACGTAAATTCCTATCCCGCAGAGGCATGAAAGCCATGACGATAGGCCTCATACTTATAATAGCCGCCCTCTGCCTGACAATGTACAATTATATAGACTCATACCGCGCCGCCCGCGCCGCAAACGAGCTTGCCAACGAGCTCGCATCACAGATAACGGGCGATGGTTCGCAGTATTATCTTGTAGACCCTGACATAGAGATGCCGACTATAGACATAGGCGACCGCGACTGCGTCGGCTACGTAGAGATACCGGCCCTCGGTCTGTCGCTCCCCGTACTCTCAGAGTGGAGCTATCCAAACCTTAAAGTAGCCCCATGCCGCTACAAGGGCTCAATATACCTCGACGATATGATAATAGCGGCCCACAACTACCGCACGCACTTCGGCACGCTCGAAAGCCTCGAACCGGGCACGCAGGTCATATTTACAGACACAGACGGGAACCGCTTCGAGTACGAGGTATCACAGCTGGAGCTCCTGAACGGCACTGATGTAGAAAAGATGGAAGAGGGCGACTGGGACCTGACACTCTTCACCTGCACAGTAGGCGGCCGACAGCGAGTAACGGTACGCTGCACCCGCACATCAGACTTCGGCGCATATGATCCAAACGCCGCAGTGCAGTAATTGCAGGTTATTTAACAATATATAGTGCATAGCTGATAGGCGATGCCGTCAAAACCGGAAAAATAAAAGCCGAATGCCCCGATAATGCGGCAGTCGGCTTTTTCCATGCTTACGCCTTTTTCTTAGCAGCCTCAGTAAATTCAGAAACCTTATCAGGATCCTTTCCCCTGAAAACATCCCCGTCAAACTCAACTCCGGAAGAAACGTCCACTCCGTCAGGCTGCAGGGCAGCCACAGCCTCGGCAACATTTCCCGGATGAAGTCCGCCCGCAAGTATAAGCAGCTTTTCATCGCGAGGTATATCCTTCACGAGCGACCAGTCAAAAGTCTGCCCGCTACCCGGTACAGCCGCGTCAAACACATACCCGGCTATCTCAGGCCTGCTGTGAAAATATTCATATTTATCCATATCAGAGACATTGAATGCCTTCAACACCTTGAGCCCGCGTTCAGCCGCAAGCTGCAGCAGCTCCCCTGAAACATCCCCGTGTATCTGCACGTAATCAAATCCGGCCTCGGCAATGACCTTTATCTCCGTCGCACTCGGCGCGACCACGACAGCAACTGTCTTTATCCTGTTATCCAGCAGCGCCATTATCTCACGTGCGCGATCCACAGTTATATTCCTCTTACTTTTAGGAAAAAACAGCACGAACCCCGCCAGATCAGCCCCGTTTTCATTAAGATATCCCGCTTCCTCAGGCCGTGTAAGCCCGCATATTTTAACCAGCATCCAAATACACCTTCCTTCATTTATGCACAACGATATTACGAATGCGGTATCGTACAGCGCGCACCACAGCGCGCAGCTCCCCGGCGGCCGGGCCGCCGCTCATATAGAGCTGTCGGCGCATCCCGCGCCGGCCATTCATAATTTATCATACATTATACATGGTAATATCTTGTTGGCAAGATAATTTAAGCATTGACTTACTGCCGCAAGATTATTATAATTGAAATTGTATTAAATGATGCTGCATGCGTGAAACGCCTGTCCGACGTTGGAAGGCTTTTTTTATTTACTATTGCGCTTTAGTGCATAGGTGCGATATGGCATTGATGCAATATGGCGATATGGTGATGCAGTATTTAAAATGATTCATTGGAGGGAAATGACAAGATGAAAAAGAAGATTATCGCTCTCGTTACAGTGGCTTCACTCGTAATGATGACTATGGCCGGATGCGGCTCTTCAAACAATGGCGGCGGCAGCGCTGCATCAGATGCAAACGGTGGCAAGGTTTACAAGATCGGTATAAACCAGCAGCTTGAGCACCCGGCTCTCGACCAGGCTACTAAGGGCTTCCAGGACAAGCTCACAGAGCTCCTCGGCGAAGATAACGTTAAGTTCGACTACCAGAACGCTCAGGGCGAAGCAGCAAACTGCTCAACTATCGCTTCAGGCTTCGTTGCTTCAGGCGTTGACCTCATGTTCGCAAACGCTACTACATCACTTCAGGCATGCGCGGCAGCAAGCGCTGACATCCCTGTAGTAGGTACTTCTGTAACAGATTACGCTACAGCTCTTGAGATAGACGACTGGACAGGCGCAACAGGTACTAACGTAACAGGTACTTCAGACCTCGCTCCGCTCGATCAGCAGGCTGACATGATAAAGGAACTCGTTCCTGACGTTAAGCAGGTAGGCCTCGTTTACTGCTCAGCTGAGCCAAACTCAGTTTACCAGGTAGATAAAGTAGCTGAATGCCTCGACGCAGCAGGCATAGCTCACAAGTCTTACTCAGCAGCTGACTCAAACGAGATCCAGTCTGTAGTAACTAAGGCTGTTTCAGAGTGCGACGTTCTCTACATCCCTACAGACAACACAATGGCAGGCAACACTGAGATCATCAACAACATCTGCCTTGAAAAGAAGGTTCCTGTAATCGCGGGTGAGCAGGGTATCTGCGAAGGCTGCGGTATCGCAACACTTTCTATCAGCTACTATGACCTCGGCGTAAAGTCTGCTGAGATGGCTTACGACATCCTCGTAAACGGTGCAGATCCTTCAACTATGGAGATCGCTTACGCTCCTAACGTTACAAAGCTCTACGACGCAGACAGATGCTCACAGCTCGGTATCACAGTTCCTGACGGTTACGAAGCTATAACTGCTGAATAATAAGATCATAAATATTCAACAGGTAAAGTTCAAATGCATGACGAGCCCTCACGGGCTCAGACAGATACTTAAAGACCTTGATGAGATAAACATAAACAGGGCGGCTTTATAAGTCGCCCTTGTAATGTATTAAAGCGGGCAGCGCCCGCACAGCTTCCGCCCGGCGGAAGAGCTGAACACAAATTATTTTACTATTATTTATTATTGGAGGATGTTACTTATGATGAGTCTCGACATCATGGCGCTTTTCAGAGCCCTTCCGGCTTCTGTTGCGCAGGGTATGCTGTGGGGCATCATGGCTATTGGTGTGTACATCACATTCAAAGTACTTGACTTCGCAGATCTTACAGTAGACGGATCACTCGCACTCGGCGGAGCTGTCGCTGTAATGCTTATAAGAGGCGGTATTCCGCCTGCGCTTGCGATATGCATCGCGACACTCTGCGGTCTTCTCGCAGGCTTTATAACCGGTATTTTAAACACTGTGCTCGGTATCCCTGACATACTTGCAGGTATCCTTACACAGCTTGCATTGTATTCTATAAACCTGAACGTCATGGGTAAATCAAACCAGGCCGTCAGTGTAGACAAGTACGGTCTCATAGTGTCTTTAAGGCACATATCACATACAATGCTTGTAGGCATAGCGTTCATAATAGTGCTCGTTGCAGTGCTTTACTGGTTCTTCGGAACAGAGCGCGGCTTCACTATACGCGCCACGGGCTGCAACCAGAACATGGCAAGAGCGCAGGGCATCAATACAAACGTAGCCAAGGTACTCGCTCTCGCTCTCTCAAATGCCCTTGTAGGCCTCTCAGGTGCCCTTATAGCTCAGTATCAGGGCAGCGCTGACGTAAATATGGGACGAGGCGCTATCGTTATCGGTCTTGCCGCTGTTATCATCGGCGAAGTTATCGGTGACGCTGTATTTGGAAAACACATGAATTTCGCTCTCAGGATGCTCTTCGCAGCTGTCGGCGCTATCATATACTATATCGTTATCACATTCGTTCTGTGGCTCGGTCTGCCGTCAGACGACATGAAGCTCTTCTCAGCTATCGTTGTAGCGATATTCCTCGCTGTACCTTATCTGAAGGGCAAGTACAATACTTCTTTCGCTAAGGCTGCGAAAAACTCAAAACGCTGCTGCGGACAGAAAGGAGATGCTAAGTAATGCTGGAAATAAAAGACATATATAAAACGTTCAATGCCGGTACTATAAATGAAAGAAAAGCCCTCCAGGGCGTATCTCTCAAGCTTGAGGACGGCGATTTCGTTACAGTCATAGGCGGAAACGGTGCCGGCAAGTCAACTATGCTTAACGCTGTAGCAGGCGTATGGCCTGTAGATTCAGGCAGTATCATTATAGATGATGTAGATGTTACAGGTATGCCTGAGCACAAGCGCGCAAAGTTCCTGGGCCGCGTATTCCAGGATCCTATGAACGGAACTGCAGCTACGATGCAGATAGACGAAAACCTCGCTATGGCGTACAGAAGAGGAAAGCGCCGTACTTTAAAGTGGGGCATAAAAAAAGAAGAAAAGGAAAAATACTATGAGATGCTCAAGCAGTTCGACCTCGGACTTGAGGACCGCATGACTTCAAAAGTAGGTCTGCTCTCAGGCGGCCAGCGTCAGGCTCTTACACTGCTCATGGCAACGCTTCAGAGACCACATCTGCTGCTTCTCGACGAGCATACAGCAGCGCTTGACCCAAAGACCGCAGCGAAGGTACTTGAACTCTCACAGAAGATCATAGCCGAAGAAAATCTGACAGCGATGATGGTAACTCACAACATGCGTGACGCCATAACATACGGAAACCGCCTCGTTATGATGAACGAGGGCCGCATAGTCATAGATATCAAGGGAGAAGACAAGAAAAAGCTTACAGTGGAAGACCTTCTCCAGAAATTCGAAGAAGTAAGCGGCGAAGAGTTTACGAATGACAAGGCGCTTCTGTCAAAATAATTAATAAATAGTTAATTCTGAACAATAACGCGCGCCCGGCGCGCCGTAGACATGTGCTTACGGTGCGCCGGGCGCACGCATTATGAAAAAGGATATTACTGCATTTGTACCGAAGAAAATACATTCATTTATGGGAAATATCTACAATTTCCGAATAAAATTGTTTTTTTGTATCGAGGGACACAAATTAGTACTGTTCAAATCATATATTTGGTTTTATACTCTTAAATAAATCAGGTTCACTCCTATAAAGGAACAAAGCACCTGACATAAAATGAAATATAAACGGATAAAAAAGGAGAAGAAGAATGGCACTTAATAATGCATACCTTAAAGGCATCTATGAAGAACTCGAAGGCCGTTACTCATACCAGCCGGAATACCTCCAGGCAGTATATGAAGTCCTCGAATCCCTCGAACCACTTATTGAAAAAGATTCAAAATACCAGGACAACGCTGTAGTTGAAAGGATCGTATATCCTGAGAGACTCATCGAATTCAGAGTTGCATGGGAAGACGACAACGGCAAAGTTCAGGTAAACAGAGGCTACAGAGTACAGTTCAACTCTGCGATCGGACCTTACAAAGGCGGTCTGCGTTTCCACCCTACAGTAAACCAGTCTGTACTTAAGTTCCTCGGTTTTGAGCAGATCTTCAAGAACGCTCTTACAGGTCTCCCTATGGGCGGCGGCAAGGGCGGTTCCGACTTCGACCCTAAGGGCAAGTCTGATGCTGAAGTTATGCGTTTCTGCCAGGCTTTCATGACAGAATTATCTAAGCACATCGGTGCTGATACAGACGTTCCTGCAGGCGATATCGGCGTAGGCGGACGTGAGATCGGATACCTGTTTGGACAGTACAAAAAGCTCAGAAATGAGTTCACAGGCGTTCTTACAGGCAAAGGCCTTACATGGGGCGGCTCACTCGCAAGAACAGAAGCTACAGGATTTGGCCTCTGCTACTACACTGACGAGATGCTCAAGGCAAACGGCAAGTCTTTCGAAGGCAAGAAAGTCATTATTTCAGGCTCAGGAAATGTTGCTATCTATGCTAACCAGAAGGCTACTGAACTCGGCGGCAAGGTAATTGCAATGTGCGACTCAAACGGCTATATTGTTGATGAAAACGGTATCGATTACAAGATCATCCAGGAGATAAAGGAAGTAAAGAGAGACAGGATCAAGACTTACCTCAACTACGTACCATCAGCTAAGTACGTTGAAGGCAAGGGCATCTGGACAGTTCCTGCTGATATCGCTCTTCCATGCGCTACTCAGAACGAGCTCAACGGCGAAGACGCTGAAACACTCATCAAGAACGGCGTTATCGCAGTAGCAGAAGGCGCAAACATGCCATCAACTCCGGAAGCAGTTATCGCATTCCAGAAGGCAGGCGTACTCTTTGCTCCTGCAAAGGCTTCAAATGCCGGCGGCGTTGCTACATCAGGCCTCGAAATGAGCCAGAACAGCATCAGACTTTCATGGACATTCGAAGAAGTTGATGAAAAGCTCCACGACATCATGAGAAACATCTACAAGAGCTGCGCAGAAGCTGCTGAAGAAGTCGGCATGCCTGGCAACCTCGTAGTAGGTGCAAACGTAGCAGGCTTCAAGAAGGTTGCTGACGCTATGATCGCACAGGGCCTCTAATATCCGAAAATAAACAGATCATTGATACGAAACAGACTGCAAAATTAAAATGCAGTCTGTTTTTTATATCTTACGCGGGCCTGGCCCGCACACAGCTTCAGATAGCAGATATTGATTGTATATAAAATATATGATCTTATTCACGCAGAATTCACATTATTTACAATCTCCCGTCAATCTTACAGTGCATAATTACATACATAAAAGGAAAAAAACAGGGGTACAGCGTCCCTTCAATATATAAAATATAAATAAAATTTTTACAGTAAGTACATATGCAAATGATAGATCTGAAAGAGGTAAGATAATATGAATATGAACATAGATGAAATAAGAGGACCGCTTGCCGGATTTCTCGCAGCAGCAATGATATTCGCATCAGCAGGAACAGCAGCAGCGGCACAGGACAATACTGTACAGGCATCAGCTGCAAGAACTGTTATCCAGACAGAAATAAACGCAGCAGGCGCATCAGCAAGAAACACAGCGGAAAAAACTGTTCAGCATACAGACACTGGATCAGATGATGCAGATCCGGCAGACATATGATCGCACTTTGGCATGCGATCGCGGATCCGGCGCGTACTCTTGAAAATGCATGAAAAGTATCTGCGATATGCTGTACAGAGCTATGCAGCATTGATAAATCAAGATTAATAATGTATAATTACGAAAAAGCTGCAACGTTAAAATAATACAGCGTTTTAGCTTTAGAAAATTTTTATTCAGGAAAGGAAACTACATAATTATGAAGATATTTATAGATACTGCGAACGTTGATGAAATACGTGAAGCCGCATCATGGGGCGTACTTTCAGGAGTTACTACAAACCCAAGCCTTATAGCAAAGGAAGGACGTGATTTTAAGACTGTAGTAAAGGAGATCACAGAGATATCAGAGCAGTCTTCAAGCAATATAGTTTCAGTAAGTGCAGAAGTCCTTTCTGACGATGCCGAGGGCATGATAGCTGAAGCACATGAACTTGTAAAGATCCATGACGTTATAACGATCAAGATCCCTATGACAGAAGAAGGCCTTAAGGCAGTAAGCGTGCTTTCAAAGGAAGGTATAAAAACAAACGTAACACTTATATTCTCTGCAAATCAGGCACTCCTCGCTGCAAGAGCAGGTGCAAGCTATGTAAGCCCGTTCGTAGGCAGAATGGATGATATCGCCAATGACGGAGTGACTCTTGTTGCGGACATAGCAGAAGTATTCAATATTTTTGGCATAGAAACAGAGATAATAGCAGCAAGCATCCGCACACCTATGGATGTACTCGACTGTGCAAAGAGCGGTTCAGATATAGCTACTATACCTTATGGAATCCTTAAGAAGATGTTCAGGCATCCTCTTACAGATAAAGGCATACAGCAGTTCAAAGACGACTGGGCAAAGGCTGACCTTAAGTAGCCGGCGTATTTAGATATTTGTGTAAAAAATATGTTAAAAATATATTGACAAGCTGCTAAAAACGAGGTATATTATAAATCCACGCGGCATTCAGATAAAAACGTTAAGTTTTAAAGATGCTTGTGGGAAATAAAAAATATGTTGACAAGCTCTTGTAGCTGTGTTAATATTAATAAGTTCGCTTCTAAAAGCCGATGGCTTTAAAGAAAAGAATTTAAGAAAAATAAAAAATAGGTATTGACATAACTTATCAGTTATGCTAATATATAAAAGTTCGCTGCTGAAAACGCA
>CAKQOE010000010.1 GCA_934255545.1 uncultured Clostridia bacterium | reverse complement strand
TTTTCAGTTTTTTGACGTTGCGGCTGCTTCAAAATAATCTGGAAGCATATCCATTCTGCTCCGAGCTCCGCTTATCCGTATATCAGCCACCAGCATCGGCAATTTCACAATAATAAAAGTTACAAAAATGTATACTTTATTGCAACCATATAATGCGTTCAGGCGGCGACGCCTGCTTATCTCATGGATAATTTTACATTGTTTTAAGATTTTTGTCTGCCCATTCTGCAGCATGATCTGTAAATTCTTTCGCTGCTCATGAGCATTTGCAGTATCGGCTTGAGGCTTTACATATTACAAGATCATGATCTCTGTAAAGTATAATTTCATCTGACATGTCTGATAATACTCTGATACGATATCGTACAATATACAATAATATATTCACAATAGGATCGTGATATTTTGCCACAGATCCTGCTCACAGATCTGTTACTTTACAAACTTCTCTGCCCAGCTCTTAAGCTCGCTCTGGCCTGCGTTTGCGGCGAAGCGCTTTCCGTCCTTAAGCGATGCGCCTGCGCATGATGCGGCAAGCTCTTTATTAGTATTTCCCATGCCGCTTCCGCCTGATGTTGCAAACGGTACTACTGTTTTTCCCGTCAGATCGTACTGTTCGAGGAATGTGTTGATGATAGTAGGAGCTACGTACCACCATATAGGGAATCCTGCAAATATTACATCATACCGGCTCATATCCTCTACCTTGCCGACTACAGGCGGGCGGAATGACTTGTCGTTCATTTCCTTAGTGCTGCGGCTGTTTTTGTTCATCCAGTCGAGGTCAGCGCTCGTATAAGGCACCTCAGGCTTTATCTCATAAATATCCGCGTCTATCGCAGCTGCAAGATTTTTTGCCAGCTTAGCTGTAACTCCGCTTGCGCTGAAATACGCTACTAATGCTTTCTTCATTTTATGTTCCTCCGTTCAGATATCTATATCCGATTCCTGTAATTTCAATTACAATTCCTTAACAAATAATAATTTAAATCATCTCGCGCGCCCGGCGCGCCCATATTTTATCTGTTGTGATCCTGCGCTTATTTAAGCTTTCCGTATTCCTCGTCAGATACAGGCTCGCACCATTCGTTTGAGGTTTCTTCGCCCGGTACCTCTACTGCGAGATGGCTGAACCAGCTGTCAGGCGCCGCGCCGTGCCAGTGCTTTACTCCAACAGGGATGTTTATGCAGTCGCCCGGTTTCATTTCTATGGCTTCCTTGCCCTCTTCCTGATAATATCCGCGGCCTGCTATGCAGATCAGTATCTGTCCGCCGCCGCTCTTTGCGTGGTGGATATGCCAGTTGTTTCTGCAGCCCGGCTCAAACGTTACATTAAATATGCCAGCCTGCTGTGCAGATACAGGAGCGAGATAGCTCTGTCCGACAAAATACTTTGCAAACGCGTCGTTAGGCGCGCCTATAGGAAATACCATTTTCTTAGCGTGAGCTCTCATAGCCTCGTCGTCATACGGAAGGTCGCCTTCATTCACTCCCCATACTTCCTTTGCAAGGTCGAACACAGCCCATGCCTTAGGCCAGCCCGCGTAAAAAGCTGCGTGAGTGATGACCGCTGCTATCTCCTTCTGAGAAACACCGTGATCCTTTGCGTTCTGCAGATGGAACTTTAAAGAAGAATCTGTTATACCCTGAGACATGAGCGCCACTACAGTTATGATGCTCCTTGTCTTTACGTCTATGCCATCGTTGTTCCAGTTTTCTCCGAATAAAATATCATCATTGAAATGCGCAAACTGCGGAGCGAACTCTCCGAGCGCGTTTCTTCCGGCTGTCTGTACTATCTTTGCCATTTTGCATTCCTCCTTTTTGTATTTTTTGACTATGATACCCCGTATGCGGCTTGCTTCCGGGTGATTCATATCGAGTGAATTAAAAAAAGCACAGGACGTTTTTCTTCGCCCCATGCTTTTTATTATATTCATTGCAGACATTATGTCTAATACTTGCTTTACATCGTTTGATATGCCTGAAAGGCATTAAATAAATGCAATACAGCAACTGACGCGCGCCCGGCGCGCGCAGGTCTGCCGTGATACATTCGTTATTTCGCAATATGTATCTCATTTTTATGACGCTTCGCCATATAAAGTGCTTCGTCCGCACGGCGGTAAATGCTCTTAAACACTTCAGACGATCTTCTTTCAGCAACACCGGCGCTTATAGAGATACTGAGGTCGGGATAACGCTCTGATACGTATTCGCCGAACATATTTTTTATGCTGCTGATGATAGCAACAGCAGATCTTTTTGTATAAGGCTCCGGGAAGAACATCACATACTCATCCCCGCCAAGTCTTGAACATATGATCTTTCCGTCGCCGGTATCGTTCATCCTGCGCATTATATCGGCAAGCTTTATAAGGACTTCATCGCCATGGATGTGGCCCTCTGTGTCGTTAAGGCTCTTGAAATTATCTATATCGCATATCGCAAGTATACCCTTCTCGCCCATACTGAAATGCAACTCCATTATCCTTATGGCTTCTTTTCTGTTATAAAGGCCTGTCAGCGGATCTGTTGACGCCTCTGCCATGAGCTTCGCCTCGCGCTCCATGCGCGGAGTTATATCAGTCATAACGCTTATCATCGCATCCCGACCATCCTCCGTTGTTATCTTCCTGCCTATATCATTTATCCACATCAGGCTTCCGTCGTGCCGCACTATCCTGTACTCTGTTTTATACTCGTCATGTTTTTTCATCTGAGTCTCTATGCTTTTTTCCACAGCATCGCGGTCAGGCTCGTATATTATATTGATCATTTTATCGTCTGTAGCGTCAAGAAGCTCGTCATATGTGTAGCCGAGTATATCAAGCATTTTGTTATTTATGGTATATAATGGATAACCCTCTTCAAGATAAGCGCCCATTACACCCCCCGGCAGTGCTTTTGTTATCAGCTCTGCGAGCTGCATATTGGAATGCTGTGACATTTTTGCCACTACCTTTCTGCCGTACTGAAGAGGAAAAAATTCTTCTTCCTCCTGCGCCTGCGTAGGCGTTGACATATGAAGCATGACTATACGCCATCCATCGTCAGTCAGGCAGCATGAAGCCGTAAAACGCGTTTTAAGCTCAAACACTTCGCCGCTCGCACTGTCATTTATCCTCGCGAGCATATTGGCAAATACTGTATAGGCTGCCACATTATTTTTAACCGCCCTGAAGTCGCGGATCTCATATTCGAGCGGGTCGGGCATCTGACAGAATTCATCCATCATGAGATACTTGAGCTGCTCTTTGCCTAAAGCTACCTCCTGTTCGCCTGTGCCTATGCTTATGATATCATCAGCCAGCAGCTCCATCGTTTTATCGATATCGCGCTTTACAAGGTAACTGTCAAAAAATCCGTTTATCAAACCCCGTATATCCATACATTTCCTCCGTGTTTAAATAGCCATGCAACATTAAACTTGCCATCAAGGTATTGCCTGTCGTTTATGAGTTACATATTAACACAGATCACATCAAATATTAATGTATTTAATTATTTTATTTTTGCTCTTTGAACGGAACATTTTTCATAAATGTCGCAGGCACGCCTGCGTAAATGCTGTTTGCAGGCACGCTGCCTGATACGACCGCTCCGGCTGCAATTATCGCACCATCTCCGACAGTGACGCCAGGCAGCAGTGTCACATTTGCACCAAGCCATACATTTTTACCTATATGTATCGGCGACGGAATCATGTTCGCGCGCTGGCTCGGTGTAAAGCTATGATTAAGTGTCGCAAGCATTGCATTATGCCCTATCAATGCTCCGTCATCTATATATATTCCGCCCTGGTCCTGAAATTTGCAGCCGCTGTTTATAAAGACGTTTTTTCCTATATGGATATTTTTTCCGCAGTCAGTATTAAACGGCGGGAACATGGAAAAGCTCTCATCTATATCTCTCCCAGTCAGCACTGAAAAGACAGCTCTTATCTCCTCAGGTGTATGATAACGTCTGTTCAGATCTGTTGTCAGACGGATCGCTTCCTGTGACAACATACACATGTACTGATGTACCTCTGACTTGGCTATGACTGTTTTGCCGCTGTTCATATACTTCAGAAAATCATCTAAATTCATTTTATTATTTTCTCCTTTCCATTACCTGACCGTGCGCTAATATCACGGTCATATCGTAGTATACAGGTGCAGAAGCCCTTGACATGAAGCTTCTGCAGCTCATTCTCTTTTTTCTGGTATATTTTAATCTCTTAATTCATCGATAACAAATACTTATATATAATACGTTTCTATAGTTGACAAGCATACAAGCTGTATTTATAGTGTTTTACAGTAATATACTAAGCAAAGTAAAAGTGCAACAAGGAGGCTTAATATGGAGCTCAGAGTTTTACAGTATTTTCTCGCTGTTACAAGAGAACAGAGCATTTCCGCTGCAGCTGAAGCGCTGCATCTTTCTCAGCCCACACTCTCGCGCCAGATAAAGGACATGGAGGAAGAGCTTGGCAAGCAGCTCCTTATAAGGGGCAGCCGCCATGTGACTCTGACAGAGGAAGGAATGATACTCCGTAAACGCGCTGAAGAGATAATGGAGCTTGTCCATAAGGCTGAAGCCGAAATTGCTTTATCCGATGAATATATTACCGGAGATATCACCATAGGGGCTGCAGAAACGAACGGCGTGCACTTTCTGACTAAAGCGACAAAAGCGCTGCAGGTGCATTACCCTGACATCCACATACACATGATCAGCGGTGATAAGGTATCCGTACTTGAATCGCTTGACCGCGGTCTTACAGATTTCGGTCTTGTTTTCGGTTCATTCGATACTTCCAGATATGAATCCATCCCCGTACCTATGCGCGACAGAGTCGGAGTGCTGATGCGCCGCGACAGTCCTCTTGCACAAAAAGAAACTGTTTCTATAGCTGATCTGCGGTCGTTTCCTGTAATAGTCTCCCGTCAGATGCTTCAGGATAAGGACTTTGTTTCAGAAAAACTTAATATCGCAGGTTCATATAATCTGTTGTTCAATGGTTCTCTTATGGTCGAAGAGGGCCTTGGTTATGCTCTGTGCCTTGAAAATATCATAAATGTCAGCGGTGACAGCGATCTGTGTTTTCGCCCGCTTTTTCCGGAAATCATGCACTCTATGAGTGTTGTATGGAAAAAATATCAGGTCTTCACAAAGGCTGCAGAAAAATTTCTGCTTCAGATGCGAAAGCTTTCAGAATGACGTTTCTTTTTAGGAAGGATCCTGTTTTCCATGCTTTTTAGTTATAGTCGTACATAGATAACAGGTATTTGCTATAGCATATATGTAATGCTATTATCTATCTGAAAGTGCAATATCAGATAAATACAAATGATGATATATCTTAAATATGTGGAAAGGAGAAATAAACTATGTTAGGAAATTTTTCTTACTGTAACCCTACAAAGCTTTACTTTGGTGAAGATTCTCTGAATTATCTCAATGATGAGTTGTTAAAATATGGCAAAAATGTTGTACTGATATACGGCGGCGGGTCAATAAAGAAAAACGGTATTTATGATGCCGTTGTCGAGATCCTGAATAAGAATAATAAAAATGTAGCCGAAATCAGCGGTGTCATGCCTAACCCGACATCAGCCAAACTGCGCGAAGGCATCCGGATAGCGCGTGACCACAAAGCAGACCTGCTGCTCGCTGTAGGCGGCGGCTCTGTCTGCGACTATTCGAAGGCTGTTTCTGTTTCTGTAAACTGTGACGACGATCCATGGGAAAAATACTATATCCGCTTTGAAGAGCCTTCATGTGCGATCGTTCCTGTAGGCTGCGTGCTTACTATGGCAGGTACAGGTTCAGAAATGAATGCAGGCAGCGTTATCACAAACCCTGAGACTCATCAAAAGATCGGTCATGTATTTGCAGATGAAAATGTAATGCCTCGCTTTACTGTCCTGGATCCGAAATATACTCTGACTCTGCCTGAATATCAGATGGTAGCAGGCATATACGATATTTTCAACCATATATGCGAGCAGTATTTTTCAGGCGAAGACGACAATACATCTGACTATATCAGCGAAGGTCTCATGCGCTCTGTTATACACTCAAGCCGCATCGCTGTAAAAGATCCTCAGAATTATGAGGCTCGCAGCAACATCATGTGGACTGCTACATGGGCGCTCAATACGCTTATCTCCAAAGGCAAGAGCACTGACTGGATGGTCCATATGCTCGGTCAGGCAGTCGGAGGCTATACAGACGCTACACACGGCATGACTCTCGCCGCTGTATCTCTGCCGTATTATCGTCACATCATGCCATACGCTGTGCATAAATTCAAGCGTTTTGCAGTAAACGTATGGGATGTAGCTGCTGACGGAAAGACTGATGAGCAGATCGCACTTGAAGGTCTCGAAGCCATGGAGAACTGGATGAAGGAGATCCGCGTCGTAATGAATATTACGGAACTAGGCGTTACAGAAGATATGCTTGAAGGGCTTGCTGATGTAACTATCATCCTTGACGGAGGTTATCACGTTCCTGACCGTGATGAGATCATTCAGATATTTAAGGAAAGTCTGTAAATATATTAAGACGTTTAAAGCCGTAATTGTGTAAAAGCAGCCCCACTTTAACGCGAGGCTGCTTTTATTTTTAACTTCTTTTAATTGTATGCATACCTGTCCAGGCGGTGACGCCTGCTTCCTTTATGCCTTTATTATGAGAATATCTTGGAGAGTATTCCTGTTGACTGTAAAAACAGCACGAACATCATTACAGGTCCGACGTAGCGGCTCATGATGATATAGAGCTTTTTGCGGCGGAATTTTTCGCCGTTGCGCTGCATCTCGTCTATTACAAAATCCGGTGTTACGATCCAGCCGATGAGTATAGTCGAGAGGAAAGCGATGAGCGGCATCATTACGCTGTTGCTGATGTAGTCCATTATATCGAGCAGCTGGGCTGTTGAACCGTTCGGAAGCTGTACTTCAAAATAGAATACGCTGTAGCCGAGCGCGATCACTGCTGATGCTGCGATGTATATGACTGCAAGCACGAGTACTGTTTTTTTGCGTCCTGCGTGGAATATCTCCATGCAGTTTGCCGTGATAGATTCGAGCACTGATATGCAGGATGTAAGCGTTGCAAATATAGCTGTCACAAAGAAGAGTATTCCGACAAATACGCCTGCTTTTCCCATCGCTGCAAATACCTTAGGCAGTGAAACGAACATCAGGCTCGGGCCTGCGCTCATGCCGTCTGTTCCTGAGAAAACGAATACTGCAGGGATTATCATGGCGCCTGCGAGGAACGCTACGCCTGTGTCGAATATCTCTATCTGGTTTACCGCTTTGTTGAGGTTTACCTCAGGCTTTACGTAAGATCCGTATGTGATCATGATTCCCATTGAGACGCTCAGCGAGAAGAACAGCTGGCTCATCGCGTCGAGCAGTATCTGCAGGAAGCGGCCTACTGTCAGTCCTTCAAAATGCGGCGTCAGATAGTAAAGGAATCCATCCATGCCTGTGCGGACCCGACCCGCGTCGTCAGTATGGCGCAGCGTGAGCGAGTATACTGCAATTACTACTATCAGGACGAGCAGCACCGGCATCATATACTTTGAAACGCGCTCTATGCCGCTTTCGACGCCATTGTAGACGATAAACGCCGTGACTCCCATGAAGAGCAGCGCGAAAAGCACCGGCGATACAGGCGAAGTAATGAACGAAGTGAAGTAACCGTCTGCTGCAGCCGCCTGCGCCTGACCTGACAGGTAAACGACAGCATACTTTGTTATCCATCCGCCTATTACCGCATAGTACGTCATGATAAGTACAGGAACGAGGAATGTTAATACACCTAAAAATTTCCATTTAGGCGACATCTTTGTATATGCGCCTATCGCGCTTTCTTTTGTTTTGCGTCCTATCGCGATATCTGACGTCAGCAGCGTAAAGCCGAATGTCACTACAAGCACAAAGTATATAAGAAGGAAGAGTCCGCCTCCGTCCTTTGCCGCGAGATACGGGAATCTCCAGAGATTTCCCACGCCTACCGCGCTTCCTGCCGCAGCCAGTACAAAGCCAAGCTGACCGGAAAAAGCGCCTTTTTTCTTTTCCATAATTCTTTTAGCTCCTTTCAAACAATTGCACTCCCAGTATAGCACGTAGTATAATATCAGTAATACAAATGTTTTTACTGGCATGCATAAATATTTTTAATACCAAAAGGAGAATATGGTAAACTGACATGCAGGCGTATCTTAAAAATGATATTAAAGATAAAGGATCATTTTCGTTCAAATACGCCGAGCATATCGCCGGCGGTGATCCGTCCGTCAAAATCCACTGTAAATATATAATCGCTGTTTCTGACGTATATAGGGCCTGAACGCTTATCACGCCATAGTTTAAAACGGTATCTGTCTGCGTTTTTGTGATAGAATACGGCTTTGCGCCTGATCCGGTCATATATCACTACCTCTGCTCCGGCCGGAATGCCGAATTCCTCAAGCTGAGCGAAAGTTTCATGGTCTATCATTATTTTACCTCGTATGATATTGTATTTTCAGTGCATTATCAGTGCATCAGTAGATAAGGAGATATAGTACATTATAATGAAAGAACAAAAAGACCGCTATGAGATTTTTCTGAAAGTATGCGAAACGGGAAGCTTTTCAAAGGCAGCGGAAGCGCTCAGCTACACGCAGTCCGGTATAAGCCAGATGATGGCAGGCCTTGAAGAGGAGCTCGGCGTGCAGCTTTTTGCGCGTGTAAAGCGCGGCGTCATACTTACCGACAACGGTGCGCGCCTGAGTCCGTACATCAGAGAAATGGTAAACCAGAAGGACAAGCTGCGTCAGGCTGCTTTTAACATAAACCATAAAATAGAAGGAAAGCTCCGAATAGGCAGCTTCTCGAGCGTCACCGCTCTCTGGATGCCTGACGTTGTCCACTTTTTTAAAGAAAATTACCCTGAAGTCCAGGTCGAGATACTCGACGGCAACTACGACGAGATACGCGACTGGATCATACACGGACAGGTGGACTGTGGTTTTCTGTCATCAATAGTGGCTGACGACCTGGAGTTTTACCCTCTGTTCGATGACCCGCTTTTTGCTGTGCTGCCCGTAGGCCACCCGCTTGCGGAACACGAGAGCCTGACACTTTCCGAGCTTTTCAGATATCCGCTGATTATAGAAACTCCCGGCTGCGACAACGACATACAGCATCTCATCGAACGCTGCTCCGTAAAGCCTGACATCGCCTACAGCTTCCGTGACGACACTCTTATAATGGCGTTCGTAAAAAGCGGGCTCGGCGTTACTGTATCGCAGGAGCTCGTTCTGAAAGCGTTCGCCGATGATGTAGTTATCCGCCCGCTGGCGCCGCGCTGCTGCCGCACGCTCGGACTTGCGTTTTCAAAAACAGCAGGTTCCATCGTATCGCAGATCATGCTTGAGCATCTTCAGGAAAAAATACTCCGACAGTAACGCCGGAGTATTTTTTATATACATCTTGGATCATATCTGTATGTATGCTTCTGCGTCTTTGAAGGTTTCTCTGAAGGATGCGTATCATCTACACTTATGAGCCTTCCAGCTGCATCATAAGTATAGTATTCAGTCCATCCATTAGGATAGTTCATAGTAGATACACGACCCATGCCGTCATATTCATAAGTCGTTGTACTTCCATCAGTCTCCGTTACTGCTGTCTGATTTGATACAAGGTCGTATTCATATGACGCTGTAGTTCCATCCGGATAGACTATCGCTGTCTGTTGACCTGTTGCATCATAAGCGTAAGATACTGTATTTCCATTATGGTCTGTCGCCTTTTTAATACGATGCATCAAATCGACTTCAAATGTCGTCTCTCCGAGCCAGTCCTTCATATATATGAGGTCGCCGGTCGCATTGTAACGATATGAAACGCTTTTTTCTCCATTGTAATTTATAGTTCTTACTAAATCAAGGCTGTCATATGTATACTCAGTAGTATGACCGTCTGCATCAGTTTTCGAACTTAAAATGCATAGAATTTACATTTTGAAATAAAAAAACAGCAGATACACATCCCATCAGGATAGCATATCTGCTGCTTTAGATTCATTTTGATAATTTATTTTATTTTCAGGATAGCCTTGATCTCATCTTCATTCTTTCCTGTAATCACAGCTATCTTATCAATAGGTATATTATTCTCATACATACCTGTTATAAAACTTTCAGTCGTCTTTTCAACAGCTCTGTCTTCTATCCCCTGACTCAGATTACACATAGAATCCACCTCGTTTCTTAAACCGTCGTTCATCGGTATCATATATTCATTTTCAAGAATTTCAAACTTTTCATTCTTTTCAAGCTTTTCTGACAGTAATGCACCTATCAGACGATGTAATTCATATTTTTTATTACGTTCGGAAAGCTCTCTCTTGATTCCTACCATAACTATATGTATCAGGTCAAGGTCACCTTTCCATGGGTATGGTTCAAGTTCTTCATCTTTTGTAAGATGAATGTGGCTAAGACTGTTGCTTTCCATGTCCATACATATCCATATACTGACTACGCGCTTTATACTGTCATAATCTGACTTGGAAAAATCACGTTCTTTCTGTGATGATATCATCCTGCTCACATAGAATATCGCTCTGTTAAGTATACTGTACTTAGTCGGCTCGTCCTTTTGCGCTTCTATGTTTATTATTATCTGCGTAAGACCGTCTTTCATGCGAACATAGAATATTATATCAAAGTATATAGTTCCTTCATTTATCTCTGAATTTTCTGTGTTCATTCCAACTATACGCTGTTTATCAGAAGCGTTATTCTCAGTTTCAATGTTAGTCAGCCCCGGTTCTACAGGAACTACACCTATATACGGCTCTCCTTCTATGTACGCCACAGCATCATTTGGTTCCATTCCTCGGAACTCGTCTATAGTCCTGACAAGTATATGAGCTAGGATACTCTTTTGCGCTAACAGGCGTTTCGCCTGCTTATCATACTGCGACTTATCATCTGCAGCGTCAACTGCATTTGCTATTTCTGTATTCAAATTTACTCCCCCTTACTTTCATCTGCTGTTTATCCATTACCCTACTATTATTTTACATTCATCAATATCAGTCGGCAATAAATTTTTTATCTGCCGAATATAGAAAACTTTTTACGTGCATCAAAAATCTTTATCATAAGCTCATCGATCAGATCAGTATATATGCCATCTGCCATAGGGAATCTTTCCTCTAATCTTTTTAAAACATCATTTCGTAGTATTGATACTGCTCCATAGCTGACGCTATCTGATTTTCTCTTAATTTTTCTTTAAGATTTAAGCTTTCAGAAACTATTAAGATTTTACGGTTATACTTTCCATATAGTTAAACCTGCAATAAGTTTGACACAGGCGCATGGCGCCATGCAGAAGGGGTGATCTTAAATTGGTATTCAGCAGCATCAGCTTTATCGGCTTTTTTCTGCCGGTGACTTTGCTGATCTATCATATATGTCCGGCGCGCGCGCGAAATGGTCTGCTTGCGCTCGTCAGTCTGTTTTTTTACGCATGGGGCGAGCCGAAATACGTCCTTATCATGATATTTTCAACAGTTTTTGATTACATAAACGGGCTCGGCATTGAGAGGATGCAGCAGAAGGGCAAAACGGGACGAGGGTTCCTCATCCTGTCTATAGTCGGTAATCTTGCCATACTCGGATTCTTCAAGTACACGGACTTTGCGATAAGCTCTGTAAACAAGCTGGCGTCGCTCAGCCTGCCGCTTGCCGGTATAGCGCTTCCTATAGGCATATCGTTTTACACATTTCAGACGATGTCATACTCCATAGACGTGTACCGCGGCGACACGAAGGCTCAGCACAATATCATAGACTTCGCTGCGTATGTAACGATGTTTCCTCAGCTCATAGCCGGCCCTATAGTCCGCTACCGCACTATAGCCGACGAGCTTGAGGCCAACAAAAAAGGCGGCAGGCGCAGCCTGCGTTCTGATAACTTCGGTCTTGGCATGCAGCGCTTTATACTCGGTCTCGGCAAAAAGGTGCTGCTTGCCAATCAGGCCGGAGCGCTCTGGACTGAGATATCGGCGCTTGACCACCCGTCAGCAGCTTTAGCGTGGACCGGCGCAGTGTGCTATACGTTTCAGATATACTTCGATTTTTCAGGGTATTCCGACATGGCTATCGGCCTCGGCCGCATGCTCGGCTTTACATTCCCTGAAAACTTCAATTATCCGTATACCTGCTCAAGTATAACTGATTTCTGGCGCCGTTGGCATATGACGCTCGGCTCGTGGTTCAGAGAGTACGTCTACATCCCGCTCGGCGGCAACCAGCGCGGCATGGCTGTACAGCTCAGAAATATATTTATCGTCTGGATGCTCACGGGACTGTGGCACGGCGCTGCATGGACATTCGTATGCTGGGGACTGTATTACGGCCTTATACTTATGCTCGAAAAGCTGTTCCTGCTGCGATGGCTCGATAAGCTTCCCGGATGGCTGCATCATGTATACACGCTGCCTGTCATAATCATCGGCTGGGTCATATTCGCCTCTGACGATTTCAGTATGGCAGGGAAATTGCTTTCAGCAATGTTCGACCTTAACGGCGCGCCGTTTTTCGACGCGCAGGCCGGTTTTTACCTCAGGACATGCGGGTGCATGCTCATAATAATGGCGGCATCCTGCACGCGCGTCCCGCGCGCCATCGGAAGTTATATGATCCGCGTAGCCGCTGTTCCCGGACCCGATGAAGGTCCGCATGAAGGTCCATGCGACATCGCGAGCATGACAGCGCCGCCTGAGACAGCGCCTGCATATGAAAAGCTGTGCGATATTTTAAAGAACATATACCTGCTTGCTGTGTTTGGGCTTTCTCTCGCCTTCCTCGTAAGCAGCAGCTACAATCCGTTCCTTTATTTCAGGTTCTGATCATCTGACAGGCAGCGCCGGGCGCTGCGCAGGTCCTTAACTCAAAGTCAGAAAACGGTATTATGAAAGGCGGTACATATATAATGAAAGAAAAAAACAATTACACGGGACTGCTCTTTCTCGTAATATTTCTCGCGATACTGCTCGCATGCATGTTCTGCCCTGAAAAAGTCTTTTCCGAGAATGAGAACCGTGCTCTTAAGAGCAGGATCGACACATCTGCTGAGAATGTGTTCAGCGGCGACTTTGACAATGATGCTGAGACTTATCTTACAGACCAGTTTCCCGGGCGCGACATGTTGGTGACCGTAACGTCTGACGCAAAGCGCTTTATGGGGCTTAAAGAGATAAACGGCGTTTACCTGGGCAGTGACGGCTGCCTTATCACAAAAACGACTGACGAGGATATATCCGTCAGCCGCGCCGGCCGAAATGCAGCTGCTCTCTCCGACTTTTTTTACAGATGCGGCATAGACCCTGTAAATATAACAGTGATGCCTGTTCCTGACGCCGGCACAGTGCTCAGCGGGAAGCTGCCTCGCGGCGCTGCAATGTTTGACGCCGATAAATGGATGTCATTTCTCTCCGGCTGCTTCAGTGGATACAACTTCATAGATATGCGAAGCTCGCTCTCCGCCCTTGACAGATCCGGTGAGCAGACATTTTACCGTACCGATCACCACTGGACGACTGCAGCTGCACAGTCTGCATACAACGTATTTAAAAACTCCGCCGGAAGTCCTGACCGCAGCGGTCCGTTGGGAAATGTTTCTACACTCATACAGCTCAGTGATTCGTTTCACGGTTCGCTCTACTCAAAGGTCATGTGCAGCGACATTCCGTACGATACGGTAGAAGGCCTGTCATCTGACGACATCGGCGCTGTAAATGTCAGCATCATGGGTAGAAGCGGCGTTTCAGAGACACGCGATACGTGCTATGACATGACTTATCTTGATAAAAAAGACAAGTACAGCGTATTTTTCGGCGGAAACTACGGTGAAGTCCGTATAGAAACGATGTCAGGCAGCAGCAGACGCGCACTCGTAATAAAAGACTCGTTTGCCAATTCATTCGTACCGTTCATGACCGGTGATTTTTCTGAGATAGATATGATAGATCTCCGCTACTTCACGGGCGATGTCGATGAACTCATCCGCGACCGCGGTATAACGGATATCATCGTTCTGTATGAGCTTTCAAACATACTGAACGATGAAAACATAATTAAGCTTGCAGGCAGCTAAATAAATACGATAAGCGCGCCCTTCCGGGCGCATACGATCCTGACGACAGCTCACGCTGTCACATATTGCGCAGTGAGCTGCGCTCAACAGAGTAAGTTTATCATAATTAATTATTGTAAACAATTTTTCAGATAAAGGAGTAGTAAAAGAAAATGAAGATCAAAAGATCAAAATGCATGGCGACCGCAAAGTGCGCCCTCGCCTCTGCCCTGCTGTTGTCGGTACTGGCGTTTGCCGCCGGCTGCGGCGGTACTGATGGCAGCAAGGATGATGGAAATGTCATAACTGTGCCCGCTTCTGACGCAGTCACAAGTATAACTGAGGCTATCGGTGATTCCGGTATAGACTCAACTGTTAAAAAAGGCCAGGCTGATTTTGACGATAACTTTAAGGATCTGTACGGTATCAGCGAGGATCTGATAACGGACGGCGCCTTTGCTTATGACAGCACGGGGGCTTCGGCTGATGAGATCACCGTCCTCAGGGTAGGAAAAAACGATGACATCGACAAAGTAAAGCAGGCTTTGGAAACGCGCATGTCGCAGCGCCAGCAGGACTTCGGCGGCTACAAGCCTGAGGAAGCGGCAAAGGCGTCTGACGGAAAGGTATTTGCCTGCAGCAACTACGTCTTCCTCGGCATATGCGACGATTCATCAGCCGCAAGAAGCGCATTCATGAAGTTCATGCAGAGCGCAGCACAGTAATACATTTTAGATAATAAAGGGGATAAAAATGGAAGAATTAAACAAAAACAATGAACCGCTGCAGACTTCCGATATCGCAGCTGAACAGACTCAGGGCTCCGCGCCGGACGCGGAAAATATGGCAGCGGGAGCTGCCGCAGGTCTTACCGGACCTTATATCTCAAAAAAGAGATTCGGGCCTCTTCATATTACGGTCATATGCCTTGCTCTCATATGCGTGCTGCTTATAGGGCTTCTAGGATGGCAGATAACGCGCATGAACAAGGTCTACAGCTTTATAGGTGAAAACTCAGGCACAGACCTGACTGACTGGACTCCTACAGGCGTCATACAGGGCAACCACCCTATCTATGACGACAGCGCAGTCGTAAAGGCTTACAAAGACGGCAGCGACAAGGGTCTGAGCGACAAGGACGCTTACGTGCTCAAGGCTGCAAAGTCCGTAATAGACGAAGTCATAAAAGACGGCATGACAGATTACGAAAAAGAGTTCGCCATATACAACTGGCAGTTCGGATACACACACTATAACGACAGCGCTTTCGCCCCTATCGGCTCCGAAAACCACGGCGATGAAAGCTCAGGAAGTGTCGGCGGAAACGGTACTGTAGCATTTGACGCAGGAAATGCAGACAGCGATAATGCTGATGCAGCGCAGACCTCCGCGTCAGGAAGCGGTGCCGTCACTATGAATGCTGATACCGGTGAGGTGATCGCTGCCGGCGCAAACAATGCAGTACAGACTGTCACAACTACTGTCACAACTACTGCCTCATCAGGTAATATGAACAGCGAAACTGCGCAGGAGGCAAATGACGACCCTATATGCCAGGAAGACCCATATAAGGAAAATTACGACTACGAGCCTTACGGCGTACTCAAATACGGCAGCTACATATGCGTAGGAAACGCTACCACGTTCAAGCTCTTCATGGATATGCTCGACATACCGTGCCAGATCATACACTCTACAGAACAGGGCGAGCACGCATGGGATCTCGTTCAGATAGACGGTGACTGGTATCATGTAGACCTGACATTTGACGGAGGTTCAAAGATGCCTACGTACTCAAACTTCAATGTTCCGGACGACGTTAAGCTCAACTCCGGATATCCGTGGGATACTACAAAATTCCCTGCAGCTGACTCTGTAAAGTGCTGCTACGCTGTTATGAACGCCGTTGACGTATCTGATATCTACAAGCTTCCTTCTATGATCCGCCAGGCCTTAGACGATAAAAAAGGCTCTATATCGGTAAGATTCGATTCTTCAGTAACGATCACCGAAAACGATCTTTCAAACATACTCGATCAGATGTCTTCATACTACGGCGACGCTTATTTCTACGCTCAGAAGACCGAATACGTCACAAATGAACAGCTTTATGTCATACAGTTCGATATATACAGCGATGACTTTGACGATGACGGCGATGACGATGGAAGCGATGAGCCTAGATATGACTCTGATAAGATGTCAGAGGCTATAAGCGAAAGCTTCAGCGATATCCAGGCTTCACCGTCTTACGCAAGCCTTGGATAGATGAGATCATATTAAAACTGCTTTACTTCATGTTCTCCTGTACATACATAAAAGAGACTGCGATGCCGGATACGTCCGGTACGCAGTCTCTTTTTTCTTTTAATATGCTTTTATCTGTGATCATTACCTGCTGATGTCTACTCAAGAAAGTCAACGCGTCCGTTTTCAAGATGGTAAACAGCGCCTATCACCTTAAGTCCTATCTCTTCCTCGACCTTATGGATCTCAAGGCTGTGCTCTATCATCTCTATGCTCTGCTTTACATTGAGACAGCACGCCTTATACTCATCCTTCTCATCACCGATAGCGCGCTTTATCTCATCCGTTATGAACTTTATATATCCATCAGGATCGCTGTTCATGGCAGCGTCTACTGCGCCGCAGTGATTATGGCCCAGAACCACTATGAGCCTGCAGCCGAGATGACCTGCAGCGTACTCTATGCTTCCGAGCTGGTGGTCGTCTATGACGTTACCCGCAAGCCTTATAACAAAAAGATCGCCGATACCCGCAGAAAATATGCTCTCAGGGATAACTCGCGAATCAGAGCAGCCTACAACTATAGCGTAAGGAGACTGACCGTGTATGAATGTCCTTAGCCTGATCTCAGGAGATACATCGCCCGTCGACTTTACAGTATCCATGTACCTTTCGTTTCCTTCTTTAAGTCTTTCTATCGCTTCTTCAGCCGTTATATTTAACGCATGTTCCATTTTCAACACCTCTTTCTCTTATGGCAGAAATCGTATACATTCCTATAGGATAAGTTTACACTAACAGTGCCTTCAATGCAACAAAAACGACCGCCCAGCGGTCGCGTGACCGGCCGAGCAGCCGTTTTAATTATTTTACATCTTAACTTTTACTGTCTCGGTGAACCGCAGTTTGCGCAGAACTTACCCTTGTTTACCGCTCCGCATTTGCACGTCCACTCGACTGCAGGCTTAGGCGAACCGCACTCGCTGCAGAATTTTCCGCTGTTTACGGCTCCACAGCTACAAGTCCACTCTGCTCCGCCCGGCGCCGGAACAGGCTTTGGCTTCGCTGCGCCGCAGTTTGCGCAGAAGTTTCCTGTATTAACAGCGCCGCACTCGCAAGTCCAGCCGCCCTGCTGCGCCGCAGGAGCTGCCGCTTCTGCCTGCGCCTGAGCGCGCTGTGCTGCCTGCTGCTGGCCAGCAGCAAACAGATCTCCGATATTGCTGCCGGCGCCCTGAGCCATATTCATGCCCATAAAAGCATTCATAGCTCCGCCCGTATTCTTAGCTGCATCCTGCATAGCCTGCGCCTGAGCGCCTGTAAGATGCGCTGCAGCCATAGTCGGATCTCTGAAAACAGCATTACGCTGCACTTCCTTTATACGTTCTTCATCCTCAGGAGTAGCAGTTACAGAAGAAACTCCAAATGAAACTACTTCTATGCCTCTGCGGTCGCGCCATTCATCGCTCAGCTCTTCATTGAGCGCCTTTGCTATCTCCTTTGTATGAAGAGGGAGCTCATCGTACATTATCTTAAGCTGGCCGACTCTTGCGAGCGCAGGCTGAAGCGACGTAAGAAGCTCGCTCTTTATCTGGCTTTCTAACTCTTCACGGCCGTACTCGTACTCTACATTTCCGCAGACATTAGTGTAGAAGAGCACAGGGTTCGTTATCCTGTAGCTGTACTCGCCGAAGCATCTTATGGAAACCGTGAGCTTAAGACCGATATCGTCATCATAGATCCTGAACGGCACCGGATTAGGCGTGCCGTACTTGTTACCCATGAGCTCCTTCGTGTTTATATAGTACACGCGCTGATCTTTAGGAGGCTCACCGCCAAACGTAAAACGCTTGCCTATATTTGCAAGCACCTGCGGAACTGTTTCAGAAAGCGAGCCGCAGAATACAGACGGTTCAGTAGACATATCATAAATGAACTCGCCCGGCTCATCACATATATCGACCACCTTGCCCTGCTCTACTATGATCATCGTCTGTCCCGTTGCTACCGCTATAACAGAGCCGTTTGATATTATATTGTCAGAACCGTGCTTATTGGAAGACCTTCCGGAAACTCTCTTCTCGCCTCTTGCTACAAGTACATCTGCAGGAAGAGCTTCGCAGTAAAAATAATCCTTCCACTGGTCGGCTGCAACGCCGCCGGCTGCTCCGAGAGCTGCTTTTATCAAACCCATTTTATTACCTCCAAAATAATATATATCTATTTATACCAAATACAATAAATTGATTCAAAGCACAGCGCAGGCCCGGCCTGCGAACATTCCGCGCACGCAGCGCGGACCGCGCGCCGTCCCATGACCCACAGACGGCCCGCTCTAGTAAGAACCGCCGCCTCCGCCGTGGCTCCGGCCGCTGGAAGACACATGCACAGTGCTCCCGCCGCTGCCTGCAGGCGGTTCCTTCGGCTTCTCGCGCCTGTCGAGATGGCTGTAAAGGAAAACGTCCTGCCTTGTCTGTAAATTAAAGCTTCCCGGCTTCATATATCCGTGAGCGTCCGCCTGCTCCCGTGCTGTATTCATCTGGTTCACTTTTATGCGAGTAGATATCGCAGACGCTATAAGAGCTATGATTAGCGCCAGTATTATGCCGAATCCAAGCGAAGCGCCCGTCCTCTCACCTGCGGTCAGCTCAACATCATCGCTGCCGACATCATACGGCGTGCCGTCAGCAGCCTGTCGGAGCAGCTCGTCAGCGCCGTTTGCGTAAGCCATGCACGCCGAATAATAATCATCGTTCTGCAGCTTTGGGACTATAAGCGACTGCATATATTCTATACCGTAGTCTGTAAATGCAGTTATACCCGAACCGAACGTCGTTATCTGATACATGCGCGGTTCCTTTGAAATGTAAAGCAATACGCCGTCATCATCTACACCTGCGCCGTAAAAATAGTAATCGTATGTATTGTCAGCAGCCTCCTCGGCGCTGTCGCCCCACATCTGATCGTCTATGACTACAGCCACATCAACATCGTACCTGTCTCTCAGTTCGTCGAGTCTGGCTGTCAGGCTCTGTACAGCCTCGTCATTCAGATAGCCCGCATTGTCAACTACGGACGGTCTGAAGTAATCCACCTGCTCAGGCTCAGAGCCGCCGTTTACCAGGCTGTCGATATTATATATCACGCTCCGACAAGCCCTGTACAAGTCATTATCCGCAAGCTCTGCAGCGGCTATCCCGCTTATCTGAGCAGCTCTGTTGTTCGCAGTAAAGAGCGCTGACGCAGTTCCGTAAGCTCTGAGCGTGCTTTCATGCGTTACTGTATCTATAACGAAAACTACGCCATTTCCGCCGTCGAGACCGGCTGCGCGGCTGTCTGCTATCTGCGACTGGTCCGCAGGGGCGGACGATGAGCTGCTTTCTATGTCCATTATGACATTCATTCCGTCATCCTTAAGCCAGCTGCATCTCGTATCAAGTATCGTCTGCTGGTCGGCAGTCAGGCTGCCGCTCGCGTCAAATATGTATTCGCTCCGCGCGCCGTCTGATGCAGGCTCTGCAAACGCCGCCACCGGCATAAGGAGCATCAGCGCCATTACTGCCGCTGCTATAACGGCTGTTCTTTTTCTTACATTTATATTTTTCACAGCGCTCACCTCCTACAGAAAGAAATACACCGCAGCTGAGATAACTGCTGCACACGGCACGAAGAACTTCAGGAATGTTTTTCCGAAATACTTCTTTTTCTTGCTCTTGTCTATTGGGTACTCGCCGACGACTTTTCCCGTCTGGCCGTTTACGGCGTACTTGTAGTTCTGACCGTTATACTTTATATTGAGCATCCACACGGGCAGCAGTGAGTATCTTATCTTGCCCTGCGCCGTCTGAACGTTCGTGAACTCAGGCGTTACGAGCTGGTATCCCGCAGTCGTGTCCCTGAATATCTCTGTTGTTGAATTTTCAACGCGCCTGTTTGCTCTGCCTGCCGAGTCTTCTGCCGAAACATCGTATCTGTCGGCCAGATAGCCTGACAGATAACCGGCATTGAAATTTACGGCCTTTGAATAATCAAACGGTTCGAGAGCGTCCATATACGCGTCATCGGCTTTTAAAGACGCGTCTACCGGGATATTCATGTAGCTCACTGAGCCGCCGCGCAGCAGCCTGTAATAATCTGTCTTTGTGTAGTCATACCTGCTGTCGCTCCATACACTGACATTCTGCGCGCGGTACGTTATCATGGCACTGCAGTCGCAGTCGAATGTCCAGAACGGAACATAGACTCCCGCCATTTCCTGCAGGCGCTTGCGGTCCTTGAATTCATCAGGTATGAACGGCTTTTTCATCGCGTCCGCCTCAAAAAGTTCTATCGCCTTCTTTTTTTCTATCTCGAACGGTATCACGAAATCCGGCTGAAACGCGCCGTCAAACACGCCCTTTACTATAGTAGAGTTTCCGCAGTACGGGCAGACTGTAGAGCCTAAAGCTTCATCGCCTGTTATCTCGGCTCCGCACGACGGGCATGAGTATGTAGCGAGCTTTTCAGCATCTGCAGGTTCAAAATGCCTCGGCGTATATTTCGTCCAGTCGAATCTCGACTCTGACTTTGCCGCATTTACGGTATCATCCATCATTTTAAGCGTTTCTGCGTCATAGTCATTGCCGCACGAAGCGCAGTGCAGCGTCTGCTTCGCGCCGCTGAAAACGAGCGGTCCTCCGCAGGCCGGGCACTTGTAGTTACTCACATCAGCCATGTACTTCATCCTCCTAGTAAATAACGCTCACGTATGTCTGCTCTGAGCGCCTTTTGCTGATCAATATCTATGCGGCGGCCGGGCCGCCGATGTTATTATATCATTCAAAAATGTATTATTCAAAACTTTGACAAATTTATTTACTTCACAGGCTCATCAGTTCTATTAGATAAATGCGACCATATATAGCTATAATATGCTTTAGTTATATTATTTTGGGCGTTATTGCTTTAACGCATAACCGCGCACAATTACAAAAGTCGAAATAAAACTTATTCTAACACGATAGATTTTGCAAAATGCATAATTTTACATTATAATAAGAACTGTTATTGTATCAATGCAGATTCATGATAATGCATTGATAAAAAATAGGAGGTTTTAATAAATTATGAAACGCGAATCTTTTGGATCACGTATCGGCTTCATCCTCGTGTCAGCAGGATGCGCCGTAGGACTCGGAAATGTATGGAAATTCCCGTACATGTGCGGCGCTTACGGAGGCGCCATTTTCATCCTTATCTATCTTTTATTTCTCGTCATACTCTGCCTTCCTGTCCTCGTCTGTGAGTTTGCAGTAGGACGCGCAAGCCGCATGAGCGTGGCAAAGAGCTTTGATACTCTTGAGCCTGACGGAACGAGATGGCACCTTATGAAGTATATCGGTATGATAGGCTGCTACCTGCTGATGATGTTCTACACTATGGTAGGCGGCTGGATGCTCTACTACTGCTTCCGCAGTCTGCGCGGAGACTTCACTGGGGCTTCTTCAGAAACTATACAGCAGTATTTTTCTGACATGCTTGCAGATCCCGGAACTATGATATTCTGGACGGTGCTCATATGCGTAATCGGTTTCAGCGTCTGCGCCATAGGACTTCAGAAAGGTATAGAGCGTATTACAAAAGTAATGATGACATTGCTTTTCATCGTAATGATCGCACTCGCTGTACGTTCAATTACAATGCCCGGATCCGGTGAAGGTATAAGATTCTACCTTGTTCCGGACATAGACAAGATGCTTGAAACAGGTATCGGTAACGTACTCTTCGGTGCCCTCAGTCAGGCATTCTTTACTCTTTCCATCGGTATAGGCGCCATGCTCATATTCGGAAGTTATCTCGACAAGTCGAACAGACTTGCAGGTGAAGCTATAAGCATAGGTGTACTCGATACACTTGTTGCCCTTACTGCAGGACTTATCGTAATACCTTCATGCTTTGCATACGGAATACAGCCTGATGCAGGTCCTAGCCTTGTATTCATAACGCTGCCTAATATCTTTTCACAGATGACAGCCGGCGGAATATGGAGCGCGCTCTTCTTCCTGTTCCTTACATTTGCAGCTCTCTCGACTATCATTGCCGTATTTGAGAACCTTGTAGCCATAAACATGGATCTTCTTGGCTGGTCAAGAAAAAAGAGTACTCTCGTATGCGCCGTGCTCATCATCATACTGAGCATGCCTTGCGTACTCGGCTACAATGTCCTCTCAGGAGTTCAGCCTCTCGGCGAGGGCAGCACTATCATGGATCTTGAGGACTTCCTTGTATCAAACAATCTGCTTCCTCTCGGCAGCATGGGCATACTCCTGTTCTGTACGCGCAAAAACGGCTGGGGCTGGGATAACTTCAAGAAGGAAGCAGATACAGGAAACGGCATCAAGCTTCCATCATTCATGCGTCCGCTCATGTCATACATCATCCCTGCAGCAATAATGATAATATTCCTGAAGGGCTACTACGATAAGTTCAGCGGCAAGGGCACAGCGCTCTTTATTACATGGATGACTATCGGTATACTTCTCCTTGCTTTCGTACTCTTCTGCGCATCAGGCGGCAGCAAGAATATCCATAAAAATAACAACAAATAAAAAATAAGTCAGAAAAACGCCTGCAGACAGATTTATGCCTGCAGGCGTTTTTAATTGATTACATTATTTTTCAAGTCTTGCATGTGATTCCTCGACCACAGCCCTCGCTTTTTCGCTGAATGCCTCAAAATCAAACGCTTCTGTATCACCTTTTCTCAAATGCATCAGGTACTCTATATTTCCCTTTGCTCCGGAAATAGGCGAAAATGTTATAGCCTGAGGGACAAGGCCGTTTTCAAGCGCGTATCCGGCTGCATTCTGTATGACCTCCAGATGTACAGCAGGATCTTTTACTATCCCCTTTTTTCCGACCTGGCTGCGTCCGGCCTCAAACTGAGGCTTTACAAGACAGGCTATATCTCCGTCATCCTTTAGCAGCTGTACAGCTACAGGGAACATCAGCTTTAGAGATATAAATGAAACATCTATGCTTATAAGATCCATCCTGTCAGGTATATCAGCAGGATCGAGATACCTGAAATTGCACTTTTCCATATTTACTACGCGTTCATCAGTGCGCAGCTTCCAGTCCAGCTGACCATATCCTACATCTATAGAATAAACCTTGACTGCGCCGTTCTGAAGCATGCAGTCTGTAAAGCCGCCTGTAGACGCGCCTACATCCATGCCGACAGCGCCGTTAAGATCAAGACCGAATACTTCTACAGCCTTTGCAAGCTTGAATCCGCCCCGTCCTACAAATGGACATGATTCTCCTCTTACCTCAAGTTCAGCGTCAACATCTACAGGAGTTCCCGGCTTATCATATATCCTGCCTCCTATATATACGCAGCCTTCCATTACTGCAGCCTTTGCCCGTTCACGCGACGGGTAATATCCTCTGCTCACAAGGAGCACATCAAGCCTTTCCTTCAATTATCTTCCTCACTCTGCCTGCGATGCCCTCCGCATCAAGCTCGTACCTGCACTCAAGTTCAGCCTGAGTTCCCTGAGATACAAACATATCCGGCCAGCCCGCTTTATAAACTTTAACATTGTCTTCAGCTGCAAATATATCTTCTACAGCGCTTCCGTATCCGCCTGTAGTAACATTATCCTCTACTGTAAGTATGCGTCCCGTAACTGCAGCAGATCTCTTATATACACCTGCTGTATCTGAACACATAGGGCGTATTATCCTTGCGTCTATGACTTCGCAGTTTATTTTATAAAATTTCTCAAGTATATCCGCAGCCTTAAGACAAACAGCTGTCATCTTGCCTTCAGCTGCAAGCGTTATATCACTGCCATTACGCACTGTACGAGGAACAGGCTGCCATTTGTCATCAGAAGAATCTGATATATCACATCCGGTGATATCAGATATATCCTGTATCGCTTTTCCTCTTGGATATCTTATAGCGCACGGTCCGTCATGATCAAGCGCATATGTGAGCATATCTCTGAGTTCCTTCTGGTCTGCCGGAGCAAGAAGCGTAAGCTCGGGCATATGCCTGAGATATGACAGATCAAATACTCCATGGTGCGTTTCACCGTCAGCTCCTACGATACCGGCCCGGTCAAGGCACAAAACAACAGGAAGATGCTGCATACAGACATCTATAAGTATCTGATCGTACGCTCTTTGCATGAATGTAGAGTAAATAGCGACGACAGGCTTCATACCGCTTACTGCAAGTCCTGCAGCAAACGTTACTGCGTGCTCCTCAGCTATGCCGACATCAAATATCCTGTCAGGAAACGCCTTTGCAAATCCTGCAAGTCCTGTACCGTCTACCATAGCTGCGCTTACAGCGACTATACGCTTGTCCTCAGCTGCCATTTTGCATAGCTGATCACCAAATACATCCGACCACGTCTTATCATTTGATGACGAGCGTACGGCTCCCGTTTCAGGATCGAACGGAGATATGCCATGGAACTTGTCAGGCCTCTGCTCTGCAGGTCTGTATCCTTTTCCCTTTTTTGTCATACAATGTACCAGTACAGGTTTTTTTGTAGACTTAGCCAGCTGAAGCACATCTATAAGCTCCTGTATACTGTGTCCGTCAACAGGTCCCAGATATACAAATCCGAGTTCTTCAAACAGGACACCCGGAACTACCATATACTTTACAGCATCCTTAACTGATTCAAGCCCGTTTGCGATAGCTCCGCCTACGCCCGGTATCTGTCTGAGAGCGTTTTTAAGATTATGTTTGAAGCTTGTATATTTGTCTGAGGTGCGCAGCTTTGCAAGATGCTGTGACATACTCCCGTGATCCTTGGATATAGACATTGCATTGTCATTAAGTATGACTATAAGGCTGCTGTCCATAACGCCGGCGTTATTAAGAGCCTCATACGCCATACCGCCTGTAAGAGCTCCATCCCCTATGACCGCGATCACAGAGTTATCTTTTCCTTTAAAGTCACGCGCTGCAGCCATGCCAAGTGCCGCTGATATGGAGTTGCTGCTGTGGCCCGTGTCAAATGTATCATACACGCTCTCATTTCTTTTAGGAAATCCGCTGAGTCCGTCAAGCTGCCTGAGCGTTGAAAATTCCGCCGCTCTGCCGGTCAGCATCTTATGTATATATGACTGGTGTCCTACATCCCATACTATTTTATCCTCAGGCGCATCAAAAACGTAATGTATGGCAACAGTAAGCTCCACTACACCAAGGTTTGACGCGAGATGCCCGCCTGTCTCAGAAACTGATGATATGAGCTTTTCCCGTATATGTGCACATAAAAGTTCCATTTCATGCACACTCATCTTTTTTATATCAGACGGATATATTCCTTCATTTAAATCTTTCATAATCTGTTTACTTACGTTCAGTAAAAACTGAGATGATCTTTCCTGCAATTGTTACTATTTCTTTCGATCTTCCGATCGCTATATCCTTACCCATAGCTTTTCCGCCTATAGTTCCTGCGGCTACAAGACCGCTCAGTATAATTGAAAATACGGCAGCGTCTATAAACCCTACACTGCCTCCTATCTGTGAAACTATAAAAGCTGCTGATGTACCGCTTATGATACCGCATATATCACCTATAACATCGTTGAATAAATTAGATACGCGGCCCGCGTTTTTTATAAGCATAAGCGAGCTTCTTGCTCCTTTTATCTTTGAAGATGCCATTGAATTGAACGGTTTTTTGTCAGCGACCGTCACCGCAACGCCAAGCATATCAAATACGATACCTATGGCTATTATTGATATAAGTATTATAAACGCTATAACTGTAGTTGATGCTCTCAGAAGCATGTCTGAAAACATGCTCATAAATACCGACAGAAAGAACGCAAAGAATGTTATGCATACGACCCATTTCCGTCGGGCTTTATCAGCATCTTTATCTTTTCCCTTTTTCACTTAAAATCACCTTTTCATAAAGTCACGGACATCTTCAGACCGTGATCTGTATCATTGTGAACATTAAAAAAAAGTGGACGATACTCGTGTAAACTTTACGGCATAGGTCCGGTAAGTTTTCCTGCAGCGCTGCTGATCCGTCGCCAGATCAGCGGTTTCCCATCAAAGCGCTGCCCGCAGCGTTGCCGTTTGCGGAACCGGATTGCCACTTAGTCCGTACTGCAATCCACGGGTATCATACAGTCTAGGAGATTTCCTCAACAGTATTGTCTGTCCTTATCCTCTTTTGCATTGCAGGTTTCATACAGCGATCAACGCATCATACCCGGCCGTGGTACGACACGCTATTGCTCTGTAATTCCCCCGCATCACTCAAGGCAGGCTACGCTTACATCCGATCTGATCATCCAGCCTCATCGGCTCGAACTCACGCCGGGTTTCAGGTTTAATTTCTTACAGACGGTAAAACCGTATGCAAGCCTCCACGGCGGAAAGGGTTCACGCCCATATGCCATTACGGATCGCCCTTACTGCCTTTCTCCCTGAAAATGCCCCCAACTGGGCGTCAGCGGCAAAGACAAGGAGCTTCATCGATGTGCCCTTTGACGGATTTTTAGCCCCGTCTTCAGGACAGACAAATTCTGACTAGAATACTGCGCCACTTATCCCTATATTTTATGATATACGGTTCTGCAGGTCAAGAGCAAGTTTTTCAAGAAAATCAGATGATACCGGACTGCCGTTTTTCAGGGCATCAACTGCTGCCTGAGTTTCTATCGCAGCAAACTCATATGACTTCTCAAGTCCGAATACAGCAGGATACGTCAGCTTTCCCAGCTCCGCATCCATTCCTGTTTTCTTGCCTGTAATATCCTCATCTCCGACAACATCAAGTATGTCGTCAACTATCTGAAAAACAAGGCCGATCTTTTCTGCATAATCTGTAAATGCCTCAAGCTCGTTATCTGAAGCTCCGCCTATAACAGCGCCTGCTCTTACTGATGCGCGTATGAGCGCTCCTGTTTTGTTTCTGTGTATATATCTGAGCATATCAGGCTTCTGATCTTCAGAAAGCTCCACGTAAATTTTCCTGTGTTCTTCAAGTCCTCCGCCGGTCATCATAACATCAGCCGTCTGTCCGGCTACCATGCCGCGCACGCCGGCAGCCCTTGAAATCTCATACGACGCTCTGAGCTTTCTTTCGCGAAGCGCATCGTCAGCTTCAGCCATAACAGCCTCAAGCATGACATCCATGCCCGAGTTCAGGAGTCCGTCACCTGCAAGTATTGCGATATCGTCTCCAAAGACCTTGTGATTTGTAGGCTTTCCGCGTCTGAGGTCGTCATTGTCCATAGACGGATGATCGTCGTGTATCAGAGAGTACGTATGGATGAACTCTATAGCGCATGCAAACGGCAGCGCTTCTGCTGCGTCACCCCCTGCTGCTTCGCACGCTGCAAGCAGCAGTACAGGCCTGAGTCGTTTTCCTCCTGCATCAACGCTGTATTTCATAGCGTCATAAAGTATGCCTGAGCGCTTGTCAACATCAGGTATATATCTGTCAATATGCGCTTCGACCATGTTTTTCAGTCTGCTGTACTCTTCTCTATATAAACTGCCGCCGGCAGTATCTTTCTCCGGAATATTACTCATTTTCCTGAAACTCCTTTACGGTATCAGTCTCCTTATCATATATCTGTATGAGCTGTTCAGCATCTTCAAGTATCCTGCTGCACATATCATAATACTTTCTTCCCTCACGGTAGCACTCAACTGCCTGCTCAAGAGGCACATCATCACTCATGATAGCGTTAGCTGCCTGCTCAAGCTTTTCGTACGCTTCCTCAAATGTCATTTTTTCTTCAGTTTTTTCCGTTTTCTTTTTTACTGCCATATCCTGTAACTCCTGTTATCTCAGCAGATGCCTCGCCTCCTAGCATCTGCAGCGTTATGCCCGTACCTGCTGCAAGCCGGTCTGCACCTGAAATTATATCCCCTGTCCGAGCGTCGCGAATAACAGCATATCCTCGGTTTATGATACGCTGCGGATCTCCTGCTTCAAGCATAACTCCGAATCTTTCAACAGATGCAGCAGCTGTCTTTATCCTGACGTTCATTTCGTTTTTCATGTTTTCCGCGATCCTCTGCATAGCATGCGATACGTCTGTTATCCTCTTCGAAAACATGAGCGAGAGCATATCCGGCGAATAGCGCTTCAGGGACTCGGATCTCATAGCTGTCATCCGTTCTACTCTCGATGACATAGCTGCAATGATACTTTCAAGCTCATCTCTCAGCCTGAATGTATCGGGAACAGCCATAGCAGCTGCAGCTGTAGGCGTCTCCGCCCTGGCGTCAGCTGCATAGTCCGATATAGAAAAGTCAGTCTCATGTCCTACAGCTGATATAACAGGTATGTCAGATGCGTATATACTGCGCGCTACTGTTTCTTCATTAAACGCCCAGAGTTCTTCAAGAGAGCCTCCGCCTCGACCCGTTATGATCACGTCAATATCTTTAAATCTTGCGTTTACATCATATATAGCTGACGCTATCTGCTCTGCCGCTCCGTCTCCCTGCACGAGGCATGGATAAACGAGCACATCGACAGTGTCATTGCGCGACTTTATGATCTTGATCACATCTCTTACTGCAGCTCCTGTAGGAGAAGTTATGACGCATACCTTTCGCGGAAACAGCGGCAGCTGCTTTTTATGCGAAGCGTCAAACAGACCTTCCTTAAGAAGGCACTCATACATCGCTTTGTACGCAAGAGCCAGCCCGCCTTCTCCCGATACCTGTACATCACGGATATTGAGCGAATAATAACCGCCCTTTTCGTATACCGATATATATCCGGCAGTTACTACCTCCATACCATCGGCAAGCTGAAAGCGCATGCTTCGTGCCGCGCCTGCAGGCATAAAGCAGTTTACTTTGCTGCTGTCATCTTTAAGCGTAAAATACACATGGCCCGAGCTGTGATATTTCAGATTCGATATCTCGCCTGTAACGGATACATTGCCGAGTATCGGGTCTGTCTGCATGACACGTCCTATATATTTATTTAACTGCGAAACTTTTATAGGCTTTAACGCCATTATATCACCACCCTGACTGACGCTGCGGCACGCCATGAGCCACAGCCTGCAGATATCATCACATTAAAACTTTATGCCCCATGTAGAGCGCGCCTTAAGTACTGCTGCATGCTCTTCCTCATCAAGTACATGCGTAGGAACAGGCGCCTGCCCTGTAAGTATGAGAAGATTTGCGTAATATTCGGTCGTTTCCATCCTGTAATATGCCTGTATGAGGCTATCGCCCCATGTCAGTACACCGTGATTTGCAAGCAGACACGCAGCATGTCCATTAAGATAAGGCACTATAGTCTCTGCAAGCTCAGGCGAGCCCGGCACGGCAAACGGAGCGCACGGAACAGTGCCGAGACTCAGTATGGCTTCAGTTACAACAGGCGTATCAAGATCTCTGCGGGCGCATGCAAACGCAGTGCTCACAGGAGGATGCGCATGAACAACAGCGTTCATCTCAGGACGCTCGCTGTATACCTTAAGATGAAGCTTTACTTCCGAAGAGCACTTATAACCTTCATTCGCCTCAAGTATGTTTCCGTCAGCATCTACCTTTATAAGCATCTCATCTGTCAGGAATCCCTTTGAAACGCCTGACGGAGTCACCCAGAAACCGCCTTCGCTTGAGCGGCAGCTTATGTTGCCGTCATTGGCTGCGCAGTACTTCTGCTCGTACATACGGCGTCCTATCTCTATTATCTGGCGCTTTGCTTCAGCGTCGTCAGGCAATGTTTTCATTTTCTGTATCTCGTTCATTTTTACCACCTTTTATACATAAGAACAAATGTTTGATACGCTGCATATCCCCGTGCAGCGTCAGGCGCCGCCCATCGGCGCAATTTCCCGCGCCCGGGGCGCGGCTCACTGTCTGAACTTATTATTTATGCACACATTGTATCATAATCATACGTTCTAAACAAGCGTTCTTTTATTTATTTTTATTTTTTTCTATTATTTTTTTAAGCTCTCCGAGTGACTTGTCATAAGGCGGATACATGATACCGTACTCCGTGATTATGCCGGTTATGAGCGAATTATCTGTCACATCGAACGCAGGATTGTACGTTTTCACCGCATCAGGCGCCATAGGCTCACTGTACCACATCTTCTTTATCTCATCGCCGTCACGCTGCTCTATGACTATGTCATCGCCTGCAGCGGTATCAAAATCTATTGTTGATGTCGGAGCCGCTATATAAAAATCAACGCCGTAGTGCTTTGCAAGTATCGCAACGCCGGACGTTCCTATTTTATTTGCGGCATCGCCGTTCGCAGCAACGCGGTCGCAGCCTGTTATCACGGTCTGTACCCATCCGTTCTTCATGACGGAGGACGCCATATTGTCGCAGATAAGAGTAACATCCATGCCTGCCTCAGAAAGCTCGAACGATGTCAGGCGCGCGCCCTGGAGCAGCGGACGCGTTTCATCGGCAAATATCCTGAAGCCGTAGCCGCGCTCATGTCCAAGATACATAGGCGCAGTCGCCGTGCCGTAGCGGACCGTCGCCAGATGCCCCGCGTTGCAGTGCGTCAGTATCCCCTGACCTTTTTTCAGAACAGTCAGCCCGTGCTCGCCCAGCCTTCTGCATACGTCTATATCCTCATCGCGTATGGTCTCAGCCTCTTTTTTAAGCTCAGCAGTAACAGAACGCGCAGTTACTTCTGCCGTCCCGGCAGCGCATGACCGCAGCGCTTCAGCCTTTGCCGTCATCCTGCGCAGAGCCCACCTGAGATTTACAGCAGTCGGCCGCGCAGCCTCAAGGTAGTCGGCTGTTTCATGCAGTTCATCAAAATAAGCATCCGTATCATCTCCGCATCGCGCGCATATATCCTGCGCCGCCACCTGCAGGCCTATAGCCGCAGCAACACCTATCGCAGGCGCTCCGCGCACACGCAGCATATATATAGCCTCGCGTATATCCTCCTTTGCGCGAAGCTCAAGAAACTTTATTTTCCCCGGAAGCAGTGTCTGATCCATGATCTTCAGCGCCGTTCCGTCAGCCGAGTAATCAACAGTGTTGAAATCGAGTCCTTTTTTTATATTTTCTTCCATATTAGTGTTCATGCCCTTCCCCGCCGTCGTGTCCGCATACCTCATCTATATCGACAGCGCTCTGATCATGTTTGAGTTCGCCTGCTATATAAGCCTCTACAGCGTCATCAGCATCGCCCTGTGCGCCGGCGCACAGCATGAGCCCCGATATCATTATAGCGTTAGCGGCACCCGGCTTTATATTGCCGCATATAAGCACCTCTGCGCCATTCCCGAAAAGTACCGGCGCTATCATAGAGTGTCCCGGATTTTTCATTTCAACTATTTCTGTAGATACAACAGCACCGTTCTCTATATTGTAGAACTTTACAGCAGTAGCCATGCCAAAATGCTGATAAACACTTCCGTTTTCTTTATCATATGTTACAGCTATCTTCATAGTATTTCTCCTTTACTTATATAGATCTAATATGGATCTAAACTTTCTCTTACCGATGCTCAGCGCGCGCGGCGCGTCCGTCTGCCCCTTCTATCTTTCAGGCAGTATCTCTATCCAGTAACCGTCGGGATCGGTTATGAAATACACACCGACCTCCGGGTTTTCAAATGCTATAACGCCCATCTCACTGTGAAGCTCGTGCAGACGATCGTACTCGTCAGTGCGGAACGCAAGATGAAACTCACACTCTCCCAGATCGTACGGCTCAGTCCTGTCATAAAGATACGTAAGCTCAAGCGTAAAATCAGTGTGTCCGTCGCCCAGATAAACAAGGCGCGCATAATGATCTCCCAGCTCCTTTGTGCTTACCGGCTTCAGACCGAGCGCTTTATCGTAAAATTCCAGGCTCTTCTCTATATCAAGTACATTAAAATTAAAATGTGTAAAATATGTCATTTCTATCCTCCTGCTGATATTCAATATATCCTTTCGCGCGCCCGGCGCGCGTGACCTGTGTATTCATTCATATATATCCATTTATTTACAGTCCGGCTTTAACTATGGCTATAAAATTGTGCATAAGATCGGCGTTGTTGAAAAATACCTGCGCCTGCGTATCTCCGCCGCCTCCCTTCCCGCCTGCGCCTACAGCGTACTCCTTTACGAGCGCGCCGCACTTCATCTTGCTTTTGCCGCTGTGCGTCATAAACACGCACAGATCTGACAGCGAAGACAGCACTACAGGAAGATCAGTCATATTTACGAGCTTCTTAGCTACCTGCCTCAGGTCATCTATATGAGCCTTTTCAAGCTCGCCGAGCACTATCCCATCTGCGTCTTTTATAAACTCAGCCGCCCTTATATCAGCCAGCGCATCCTTCAGGCGGTTCATCTCGCGCCTTATCTCATCATTTTTAGCGTCAGCAGCCTTTATCTTATCGAGCAGCGTAAACTCATCAGCAGAATATTTCTCGTCAAGAACAGTTATGACACTGTGCTTCCGGCGGTAATCATCGAGCGCCCGGCGCCCGCATTTGAAGTGTATGCGAGTCATTCCCTTGTATTTTTCAGTCTTTATCAGCTTTATAACGCCTATCTGAGATGTATCAGCAACATGCGGGCAGCAGCATGCAACGCAGTCAACGCCCGGCACAGTTACGACAGATATATCCTCTTCCGCCTTGAGCGCCTTTCTCAGCGGCAGCTTCTCAGCCTCCTCCGCGCTTGCGATCACCGTGACCTGAACAGGCAGTGCGCGGTAAACGACATCATTAGCCATGAGCTCTATATGATCGAGCATTTCCTGAGTTATCTCTTTTGAATCTATATCGAATGTCGCAGAATCATCCCCAAGATGGAACCCCTTATTATCAAGATCATACTCGCTTTTAAATAATCCGGAAAGAATGTGCTCTCCAAGATGATTCTGCATATGATCGAATCTGCGCTCCCAGTCGAGCGCTCCGCGCACACGCATTCCGGCCTGCAGGCCGGCGCTGTTTCCGGCCGCTTCAATATCAAGCTCATGCGTTATAACTCCGTCCTTCTCATGAACAGCCGTTACTCTCATGCCTCCCAGCACTCCCGTATCATAAGGCTGTCCGCCGGCGTCCGGCGCAAATGCAGTAGCGTCGAGCACCACGCTTTTTCCGTCATCCGAAACAGATACGATCTCTGCCTCAAACTCCTTCATATACATATCTTCCTGATAAAGCTTTCTTGTATGATCCATTCCGATCACCAGACCTTTCCGGCGCTTCGCGCCTGTTTTACTTCTTTTTTATCCTTTGAATTCAGAGAGCGGTATCATGTCATTCCTGCCTTCAAGATAATACATCTCCATACGGCGGTAAGCCCACTGCGGCCTGCTGTAATCAACGCCTGCAAACCTGCACAGCTCATCAACAAGGACCTCAGGATTAAGATTGCCTCTGCTTCCTGTGGCAAGCATCATTGAAAAAAGCAATCCGCCGCCTGTTTTTACAGTAGTCACAGAACGTATATGCGGCCTTATGTCACTTTCTATGTTTTTCTTCTTTTTCTTTGAAAATTTTACAGTTATTATACTTTCCTGCTTCATAAACGGTTTTACAGCTGACTCAAGCTTCTGCGCATCATCAGCGTCACCGCTGAAAAGTATCTTATATGACGCAAAGTCAAGTACAGCAGCTACTGCCGTCTTCGACGTCTCAGCGAGACGCCCGCATGCGGTTATTTCTATGCCGTCAGGCATTATCGCATTAAGTCCGTCCTTTATTTCATCCTCTTTGTAATCGAGCTCCGTCTCTGTTTCCATGTACTCTCCGCTGCTCTCAAAGCCGAGCGACAGCGGCAGCGCAAAACCGACCTTTGCATGCGGATTGTATCCTTTTGAGTAGCTCAGCTTTATGCCTGCGCGTTTGAATGCGCGCTGAAAAAGCCTCAGGACATCAAGGTGCGAAATATATTTCAGACGTTTTTCTTTTGTAAATTTCAGTATATATCTTCCCATTTTACGAATCTTCTCCCCTTATGCTTCCTGAGCCTGCGCGCAGTCTTTTGACACGCTTTGCGCTGCATCGTTTCTAATAGCCGCTCCTGTTTTATAATTTTCGCTCTGCTCGTAAACAGGACACTCCACAAAACGCTTTATGCCGCAGCCCGTGCAGCCCTGCCTGCAGTCGAGAGTGACTGCTTCCTTCATGGCGCGGTCATATTCAAGGAGCATGTACTTCTTTGTGACGCCGCAGTCTATGATGTCCCACGGCAGATACTCGTCACGCCCGCGGACGCGCTGTGTATAGAATTCAGGCACTATACCTGTATCAGCAAACGCCTGCAGCCATTTTCCGTAATCAAAATGCTCGCTCCATCCGTCAAAGCGGCAGCCGAGCCTGAACGCTCTTACGAGCGACTTGCACACACGCCTGTCGCCGCGCGCAAATACAGCCTCAAGGAAGCTTGTATCAGTACCGTGATACTGAAGGTTTGCGCATTTTACTTTTCTGAAGCGCTCCATAAGATACTCATGCTTTCTGTTGAACTCCTCAGGCGTATCCTGCGCCACCCACTGGAACGGAGTCTGCGCTTTCGGCACAAAATTCGATACGCTTGCAGTCACGTTGAAGCGTCCCATGTTTGCGCCGTTTTCCCTGGCAATGCTCACGATCCTGCGCGCTATTTCCACTATTCCGTCGAGATCTTCATCAGTTTCTCCAGGCAGTCCTATCATGAAGTAAAGCTTTATATTATTGTATCCGAGCTTTATAACGCGTTCAGCCGCCATGTTTATATGTTCATCTGTTATAGATTTGTTTATTATATTTCTCAGACGCTGAGTTCCCGCCTCAGGCGCAAATGTCAGGCCTGTTTTTCTGTACTCCTGTATCTCCTGAAGCACCTTGAACGAGAAAGAGTCAAGACGGAGAGAAGGAAGCGAGAGGCCCGCCTCACGTGCAGCACACGCTGACATAAGCTCCGTCACGAGCGGCTCTATTTCAGAATAATCGCTCGTAGAAAGCGAAAGCAGCGACATCTCATCATATCCTGTATTTTCCAACTGGCGCTTTGCAAGATCAACGACTACGCTGCGCGAACGTTCGCGCACAGGGCGGCATATGATACCTGCCTGACAGAAACGGCAGCCGCGCGTGCATCCCCTGAACAGTTCTATGACAGAGCGGTCGTGCACTACATCGACAAACGGAACTACAGGCTCAAGCGGATAAGAAACATTGTCGAGATCCATCACTATGCGCTTGACGACCTTGTCAGGAGCGCCTTCAAAAAGCTTTTTATGCCCCGTCATGCGCCCCTCAGCATCATACTGAGGCTCATAAAATAAAGGAACATAAACGCCGTCTATAGCTGAAAGCCTCTCAAGAAGCTCCCTTTTGCTGACGCCTGCAGCCTTGCATTCCTTTATAACAGCAGTCGTTTCCGCAAGGACATCCTCGCCGTCGCCTATCATAAAGTAATCTATGATATCAGCAAGAGGCTCAGGATTGAACGAGCAGTTGCCGCCTGCAGCGATCACCGGCCATTCTTCGCCTCTTTCGCTGCTGAGCAGCGGTATGCCTGCAAGATCCAGCATATTGAGTATATTAGTAAAAGAAAGCTCGTACTGAAGCGTAAATCCAAGAACATCCATCTCAGCAGCCGGCTGCTTTTTTTCTATCGTAAAAAGCGGTATCGACTCGGCGCGCATTATCTGCTCCATATCGTCAGCCGGAGCAAAGAGCCTCTGACAGTAGACACCGGGCTGCTCATTTAAAACATGGTATATTATCTGAAGCCCAAGGTATGACATGCCTATCTCATAAGTATCCGGAAAGCAGAAGCCGAAATTAAGCTCGCTTTTTTCAGGATCCCTGTCAACAGAATGAAGCTCGCCGCCCATGTACGTTGCAGGCTTATTCACCCGCATAAGCACATCTTCTATTTTATCATTAAGATCTGTATATGGTTTTCTATCAGAATATTTCATTTATTTCCCTTTCGAATATATATAAAAAATAAAATGCATCTACCGCCAGAATAACATTCATAATATTATATTGTACCAAGTACAGACCCAAAAAGAAAACAGAAACTGAAAATAATATGGAAAAAACGCATGCGATCTTTACAGCTGCCCGCGTTCCAAGCGATGCAGACAGGATGAGCAGCGTTATCCGGCCTCCGTCAAGAGGATAAAACGGCAGCATATTGAATGCAGCCAGCATAAGATTTGCGTAGACGATCATGACGAGCCCGTTATAAGCATACGGCATAAATGTTTCAAAAAGCGCCTGAAAGGGTGCCGGCGCATCATAACTGCGTCCGCCCGCGCGGACGAGCAGCGCGGCCGCCGTTCCGGCCGCCGCACAAAAAACATTAAACAAAGGCCCCGCAGCATAAACAGCAGCACGCCGCCCGGGCGAAAGCCCCGGCTCCAGATAAAGCACATTACCAAACAAGCCCCGCAGCCCCATCCGGCCCCCGCCTCCGGCGCGGGCCGCCGCAAACGCATGCACGCATTCATGCAGAAAAGAAAAAACGAGGACTATGATATAAAAGGCCCCGTTTCCTAAAACAGCATCCATATATTCCATTATTTTCAACTCATATCTTTATCATTTTCCGCCCTCATCCGCACGCCGGACGACGTATACGGCTCATCAAACACTCCGTCAAGCTTCTGCGCCATGACCGCCTCAGCCTCTTCATATGCCCCGGAAACAGCCTCTTTTATCTCCTCAGCCGTATAATCATTATCAAGACCGAGTTTTTCGCGTGCATTTTCCGAAAGCTGCGCATCAGCTCTGTTGAGCAGCATGACTCCTATGGCTATAGCCATACATATCTTCATCCTCGTAAAAAATGTTCCTGCCATATAAAGACCTCCCGTCATTTCATCATATGACGGGAGGTCCTGATTTATTCAGCTGCTGTAAGGTGCACCGCCGGCCGGGATATCAAACGCGGCGCTTTTCGTCCGGTGACGGACGCATCTGTTTATTCATTTATTCTGTTTTGAGCGAAGCTTCGTATCCGGGCGGTATTTCCATTATATCGTACGTCCCGCGGTCGAATTTCATCCTTTTTATATCCTCAAGAGGTCTGTTCTGAAGAGCGCACTTTATGACGCGCAGCACGCCCGAATGGCTCACGAGCATGATATCGCCCTCAGAAGACGCGATTATCTCATCGAGCTTTTTCATGGCACGCTTCTGAAGATCGACAAAATTTTCAGCTTCATCATCTATCCTGTAGTTCACAAGATCCCTGCCGCGCGCTTCGTACTCTTCCGGGAAACGCTCCTTTATATCATCTATAAAAAGCCCGTCCCAGTGTCCAAGCTTCATCTCGCTGAACTCCGGCTCGCGGACAACAGAAAGTCCGCCACCCATCGCATCCGCTATGATCTTTGCGCTTTCGACAGCGCGGCTGAGCGTGCTTGTGTATATAGTATCTGTATCTATATTAAAATGCTGCATCTCTATGCCGACATGCATGCACTGGTCCCTGCCCTCGTCATCGAGCGGCACATCCTTCTGGCCCAGAAATATCCTGCTTTTGTGTTTTTCTGTCTCGCCGTGCCTTATGAGCACGAGGCGTCTCGGCTTCGGTTTTCCTGCCTCGGCCTCCTTTTTAGCGGCGTCGCGCTCGCGCAGGACGTCATATATATCACCGCCTATGCACTTGTCTATATATTTTACGACAGCGTCGGCCGCGTTTATCTTTGTCTCTATGATGTTGAGTGCTTCGGGGTCGTCCTTCCACTTTTTCTTTACCGGCTCAAGGCGCTCTTCGAGAGTCACGAGCGTCTCCTCCTGGCGGAGCTTGTCAGAGAGGCATATGATATTTTTTTCATCTATATACGTGACCGGCACCTCAGGGATATAGTTCATGTGCGCGTCAACTATGTCAGCCACCTCAGGATATCCGTAATCTAGCAGCAGCTTTGCTCCGGCTTCCCAGTGCTTCTTTTCTACGCGAAGGACATCGTGGAGCATGCCTGCCGCTTCCACAAGCGGAATATCCATATCCATGCCGTGTTTGTTAAGTTCCTCTGCAATGGCTATACCTGTATCTGCCACTGCCAGGCAGTGGCGCAGTACGTGAGACGGCGTCTGCATCCTGTAAAGGATCTTCCAGCACTTTTCCTCGTCAGGGTATTTATTTTTTTCATAAAATTCCAAAAGCTTACTGTACGCCTCCGGCGTATCCATGTCGAGCGTTATACCCTCTGCGTGCGTATCTATCCTGATGAACTTATCCTCATGCAGAGATGTTACTGATTTAAGGCCGTTCTCTCCGCTGCTTTCAAGTATCTCGCTGAAATACTCTTCAGGTATGCACAGCGGATGTCCTTTTTTTCCTTCAAAGCACGGAACTGTAAAATATCCCGGATGCTCTTCATGCGCTTTGATCGCGGCTTTTATGACATAAGGCGGTATGAGCGGTATATCCACCGGCGTCATCAGTACGCACCCGCTGCCGTTTTCAGCCGCTGCGCGTATGCCCGCCTTAACTGATGTGAACATGCCGTCAGCGTATTTCTCGTTAAGCACTATATTAATATTTTTATCGGCAAAATGTTCATTTATATATCCGCGTATCTTGTCGGCATTGTGACCGACTACTACGAAAATATCTTTTATGCCGGCTATGCTGAAGCTTTCGATCAGCATCTGAAGCGGCGTCCTGCCGCCTATTTTCATCAGCGGCTTAAAATCCTTCATCCTGGACGAAAAGCCTGCTGAAAGTATCAGCCCGACCGGTCTCCTTTTGTCATTCATAATTATTTCCTCTGTTTGTATCGTGTAGAATGCTTTATTTTTCTATGTTTGTCCACGCTAAGTATACCATAAAAAGCAACACTTTTTAACACGCGCGAGCCAGATTTATCAATTTAACGCATTAAGGTAAAAAATTTCGAATGTTTTATTCGTTTTGAGTTAGTTTTATTTGTTTTAAGTATTGACACGATACAAAATTATGTTATACTTTAGTTAAGTTAGTTTTAAGAAAACATTTTTAATCAGTGTTTTAAAAATATATGTTTAATCACATCAAGCGTTGCTTCCATAGTGATATTCAGAAAAAGTTGAGTGGATTTTGGGCAGGTCTATTGCAGGCGATCTGTTCGGGCAAAGCTGCCGTTCATATACGGCAGCTTTTTTAGTGCCATAACGCCCTGCACGCGCGCCGGACGCGCGCTGATGCCGATATTATTACATAAATATCCATTCACGCCTCAGTCTTGACCGAAACATATAAATTCATTACAATAACTTAAGAAAGGAATCAATTACAATGAATGATATAAAAACCGACGAAAACGATATTAAAAAAAATATAAAAAACGTAAAAGGGACCCTTTTCAGATGGACCGCTGATTCTGCTGACTGGTATGAGTCTGCGTCTGAGTATACAGGATACCACGACCGCCTGACAGAGATCATCGCCCCGCATCTTGACAGCGAGTACACATGCTGCGAGCTTGCATGCGGCACGGGAACTCTTGCGCGCCACCTCGCTCCCTGCGTTAAGTCATACGCTGCGAACGATATAGACCATAACGCTGCTGTTCATCTCGCAGATATGATCTCAGACGGCAGCTGTCCTAACCTCGACATCATAGAGGGGGACTGGCACGATGTATTTGCTGCGAGAAAGTTCAACGCCGCTGTTTTCAGCTTTTTCGGCGCTGTCGAACAGGACTGGGACGCTCTTTCCAGGCTTGTTACAGACAGGATCATCGTCATATCTCCGAGATCGCGTACCGGCAAAATGAAGCTCGCCGCAGACAGGACAGCAGCCGGTTCCTCTTCTCATCAGACGTCTGACAGCACTTCATTACCCGATCCTGAAAAACCGCAGCGTATCATCCGCGGCAAGGTGCGTTCATTCGAAACCGGTCCTTCCATCGCTGAATTCCTTGACAAAAATGAGATCGGCTACATAAGAGAGGACGTTGATCTCGAGTTCGGCCAGCCATTCGACAACCTGTCGCAGGCACGGGACTACACTCGCTACTACTATAAGCTCGACGAACGCGACATAGACGTATTCCTGCAGAAAAAGCTCGAACGTCTCAAAGACGGCCGCTGGTATTTTCCTAAAACAAAAGAGCTTTCTGTCATCATCATAGATATGACTACTGTAAAATAAATACAGTAAATATCAGCAAAAAGCAGCCGTCACCGGCTGGACATCCGGCGCTGCGAGGCGCCGCTCGACACATAAGGCATTGCATATAACAAAAGCGGTGTACCGTACATTATCAACTATCATGTACGATACACCGTTTTTTATGCATAATATCTATTTTCTAAGTATAAATATAGTAGAAAGTATAAACGCAAACCCTGCTATATCAGCCACGGAAAAGCTCGAACCGAGCCACACCGCCGACAGCAGCGCCGCCGTAAGCGGCTCCATGCATCCGAAGACGGATGCTTTTACAGGTCCGACTTCATTTATGCCGCGCAGGAACAGTATGAATGCGCCTACAGTCCCTACAGCAACTATTACAACAAGGAGGATCACTGCCTCAGCGTCCATGCCGTGCGGCGTCTGCCATACTTTAGATATGAACGCCATAAGTATGCCGCCGATAAGCATGCCCCATCCTGTTACGCGTATGCTTCCCCAGAGCACAACGGGCGCTCTTGAAAGCAGCGTGTAGCACATGGCTCCGACAGCGGCCACAAGGCCCCAGAACAGTCCCCGAGGCGTAAGGACCATGCTTCCCGGCTTTCCTCCTGTAGCTACGAGCCAGACTCCGACAAGCGCAAGCAGTATTGACACGACCTGCCGCGCCGCCGGCATAGTGCGTGATGTGATGCACACGAAAAGCGCTATCATGACTACAGAAAGGTTCTGGAGGACAGTCGCCGTACCTGAATTCGTATATTTTATAGCGTCCAGATACGCAAGCTGGCAGAACGCAAGGCCGGCCACCGCGAAAAGCAATATGAGCACACAGCTTTTTCTGTCGCGCATCGGCGCTGAGAACTCACTGAAGCTGAACGTGCCGTCGCGTTTTTTCTGTTTCAATGCGTCAAACGCAAGTATCAAAAGTCCTGCCGCAAGCATGCGCACAGCAGTGACCCATGTCGCGTTTACCGGTATGTGCTGAAAAAGCGCCTGGCTACACGTCCCGGAAAATCCCCAGCACACTGCTCCAAGTATGCAGCAAAGTGTTCCGGTCTTTGATCTGCGGTCTGTATTTTTTACTGATATACTTATATTACTGTTTTCCATTTTATGTATTCCGCATTTTAATACAAAAGCCACTGCTCAGGCGTTGGCACGCGCTGCCATGCAGTGACTTTTACATTTATTGATAATTATTCAGATACTGATAACTAAAGATCGAGTCCGTTTTCTTCGATAGCCTTTCTGAGCTCTTCGAGAAAACCGCTGATAGATTCCCATTCTTCAACTGATTCTACCGGTGTGAGCGTATCTTCGTGCGCGTTGTCAGGATCAAATGAAACAACGAACATATTTTTCTTTCCTTCTTCGTTTCTTGAGCCGTCTGTATAAACGAGATAGTGCTTGCCTGTATCCTCGTTCATGAACTGGCTTATGATCTGACATTCCGCAGCTATGCGATCCTCGCCGTAAACTCCTATTGTACTTTCGTCGTAATTCATTGCAGCATCCTCCTGAGATATTCATTGCAAAAACATACGGGGCAGCAGCCTGAGCCGCCGCCCGCGCAATAAGGTCGAATAAAAAGATTAAGAAAAAAGACGCCTGAACCAGGTCCAGACGTCGTCACAATCACCTTAGAGTGCTCTTGTTACCTTATTAGACTTGATGCAGCGTGTGCAGACGTTGATCTTTCTAACAGTACCATTTTCGTTTACTCTTACAGTCTGAATGTTCGGATTCCACTTTCTTCTTGTATGGATGTTTGAGTGGCTTACTGTGTTGCCGGAAACCTGGCCCTTGCCACAGATTTCACATTTCTTTGACATTTGGAAACACCTCCTTCTTTTCATTCACGAACATTCGATATTATATCATATATATTTACTGTTGCAAACATATTTTTTCCTTAAATTGCGTTTTTTTTGTATTTTTTAACGTACTGCCGATCACTTCAGGCAGCATGATATGAGCAGCATCCCTGCAGCAGTGATGATAACTCCAAGCAATATCAGCTTGAGCTGCATACACGCGCTGCCGCGCGGGCGGCCCAGTCTTGCTCTGCATATATCATACATATCGCCCCTGTACAGCTCTTTATCCATACCGCTGCATCCGCATCCCCGATCGTGATCATACATAAAAAACACCCCCGTCTTTTCTTATCATATAGTTCACAATATGATAAGATATCCGGGAGTGTTACATTTTCCTGATACTTCTGAAGTACGCTTACATCTGCGCATCGATCACTCAGAAGCCTCTTCCTTTGCCTTAAGGCGCTCCAGTACAGCCGTATAGCCGTCAGCTCCGAACTGCAGAGTCCTGTTTATACGGCTTATCGTCGCAGTGCTTGCTCCTGTGCTGTCTTCTATCTCGCTGTATGTCTTTTTCTGTATAAGGAGCTTTGCGACTTCAAAGCGCTGTGACATAGCTTTTATTTCTTTTACAGTGCACAGATCTTCAAAGAACTTATAGCATTCTTCCTGAGTTTCAAGAGTCAGCATTGCCTCGAAAAGATCATCTGCCGCCTTGCTCTTCAATCTGTTTTCGTAACCCATATTTTCCTCCGTCTTATTTTTCTTTTCCGGCTGCCGCAAACCGCGCAGCCCTGAACACTTGACAACGTTCCCGTAGCAGCGCGAAAAAGCGCTTTCACGCTTTTTCACTTTTAAGCACTATAGTATTATACTATAAAATCTGAAAGCAAACAACAGAAATTACCTTAATAATACATTCAGAAAATGTCCGCTACATGATATTTATCTCGCGCACGACTACCTGAACGCTGCTCCTCCCGTTCCATACATTTTCGTCTATCTCGCCCATAAATTCCACTGTATCGCCTGCGCATACATCGTCAAGATATTCAAGATCACCGTCAAAGCAGACTGCATCAAACATCCGTCCACCTTCGCTCATGCAGCTGAACTTTCTGTACTGTCCTTCCGCACCCATTTTTCTTACATTTCTTATAGTAATATCCTTTATCCTGAATACAGGCCGGGCATTGCCTTCCCCGAAAGGCTCCATCCTGCGCACGTCCCGTGCGAGCTCAAGCGTTACATCATCGCCCGTTATGACCGCATCAGGCACAAGCACACAGTCAAGCAAGCCGGGTCTGTCATCCAGCATTTTTCGTACATCGTCGTTAAGACATTCTCTCAGGTGATCAACATGTTCAGAACTCATAGAAAAGCCGCACGCTCCGGCATGCCCGCCGAAACGCATGAAAAGATGACTGTACCTGCCAAGCAGGGCATGCAGGTCTATCCCGGGCACGCTCCTGCCCGTACCCTTTACGATGCCGTTTCCTGAATCTGTAACTATGACGACAGGCCTGTAATATTTTTCCTTTATCTTGCCTGCGACTATGCCGGTAACGCCTTCATGCGCATCGCCTGCATAGTAAAGCACGAAATACGGTATACCGCTGTTTTCTCCGCATCCATTGTCAGCCGGGACGGCTGCACGCGCTTCGAGCCATTCAACGGCTTTATTGTAGATCTCTTCCTGTGTGCTCCTTCTCAGCGTATTGAGCTCTTTCATTGATGCTGCAAGCTTTTCATTTCTGTCCATATTGAGCCCCGTAAGGAGCTCGACGCCCATATCGGCTCTTTTCATTCGTCCGCACGAGTTTATATACGGAACTATACCGAAAGCGATGTTATAGGAGCCTACAGCCTCTGCCTTTATGCCTGCCGCGTCGAGCAGACAGCTCAGGCCCGGCCGCTCGTTCCTTCGTATGCGGTCCATGCCGTACTTTACGAGCGTCCTGTTTTCATCAATGAGCGGCACTATGTCGCCAACAGTCGCTATACCGACGATATCAAGCAGACTGTTCAGCTTTTTCTTTGATATGCCCGTTTTTCTTGTTACAGCCTGCGCAAGCTTGAAGGCAACGCCGCATCCGCACAGAAAGCTGAACGGATAATCGTCATCTGTCTGCTTCGGGTCAAGCATTATGCAGTCGGGAGACTGCGTATCTACATTGTGGTGGTCGGTGACTATTACAGCCATGCCCTTTTCCTTTATATACGCGACCTCGTCAAATGCGACGCACCCGTTGTCTACTGTTATGATAAGCTGTGTACCGCGCTCCGCTATCCTGTCTATCGCCTTTTTATTAAGCCCGTAGCCCTCTTCAAACCTCGACGGTATGTAGTACCACGCGTCAGCGGCGAGTTCTCCGAGCAGCGTCATCATAAGAGATACAGATGTTACGCCGTCGCAATCGTAATCGCCGTATACGCATATCCTTCGCCCGCCGCGCGCGTATTCTATTATCATGTCAGATGCCTCGTCCATGCCCTTCATAAGGAACGGGTCATACGTTCTTTTCGGAGTCGGCGACATGTATTCTTCTATATCGGCCGGATCTGTTATGCCGCGTTTTTTCAGTATCCTGAGGATCGCGGGCGATATGTCCGTCTTGTTTTTATATTCCATAATCGATATTTATCCCTTTACCTGAAACAATGATCATTATACCGCACTGATGCTTCCATGCATTTCCTGCGCCGGGCGCAGCGGCGCGATCATCATTGCGCGATCTGTCATAGCCTACGCAAAAAGCGGCGCGTATATAGGATGCGCGCCGCTTTGCCTGCATTTACCGCATATATTATCATTTATATATAATATATACTTTTTAAATATTTTTTAACGCTACAGATAAGAGTTCGGGCTTACCGTAGAACCGTTTACTCTTACCTCAAAATGGCAGTGGTTTCCTGTAGACTGGCCTGTGCTGCCTACCTTTGCTATAGTCTGACCGCGGCTGACCGTCTGACCGACAGACGCTACAAGCGAGCTGCAGTGACCGTATAACGTAACTATGCCGCCGCCGTGGTCCACCATGATGCAGTTGCCGTAGCCGCCTTTTGTGCCGGCGAATATTACAGTTCCTGCGTTTGCAGCTACTATAGACGTGCCCTTAGGAGCAGGTATGTCGAGTCCTGAGTGGAACTTCTTCGTATGAAGTATAGGATGCGTTCTGTAGCCGTAAGGGGAGCTTATGCTCGTATATCCCGGAACAGGCCATCCCATAACGCCTCCGCCGTATGTAGACGTAGCGCTTGAGCTTATCTGCTTGGCAGCCTGCTGCCTCTGCAGCTCTGCAGTCAGTTCATTTGCTTCATCGTTGAGCTCGTCTATCTGGGCTGAGAGCGCGTCATTGTCGGCCGCCACCTTCGCCTGAAGCTCCTGAACGCTGCTCTTCTGCTGTTCCAGCTCGCTCTGCTTTGCTTTCTGCTGCTGCTGTTCATCCTCGAGCTGCGCCTTGAGTGATTCAAGCGTCTGCTTCTGCTTTTCTATCTCAGCGTACTGGTCTTTTATCTGCTGAAGGATATCCATGTCGTTATCGTATATCCTCTGGACCATATCTATGTTTGTCAGAAAATCAGATATGCTCGCAGAGCCGAGAAGTATCTCAAGCGTTCCCGTACCGCCGTTCATATACATGACTCTGAGGCGCTGATTAAGATCGTCGTTCTGCTGTTCCATCCTCGCCTCTGTCTCATTGAGCTTCTGCTGGGCAGCTGATATCTCAGCCTTTTTAGCGTCTATATTCTGACCTATCTGCGCTATATCGCCTTCTATATCAGCTATCTGGTCATTAAGGTCATCGAGCTGTGAAACAAGCTGGTTAGCCTTTTTCTTGCCTTCATTAAGCTGGCTCTGCGCGCTGCTTATCTGGCCTTTTACATTTTTGAGCTTCGAAGATGTGCTCGCGCTTGCCGTAGCCGTGATCATACTGACTGAAATCGCGACTGTAAGCACGCACGCCAGCGCTCTTTTATATCTGTTGTATCCGTTCATTTATCAAACCTCCGGTTATGCTGCGTGTGATATTACGTACCATCGGACCCTGCGGGCCTGATATCATGCGTGTAAGCGCGTGCTTACTACGTGTCAAGGAACCTTCTCATAGAGATCATGCTTCCCATAGCTCCTATGCTCACGCCAAGCGCAAGGAATATGACTATGAGGTTTTCAGTCATGAACGCAACAGGTACAAGACCTGTTGAGAACATTACGAGCATCTGCTCGCTTATATTTGCAATGATAAGCGAGTACAGACCGCATATAACGCCTGCTGATATGAGTGCGGCGAGTATGCCGATTATGATGCCCTCTATAAGGAACGGTCCTCTTATGAACCAGTTAGTCGCACCTACATACTTCATTATGCTTATCTCGCGTCCGCGCGCGAGCACCGTAAGCTTGACTGTATTTGATACGACTATTATCGAAACGAATATCAGGAACACGATTATTACAAGTGCGCCTACCTGAATGCTGTTTGTTATCTTAAGTATCTTGTTTATCTCAGACTGATTGTACTTGACCTTCTCGATCCCCTCGAAGTTGCTTACGTAATCGACAAGCTCCTGCGAATCCTCTATGTTTTTAAGCGTTATCCTTATGGAACGCGGCAGAGGGTTTTCCTGAAGTCCGTCGAGCAGATATCCGTTATCTCCCCAGCGGTCCTTCATTTCATTCATGGCATCGTCCTTGTCGAGGAATTCGACAGTGTCAGTATAATCAAGCGTCTTTACAGAATCCATTATCGTATTTATCTGATCGTCAGTCGCATCATCCAACATGTACACTTCGACCATGTCGAACTGATCCTTTGCGCTCTCTGTGAGCAGGTTTACATTTACTACCAGTATAAAGAACATACCGAGTATGAGCAGCATCGCCGTTATCGAAAACAGTGATGTCAGCGCCATAGTCTTGTTTCTGTTCAGCTGGACAAGCGCCTGCTTAAGCGAATAGAAGAAAGATTTTATCAAAAGATATCACCTCCTTCATCATTTACATGATCCTCAAGCTCAGCTATCTGTCTCATCATTTCTTCGGTAGATATGCGGCGTGTCTCGTCTGACTGCATCCTTATACCGAGTTTTTTGAGCTTTTCCTGATATTTTTTCTGCTTCGCGTGATGAGCCATCATGCCTTTTTTCTTTTCCAGCGTCGGATCAGGCTTTGAATCTTCTATGTACGAGCCTGACTGGTCGTCTCTTACGACCTTTCCTGCCTCTATCTGTATAACGCGCTTCCCCATCCTGTCAACGATATCCTTTTCGTGAGTTACCATTACTACGGTAGTTCCGCGCATGTTTATCTGGTTGAGCAGATTCATTATCTCCCATGATTTTTCAGGGTCAAGGTTTCCAGTAGGCTCGTCTGCGATGAGCACCTTAGGGTTGTTTACGATAGCCCGGGCAATAGCGACTCTCTGCTGCTCGCCTCCGGACAGCTCGTGCGGATACCTGTCAGCCTTTTCGCTTATGCCGACAAGCTTCAGTATATGCGGCACCTGCTTTTTTATGAGCTTGCGCTTCTGATGCACAGCCTCCATAGCAAACGCTACATTTTCATAGACGGTCTTCTTCTGAAGAAGCCGGAAGTCCTGGAACACTATGCCGATATTTCTCCTGTACATCGGCACAAGTCTGTTTGACATGGATGTGACCTCCATGTCGTCAAAATATATGCTGCCCTCATCGGGCTCGATCTCCTTGAGTATCAGCTTTATAAAGGTCGACTTTCCCGCGCCGCTGGGGCCTACGAGAAAGACGAACTCGCCGTCGTTGATCTTTATATTAACATCAGAAAGACCGAAATTGTCACCGTACTGCTTGGTGACCTTTTTTAACTGAATCATCAATTATCCTTTCTGTTTAGCAATAACGTATTCAACAGCCGCCTCTTTCATGCTAAAATGACTGAAAAGCAGCTTGTCAAGTATATGTTTTCAACAGTAAATATACCGGTAATATATTAAAAAAATGTGCCTGTGCAGCCGTCCCGGCTGTCACCCCCGAAGACACACATAATATATTTTATCATAAATACACGCGTAACGCATGCTTTTTTCGATATCATTCGACATACGGAACGCCAAAACGATATATGCTTCCGTAAATTACGGCTGATATATACCACAGAAACATATCCGTAACATAATAAATATACAACTGCAACATGTTGATTGTGTGAAGAAAGGAATATAAAAATGACTGCACATGAAAAAAAACAGGAGCTCAGACGCGAAATGCTTAAAAAGCGCGCCTCTCTCCTGCCCGAATACATAAAAAATACAGAAACCGAAACTGTTCCAATAATAATGGATCTCCTCAAAACAGCAGCCGCAGCCGCGGCTGAGCATTCCGCGCCGCAGCGCGGTACCGGCGCCCAGGCGCCGGGCGCACGCAGGTTTACCGTAATGTCTTACATGTCTTACAAAAACGAATTTCCGACGCATGAACTCAATAAAAAAATACTTGAAGCGGGATACAGGCTCGTGCTGCCTTTTACTGACAGCGATTTCAATATCATCCCGTGTATAGTGGACTCATACGACGACCTTGTCATCTCAAAGCTCGGCATCCCGGAACCCGTTCCCGCGCAGTGCGCCGTCGCAGCGCTTGACGATATCGACGTGATACTCATGCCCGGCGTAGCGTTCGACACAGCCGGAAACCGCATAGGCTTCGGTAAAGGCTGCTACGACAGGTTCATAGCAGCAGGAGAGGAACATGGCACAGGCGCGCGTATCCCGCTGATCGCCGCGCTCGCTTACGATATGCAGGTCATCAGTTCCGTTCCTTCAGAAGAAACAGACAGACCATGTGACGTCATGATCACAGAAAGCGGCATCAGGCGCATACGTTCATCAGAAATATTTTAAAATATATACTTTATTGCAAACAAAAAGGGCGCTGCTTAGCGTCCTTTTTGATGTAATTTCAGTTTTTTGTACACTTACACGCTTTTCATCAGGTTCGTAGACGCTGTGACTGCAACTTTTCCATCGGCATTGTATAATATGCCTTCTGCGTGCATCATGCGCTTTGCGTTCGTTATCATGCGAGCCTTTACGCGTATCTTTCTGCCGTCCGCTATGACAGGGCGCAGGAAGTTTGTTGTGGTATCTATCGTTCCTGCAAGCTTTTTCTCACTGACTATAAATGCAAACGGACCGAAAACACAGTCCAGCATGTAGCCGAGTATACCGCCCTGCACGACATTTATACCGTTTTTCTGCCAGTCCTGCGGAAGGAAATCGACCGTCAGCCAGCCTTCGTCGTCATAATCTACAAACTCCGGCTCAAGTACCTGTATGTCGCCTTTAGGCTGCTCGCCCTCTGCCGCTCTGTCAGAAAGTATAGCTTTGAGCTTTTCTCTGAGTTCTTCGTTATTCATCACTCTTAAACCTCCTCATCAGACCCTGAGGGCCCGTTCCCGTGCGCATACATGCCGCACTTACAGCATGTGTATTTTAATACCGCCCGGCCAGACGGTTTAAAATCCTTTGTCTGAAAAACAGCTACTGTGCTGCCGGCGCCGCCTTCTTCTTTCTTTTCTTTCTTGTAACAAAAAATACTGACGGAGCTGTCTTTTTCTGGTTTATCATATCGAAAAACGCGACATGATATCTCTTTGACGGAAGTGCGGCAAAATATTCGAGAAGCTTGTCATGTTCTTCTCTTCCCTCCGGGTGTCCGCAGTACGTAACTACTGATATGATACCGTCTTCCATTATATTATCAAGCGCCGCTTCTACAGCCTGCATAGTAGTATCGACAGATGTCAGTATCGACTTGTCCTGACCCGGCATGAAGCCGAGGTTGAATATTATGGCTGAAGGCTGTCTGCCTGCAGCTTCTATATATTTTGTAAGATTTACATGCGAATCTTTTATGAGGCGTATACCTTTGCTTTCGGGATCTTCTATGCCGTTTTCCTTAAGCAGCGCCTCAGTTTTTTCTATCGCCTTGTCCTGAACGTCCAGCGCATATACGAGCGCGCCCTCTGCTCCGTGGTCTGCGCCTGTAAGCTTTGCAAGCGAAAGCGTATCGTTTCCGTTTCCCATGGTGCAGTCGATAACAAAATCGCCTTCATTTATATATGATGAAACTATGTCCATAACAAGCGCTGTTGTTTTTACTATAAGATTGTTCTTCTCCTCTTCCATTGTTTCATTCTTCCTTCTTTTCAGATATTTAATTCTTTTCCCCGCTATCTCAAAATGCTGTTCTGACTGCGTATGTGCGAAGCTCTTCCGGTCCGGTGACGGACCTTTCCTTTCGCCGGCGCAGCGGCTTACAGACTTTTCAGATACTCTATCTCGTTGTGCGAGAGCCTTCTGTACTGGCCCTGTCTGAGATGCGCCATTTTCATGTTTCCGATGGCTGTCCTTTCGAGCGCTACGACTCTGTGGCCTACTGCTTCGAACATCCTTCTTACCTGGCGGTTCTTGCCTTCTGAGATCTTTATCTGAGCTACTGACGTCGAGTCTGACTGGCTTATGATATCGACCTGGGCAGGCGCTGTAATGTGTTTGCCGATATCTACACCGCGCTCGAGCTTTTTGGCTTCAGACATAGTCAGAAATCCTGCCACCTCGGCGATATATGTTTTGAAAACGTTGTGGTTCGGGTGCGTGAGCTTGAATGCGAGATCACCGTCGTTCGTCAGCAGGAGCATGCCTGATGTGTTGTAGTCGAGACGGCCTATCGGGTACACGCGCTCATTTATATCGTCAAGCAGATCCATAACAGTCGGTCTGTCCTGCTCGTCATCAACAGTCGTTATGTAGCCTGTCGGCTTGTTGAGCATGTAGTACACAAGGCGCTTTTCGGGCTTTATCGGGCTTCCGTTTACTGCAACGACGTCGCCGTCAAGCACATCATAGCCTGTCTGCGCTACTGCACCGTTTACTGTGACCTTTCCCTGCTCTATGAGCTCGTCGGCCTTACGGCGAGAGCAAACGCCTGAATGGGCTATATATTTGTTAAGTCTCATCTTATAAATTTTTCCTTCTTTAGATTTATTTTTTGTTTTTATTTTAACATGTATCTTCTGCGTTTGCTATATCCTGTTTATTTTTCATTTATATTTGCGTCATGAAAATATGAGTCACAGATCCGGGCTGCATTCAATATGATTATATTATGAAGTAATATACAACAGCCGCGAGCTGCCCGGCAGCTCATATGATACCTTTATATACGGAGGCCTGATATGAATGATCCTGTAATGAATGATCCTGTAATGAATCATACTGATATTTTCAAAACTTCGGATGCGCACAGCGCATCATATGACGCAAAACGCCGCGTCGTCGTCACGGGCGGCGGATGGTCGGGTATTGCTGCGGCGCTGTCTGCCTGCAAGGCGGGCGCTGATGTGATCCTTATTGAAAAGACCGATCTGCTGCTGGGGCTGGGAAACGTCGGCGGCATCATGAGAAACAACGGACGGTTCGTCGGCGCTGAGGAAAATATCGCTCTGGGCGCGAGCGAGCTTTTTGCGATAACCGACAGGCTTTCACGGCATCGTGGCATCGACTTTCCGGGGCATAAGCACGCGAGCCTGTACGATGTGATAAAAGTCGAGCCTGCAGTCAGAAAGCTGGTACAGGAAATGGGCATCGAGATACATCTGATGTCGCGCGTGACTGACGTTGAGTATGAAGAAATACCTGACGGAACGAAGCTCGTAAAGAGCGTCAGCACGGCTGACGGCGAGACTATCGAAGGCGATGTATTCATAGACACGACAGGATCGACCGGTCCTATGGGAAACTGCCTGACCTACGGTTCAGGGTGCGCTATGTGCATACTGCGCTGCGCAGCTTTCGGGCCGCGCGTCAGCATAACTAAAAAGTTAGGACTGGAAGACATCATGGGTCAGCGATCTGACGGCGCTTTTGGCGCTTTCAGCGGATCGTGCAAGCTTGAAAAGGCATCGCTTTCTGATGATATCGTCCGCATGCTCGATGAGACCGGTGTCGCGGTCATTCCTCTGGATAAGGAGCTCATAAACCGTGACAAGCTGAATCTCAAGGTCTGCCAACAGTACGCGCTTGACGAATACGCCGAAAATATAATACTGCTCGATACGGGCTACGCGAAGCTCATGACGCCGTTCTTTCCTCTTCATAAGCTGCGGCTCGTCCCCGGTTTTGAGAACGCCCGCTATGCCGATCCTTATGCCGGCGGCAAAGGAAATTCCATAAGATATCTGTCTGTCGCGCAGCGCGACAACTGCATGCGTGTAAAGGGCGCTCATAATCTTTTCTGCGGCGGCGAGAAATCCGGACTTTTCGTAGGTCATACCGAGGCGATAACTACGGGCAGCCTCGCCGGTCACAATGCCGTGCGGCTCATAAAGGGCATGCCTCTTCTTGAACTTCCGCACGGGCTCGCTGCCGGTGACCTGATAGCCTTTGCTAACCGGCAGATGGAATCAGAGGAAGGGCTAAAAACACGGTATACTTTTGCAGGCGCGGAGTATTTTGAGAGAATGAAAGAAAAGGGCCTGTACACTACAGACCCTGAGGAGATAAAGCGGCGCGTCAGGCGGTACGGGCTTGAAGGGATATACTCTGAAAGGCTTTTGTAAGGCTTTATTTTACAGCTTTCAGGATACCGGCGGCAGCCTGCGCGTGCGGTGACGCACGATCGCTTTAAAATTATTTACTGTATTTATCTGTTATTTCAGCAGACCGTCGATCCAGAGCATTTCTTCTACACGGTCTATGTCGCGGAAAACTATGCCCTCCGCCGAGAAGCACATCGCGCGGCGCGCGGCCGGCGTATACTTTTCCCAGCCGCGCGACGGGTCGCCTGTTTTTATAAAACTCGACCACGCGGAGTGCATGACGCGCGACATTTTGTTGCCTTTCTCATCGTCCGCGCCGACTACGTTCAGGAAGCAGTTGAATACGAACGGAAGCTCTGCTATGTGCCTTACGCCGAGACCTTCTTTTCTCAGGCGGTCGGTCATATAATCAAAATGATATGCATAGACTGAATTTCCCATTTCTGCCAGTACGTCGGCGTACGGGAGCATCGCTCCCTGGAATTTCTGCAGGCCGTATATATCTGAAAGGCGCTGCCACGGCGTATGCTCTGCATCGACCGGGTATTTTGCTAGTATTTCCTGCCAGTGCTCCGGGAACATTATGCGCAGCTTTTCTTCGTAATCGGCAGGCGTAGCAGCCGGGTCAGCGAACATCGTTCCTTCATTTGTATTGAATCCGAAAAGCAGGTCTACAGGGTTCGGAGTCTGTGCGCGAGGATCGGGCATGCAGTCGCCTTTGAAAAGCAGGCCGTCAAGGACAGGATTTGAACTGAAGCCGCGCTGATCTCCGTTCTTATCAAAATGCCAGTTATATAATAACTCTTCTGCAGGAATGTTTCTGAGCTTTTCCAGACCTTCCGGCGTGTCGTCGCAGCTGAGGTCCGCTATGACGATGCGGCTGCGCTCTACTGCCGAGCGAGGATTTCCGTGACCGTAAAATGCAGATGTTATACCTGCTCTGATGCTTCCGCTTTCCAGGATGCAGCGTCTGAACATACCCTTGAGCTCCGGCATGCACATAAGCACCGATACCGTAAACGCGCCTGCCGATTCGCCGCCGACAGTTATATTGTCCGGGTCGCCGCCGAAGGCTTCTATGTTCTCGTGTATCCATTTTACAGCCTGCGCCGCGTCTAGCACCTGAAGGCATCCTGTAACGCCCGATTCCGCGCGAAGCGTATCGAGAGCCAGCGCTCCGAATATACCGAGGCGGTAATTTATATTAACGTAAACGATATCATCCTCTGCGAAGGCCTGGCCTTCGTACTGGCGCATATTTCCGCCGCCTGTTTCATACGCGCCTCCGTGTATGAAAACATATACAGGGAGCTTCGCTGTGCGGTCTACAGGCGCGTCATTCTTCGCTTCATTCATATTTTTTGCGCCGGTCGCCGCTGCGGCAAGCGGAGCTTTTGTGCGTATATTGAGGTACAGGCAGTCCTCGTCCGATATACTTAGTACCTTTGCCGTCGTCCTGTGGTTATCAGTCACTAACTGAAGCGACGGCGCGCCGTATGACTTGCATTCCCTTACGCCCGACCAGTTTTCGGGCTCCTGAGGCGGTCTGAATCTCAGCTCTCCCACAGGAGGCTTAGCGTATGGGATACCGAGGAATGCGTGTACCCCGCCTGTTTCTTCTATGCCTGATACGATCCCGTATTTCGTCCTTGCTGTTGCCATTTTTATTTCCTTCCATTATATATACATGCCTGTACGGACCCGGGCTGCGCGGCCCGATATCGTACGCATAACATATATCTACAGATAAATATATTAAAAAATGAAAAAGCGCCGAGCAGGACTCGGCGCTGCATTTATGCTATTTTAGCACAATTGCGATATCATGTCATTATCTCATGTTTACGTTGATAAGTGCTCAGAGCGTTCAAATGACAGCGCGGCGTTTTACTGACTCGCCGCGCTTTATTTATTCGCATATGATCTATTTATCACACGGACATTGCCACTTCTACCTTCTTTCCGGCAAATGCGATCCCGTATTTTACTATTTCAGTGATGCCTCTTGATTTCAGTTCCGTATCATACAGCTTTCTGTCGATTTGTTTCAAGGCTCTTTCTGCAGCAGCAATCAGATCACTTTCGTCTTTTTCTGCTTTGAATTCAAAGATGATGCCCGGAAGTGACTTGATCTTTGGCTCCAGTACAAGATCCAATCTTCCGTCTCCCGATTCTCTGTTGGAACGAATAAAATACCTGCCTGACATCCCGGCTGCAAGTCCCAGCATCATTCCATGGTAGAAACTCTCTGAAGCTCCATCAAAACTACTGATGCATGTGACCATATATTTACGCAATGACTCTTTGAGCTTTGCTCCGTCATTCTGATAAAGAGCTTTTTCCAATCCGGCCATCACATTTCCATCTACAGTTTCTCTCAGCCATGAGAGGATCTCTGTATTATATACCCTGCGTATTTCTTTATTGGGCAAGGCCAGCTCAGTAAATGTGCCGAATTCGGTTTCAACAGCATCACTTACAGGCTTGAGATAGCCTGCAATCAACAGGAAACTGAAAATACTGTCTGTTCCGTCTGTGATCCTCGGATAAATAATATCCATATTAAGTGATGCCTGCACAGCTTCACCTTGAATCAATGAAAAAAGCGCTTGCGCGATATCCGGTGTAAGTGATGTCATGATCTCATGAATTATCTCATTATCACTTGTATTTGTCCAATACGGTTTTACACGACAGTTATTATAGAAATAGTTTACAACCGACCACGGATTATATATATCCGTTTTACCAAAACGATACCCATCATACCATTCCCGAAGTTCTGTAATTTTTTCCTGCTTGCCGTAATATTGTGCCATCTCTTCTGCTTCATCTGTTGTAAAACCAAAGTATTCACTGTATTTTTCATCCAAAACAGAATTAACGACCGGATTATTCAGCCCGCTGAACAGATTTTCCTTGGAAACTCGCAGTATTCCGGTAAGAACACCAAATGCCAACGATGAATTGTCCTTCAATCCTCCTGACATGAAATTACGCATAAAAGTAATTACTTCGTTATAGAATCCTTTTGAATGCCCCTGCTGAATCGGAGTATCATATTCATCGATCAGTATAACCACTTTCGATTTATGATGTTTCTCAAGCATTCGTCCCAGATTAAGCAGAGATCTTGCATACTCTACTTCGTTAAGTGCCCCGGTCTGCATTTTTGACAGATAATCATGCTCTACAACGTTGAGACGCTCACTGTCAAATAATTCCTCATGGCGCATATATTCATCGCGAATGATATTTTTGACAGCTTCCAGAGTATTTGTCCAGTTTGGAAATTTCGCATCTTTGAAGGTTATGGATATTACAGGAAATTTTCCCTGCAGTACCTGGTATTTTTCGCCACATTCCCAGATTTTTTTATCCTTAAAATATACGGAAGTATCTTCTTCCGATTTCTCGAAGAACGTCTTGATCATATCCATAGCCAGTGTTTTTCCGAATCTTCTCGGTCTTGTAAACAGAATAACAGGCACTTGTTCATCTATCAGTTCCCGTATCAGAAGTGTTTTATCTACATAATAACTGTTGCTGACAACATCGATATAAGATGTATTTCCGACAGCACAGGCAAGCATTTCTTCTTCTTTATCTTTACCCTGTACATCTCTCAAATACATTCTGACTGTTACTTCCGGAATTTTCCATCCTCGCCCCTCCTGAAATGCACCATTGAGTTTCCCACTGTTACAAAGTCCAACAACTCTTCTGACAGACAGACCCAACAATTCAGCTGCCTCTTTGCTGGAATAATATCTTGTATCGGTCATACGATCACCTCTTTCGGAAATAGTATATCATTAAGCGGTCATAATCACAATTTAATTTCCGATAATTTCCGAATAGCGGACATCAGCTGCACGCGCCGGGCGCGTGATATCATTGTAAAAAAGCGCGGTGTTTATCTGCTGCGCCGCGCTTTATTTACTGTATTTATTGATATATACTATTTTATAGCTTTAAAACAAACCGAAAAATCAAATGCATCATTAAGCCTGTACATGAAAGCAGCAAACCCGCCTTTACAGATTTTGCCGTTGTTTTCTTTAATTGTATGCTTCCTATAATAATTCCGGCCAATGTCGATATATATGGTAATATGATCATTACAACTGCAACCCAGATAAACTTCCATGCATCGTGAACCGTTCCAAACAAGCCTCTATGCGAAAGCACAGAAATCACCGGTAATATAACATTTACAATGCCTAAAATCAACACAGATCTGTATTTCTTTTCCATTTTTAATTTCAACACCTCTTCTGGGATAATAATTAAACGATTACTCTTCCGTGACTCTCCTGTCAAGATATTCACTTTCAAAGCATTCCATAAGTGTTACACCTCATTATGTTTCTATGCCGCTGCGGGTCAATAAGCCAAATTATTTTACACCATATATATACTATATACTGAAAATACTGTCTGTTCCGTCTGTGATCCTCGGATAGATAATATCCATATTAAGTGATGCCTGCACAGCTTCACCAGTATATCATTCAGCGGTCATAATCGCAATTTGATTTCCGATAATTTCCGAATAGCAGACATTAACGGCACGCGCCGGGCGCGTGTTATCCAAACAGCTTTTTTGCCGTTTCTTCCATTTTTCTTCGCTCATGTGAGTTATCATACCCGCTTTTTCTGTCATCTATGCCTTTTATTATGTCAAGTGAGAAAAGTTCGCTTTGGTTGCAGTAAAAAAACAGCTTTTTTACTCCGTTCGTCTTAAAGCGTGCCTCTGCACTTCCTTCAGGATACAGCTTTATCAGCTGCATTTTATCGGGAGATACTGCCGCTATAAATGAAATATAATGTTTTTTTGACATTTCATGCTCTATACGCACATAATACTCGTCCGCATCACGCTCCACAAATATTTTATGCCTCTCGTCAGTTTCCTCCGGCTCCTCAGGCTGCAGCAGCACTCCATGACAATGTATAACCGCTTCTCCCATGCTGTGCAGCACATTTCCGCACACCGGGCACACATAAAACCGCGAACGCATCATATTTGCCGATACATTTGAGTTACTGACTGTATTTCCTGACATCAACTCCGGCACAGATACTGAAAACGCATTCGCTATCGGTTCCATAAGAGTTATATCCGGATACCCCTTACCTGTTTCCCACTTCGATACCGTCTTATCGCTTACGCCAAGTCTTTCGGCCAGCTGCAGCTGTGTCATACCGTTTCTTTCGCGCAGCCCCTTTATGGCCGCGCCTGTTATATACTGATTCATTTTTTCCACCTCCATATCTGCATTCTAAAACACTGCAGACATGTTAACAACCTGCGAAAAGTAGAGGCGCACTTCAGTTTTTTAATCACTTTTCTCAAAAGGCAAAAAAATAGAACGTATACTTTATTTTCATACGCTCTATCTCACATTTATATTAAATTTTTGAATTCTACAAATTTTAATTTATCTGCGTGTTCCGTCATATCTTATCAAGCAGGAAAATTTTTTTTATCAAGTCCTCCTGCGTATCCTGTCAGGCTAGTTATCATCGCTATTATATCTGCAATCGTAACAGAACAGAAAATTGCTAACGGATAGCCCGGCATAATTTTGGGCAACAAGAACACCAATGGAATCATTAAAATAACCTGCCTCATCAAAATGAGAAATACTGCCTTTCCTTCATGCCCTGTCACTTCATACAATGTCATAATCGTATAAAATATTCCCATCAGCGGGAACGTCAAAAAAATAATACGAAGGACTTCCTTGCCTAATTGGTATACATCACTCGAATTTGAAAATACAGACAGGATATTTGCACCGAAGGCATAAATCAACACCACTCCCATGAACCCATACAAAACAGTATATCCTATCGTGCTGACCAATGTTTTCTTTCTTTTATCTTCTTCCTGCTGTCCGTCAAAATATGCAATGATCGTCTGTACACCTTGTGTTATGCCAACAATTGGCATCAGAAATAAAGTATAAATTTGCTGAGCTACATTCCAGACTGCAACATGACTCATTGTTGTATAGAGCATTAAACTTTGATTAACGCAAAATGTGGTACATCCTCCCAAGGATTGGATAATTGTTTGAGCAATTCCCAATTTTAAAAGCTCCGCTGTATGCGACTTGAATTTTCCCCATGATAACGCACATTTCAGATTCAAAAACTGATGATGCTTTAACCACAAAACGGACAGAGCGCAGCAAAACAACTCACTTACAAAAGTACCACAAGCCAGCCCTGCAAAGCCCCAATCGAAGACAAACGCGAAAATGGCATTAAATACAATATTCACCACTACAGATAAACTGGTTATTCCCATTTCCATTGCAGGATACCCGAACGCCCTGATGCAGCTTGTTAAAGTATAACCCAACGCACTGAACACATTGCTGAATAATTGAATACGCAAATATTTTTCAGCCAAAATGGCAGCCTGCCCTTCAGCTCCCAAAAAAGATAATAGCTCAGGCATAAACAGAAAAGAGCCAATTGAAACCATTACACTTAAGATCAATGTCATGCCCATACCGGTCAGAAAATATTCTGTCCGAACCTCTTTACAGGTCAGGTATCGTGCAATCATAATAGCAGTTGACACTGCAAATAATGCCTGAACAGCAGTATATATGCCCAGTATTGGAGAAAGCAATCCCATAGCGGTTAAAGCATCTATAGAAATTTCTCCAAGATGACCTGCAAAAGCTGTGTCTACAACCGATGCCATGATTTCCACGATCAATGAAACGATCGCCGGTATAGAAAAGTAAAGTATCAAAGAATGTACGGATTTCCTATCATAAATATTTCGTTCCATACAAAATCACCTCCGTCTTTTATCCTAACAAAAGGAAGGTGACATCTTGCGTCACCTTCCTTTAATCAGATAAAAATTTTTGATACTCCTCACGGTTAAACGGCCTTTCAGTTACCTCACAGCAGATAATATCGGAAAGCGGAAAGGTAAGCTTCTACTTTCCATCGGTTGCATATAGGTAAAGCCCTGTTGTCCGCAGAGCATAGCTCAACGGAGCAACGTGTAATATTTCCGTGTCTGTCTGTAATCGGAGGAATAATTCTTCGTCAAATGCATGGTTGATATTTTGAAAAACCGAATTTTCTTTGTAAATCGGCTCGTCAAAAAGCTCTATCTGCAAATAATCTGTAAAATCCCGTTCCTTTAGCTGCGCAAGTTCAGGAAACAATAACTCCAATTTTTTTACAACGCTGCTTTTCTCATTTCTTTTTCCTATTTGATCTGCAATGTGGATCGCCATGATTAAATCTTCTATCTCGCATGGAGAAAATAAACTTTGCTGGAACTTATAGGAATATGTGATAGACACCCCGCCCTGAAACCCCTGCTGAGTCTCAATCGGAACACCTAAAGCTGAAATAACATTAATGTCCCTCATAATAGTCCGCTTACTGACCTCAAATTTTTCAGCAAGCTCCTTAAGTGTTGTTTTCTTTACCTCATTCAAAAATAGAATGATTTCTAATTGTCTGCTCTTTATAATATACTCTCTCCACTTCTTTATGATATTTCGGCAAATTGGAATTGTTTACTGTTTCTTCTTTACAACGAAACCAATAACGAACAAAATAATTGCAGGAATTACCAAAAACAAAG
>CAKQOE010000009.1 GCA_934255545.1 uncultured Clostridia bacterium | reverse complement strand
CCGTATCTATGATACGGCGCGCAGGTCTCATACAGAAATTGCGCAGCTTTAGCTGCAATGCAATTTTTCAGTTTTTTAACGTTACAGGCTCTGTTCACCTCACGGGCAGCATCACCATTCTGCTCCGACGCTCCGCTTATCCGTATGTTCATCAGCTCTGCAGCATCTTTGTAATAATAGTAGCTGCAATAAAGTATATATTTTCGCAATATAAAGCTGCATCCTATGTACTTATGTACAATCTAAATGCAAGCGGATGATTGACACGGCGCTGCATAGTAAATATAATATCAACATATAGATTGTATACAATTACAAAGGCGTATACGATCGTAAACGGAAATATTTGAAGAAAAGGGAGGCGAGAGCTTTATGCTTACAAAGGAAGAACTTCCGGCATGTCCGGTAGCATCAGTCATAGAACTTATAGGTAATAAATGGAAACTTTTAATACTGCGCCGCCTGCAGGAAGGTCCGGTGAGGTTTAATGAGCTTTGTCGTTCTGTACCGGGGATAAGTCAGAAAGTGATGCGTGATAATCTGCGCGACCTTGAAGAAGATGGTCTGGTAACGCGCACTGTATATCCGGAAGTGCCGCCGCATGTAGAATATGCGCTGAGTGAGATAGGCGGCACACTGAGACCTCTTTTCAGTGCTATTGCCGAGTGGGGCAGCGTTTACAGAGGCTATTTGGATCGTGCTGAAAAGGACCCTGCCTGCGCGTCAGGATATCTCAGACTTGTAAAAAGCGGCGATATACCTGTAAAGTCAGCATTTGAACAGAACCTGTAACAATGCTGATCAAAGCGCATATAAAAAATCAGCAAAACAGCCATACAGCAAAAATGCTGACCAAAGGGCGCGTAAAAAGTCAGCAAAATGATAATACAATAAAAATGCTGACCGAAGGGCGCTAAAAAAGTCAGCAAAACAGCCATACAGCAAAAATGCTGACCGAAGGGCGCGTAAAAAGTCAGCAAAACGGTAATACAATAAAAATGCTGACCGAAAGGCGCATAAAGAGTCAGCAAAACGCCAAAAAACAAAATATCGCTGAATAAGAAAAATCACCAATAAATGATCCGGGCAGTAAGAAAAAACTGTACCGGATTTTTTATGCATACTGTTGCATAAATATAACTGACGATGTATAATTATACAATCTTATTCAGAGACTGCACATTGCAGCGCCGAAAAGCGAAATGCGCCGCGGTGCTGCAATATATTAATACAGGCAGATCGCTTTTTCACACGAAAGATATCACATAAGATATCACAAAAATATACCGCCGGCCGGGCCGGCGCTATGCATTATGCTGTTTAAAGAAAGAAGGAGTTATGATGAATAAAGCAGAGATACTGATAGAAGCATTACCTTATATAAAACGTTTCGCAGGAAAAACATTCGTAATAAAATACGGCGGAAGCGTTATGGAAAACGATGAGCTCAAAAAGAAGTTCATCGAAGATGTAGCGCTCCTCAAGCTCGTAGGAATAAACATCGTCATCGTGCACGGCGGCGGCAAGCGTATAAACGCGATGCTTGACAAAGTGAACCTCGACGTAGAGTTCATCCAGGGCCAGCGCGTAACAGACGAAAATGTCATGAATATAGTCGAGATGGTCCTCTCAGGCTCAGTAAACAAAGACCTCTCAGCCTGCCTCAGCGCACACGGCATACACGCAGTCGGCCTGTCAGGCAAGGACAGCAACCTCCTCAAGGCAGAGAAAAAGTATGTAGCAGGCAAAGACGGAAGCAAGCTCGACCTCGGCTACGTCGGTCAGATAAAGGAAGTAAATAAAAACCTCCTCCACGACCTCATAAACGCCGAGTACGTTCCTATCATATCTCCTGTAGCGAGCGGCTTCAACGGCGAGACTTTTAACGTAAATGCCGACTACGTAGCAGGCGCAGTCAGCGGAGCGCTTGAAGCCGAAAAGCTCATCCTGCTCTCAGATATCAAAGGATTATATAAAGATATAAACGATGAAGATTCATTTATTTCAGAAATAAATACTGACACCATAAAGGAATACATCGCCGACGGCACGATCGCAGGCGGCATGATCCCTAAGATGCAGTGCTGCATGGACGCGATAGCAAAAGGCGCAAAGGAAGTAGCCATCATCGACGGCCGCGTTGCCCACAGCCTCCTGATAGAAATATTCACACACGCAGGAAGCGGTACTATGGTAACAAAATAAATAAGCAAACGATATCTGCCGCCGGGCGGCAGCCGCATTCCGGGAGCATTTGAATGCGGGAGCACCGGAGCACCGGCAGATCACCATTATAAATTAGCCGTAAACAAATAAGTAATAATATGTTAAAATAGGTTCCGGACGACGGCCTCGGGCCGTCAGAAAACAAGCCGGAAACCGGAAACAGGCGCTGAAGCGCCCCGGACGGCAGAAGTACCAAGAGGTAGAATATGAAAATAATCGAAGGAAAAAGCGTATCCTGTGTAAAAGGCTACAAGGCAGCAGGCTGCGCAGTAGGACTCAAAAAAAGCGGTAAAAAAGACATGGGACTCATATACAGCGAAGTCCCTGCAGTGAGCGCAGCAGTTTTCACTACTAACGTAGTAAAAGCAGCGCCTGTACTCACAGATATGAAACACGTCCAGAACCCGACGACGCGCGCCATGATTATAAACAGCGGCAACGCAAACGCATGCACAGGCGACCAGGGCATACAGGATGCGCTCTCAATGGCAGAAAAGACAGCAGAGCTTCTCGATGTAAAGCCTGAAGAAGTACTCGTATACTCAACAGGCGTCATCGGCCAGCCGATGCCTATGGACGTTATACTCAGCGGCATAGAGCAGTGCGCCGGAGCACTCGCTTCAGGCGGCGACGAAGTTCACAGAGCCATCATGACTACAGATACGAAAGAAAAGTGCATATTTGCAGAGATAGAGCTTTCAGGAAAAACAGTAAGCATCTGCGGTATAGCAAAGGGCTCAGGCATGATCCATCCGAACATGGCGACGATGCTCTCATACGTAGTGACAGACGCAGCTGTATCAAAAGAAGTCCTCACAGCCATGCAGAAAAAGATAACACATACAACATTTAACATGGTAACAGTTGACGGTGATACAAGCACTAACGATACAGCGACTATTGTCGCAAACGGCTGCGCAGGAAACCCGATAATAGACAAGGCAGAGGGCGAAGATTACAAAACTCTCTATGATGCAGTATATTATGTAACTGAATATCTTGCAAAAGCTATCGCAGCAGACGGCGAAGGCGCTACAAGACTCATGGAAGTAGACCTTATCGGCGCTGAGACCGAAGAACAGGCACGCACATGCGCCCGTTCCGTAGCTTCATCAAGCCTTGTAAAGGCAGCCATCCACGGAGCCGATGCAAACTGGGGCAGAGTCCTTTGCGCGATGGGATACTCAGGCGCGCAGTTCGACCAGATGAAAGTAGACGTAGCATTCGCGAGTGAAAAGGGCAGCATAGACGTATTCGTAAAAGGCGTACCGCAGAACTTCGACGAGGATAAGGCACTCGAAATACTCCAGAATGATGTAGTTCAGATAAAGATAAATATGAACAGCGGCGATCACGCCGTAAAAGCATGGGGCTGCGACCTCTCAAAGGAATATGTAGAAATAAACGGCAGCTACCGTTCATAAAAATACGCTCAGCAGTGCTCGTCCGCCGGGCGGACGCAGGATAAGCTGTTTACTGAATTAAAATATAAAAATCGATCATGTAATTGCAGCGGTGACCCGATCCGGCGGTCACCCGCCGTTATAACGCAGATAAAAGAGGCAGACAACAATGATAAAAGCAGGCATCATAGGCGCTACCGGTTATGCCGGCCAGCAGCTCGCAAGCCTTCTGGTAAACCATCCAGAGGCAGAGATAAAGTTCGTATCGTCAAACTCATACGCAGGACAGCTGTTTTCAGACATCTATCCGCAGTTCTACAAGATACTCGACATGCCGCTCCTCAGCACCGAGGAAGCAAAGGCTGCCATGAGTGACGTTGACGTAGTTTTCACAGCCCTTCCTAACGGACTCGTTTTTGAGCTCGCTCAGCTCGCGCTCGAAAAGGGCATAAAGATCATAGATTTCAGCGCTGACTTCAGACTGGACGATCCTGACGTTTACGAAGAATGGTACAAGACTGAACATACTGCAAAGGACCTTATATCAAAGCAGGTGTACGGCCTTGCAGAACTGTGGCGCGACAAGATAAAAGGCGCAGACCTTATAGCAAATCCGGGATGCTACACAACAGCAAGCATCCTTGCGATATCAGCGCTCCTCAGAGAGGACGGGCTTGTTGACACAGACCATATCATAATCGATGCAAAATCAGGCATCACAGGCTCAGGCCGCAAAAAGGATCTTTCACTCCTGTATGCGGAAGCGGGCGAGTCAGTAAAAGCATACGGCATAGCGCACCACAGACACACTCCTGAGATAGAGCAGGAACTCTCAAAGGTGGCAGGCAAGGAGATACAGGTACAGTTCACGCCGCATCTCATGCCTATGAAGCGCGGCATACTCGCTACCATATACGTTGACCTGAAAAAGGATGTGACTGAGGACGACCTGTACGCAGTTTACGAAAAGTATTACGGAGATGAAAACTTCATCAGGATACGCCGCGGCATGTGCGAGACACGTTTCGTAGTGGGAACCAACTTCTGCGATATCAGCGTACGTGTAGACCAGAGAACGCACCGCGCCATCATAACATCATGCATAGACAACATGGTAAAGGGCGCAGCAGGACAGGCGGTGCAGAACATGAATGCAGCATTCGGCCTCGAAGAAACAGCCGGCCTCAAAACGATGAACATCGTAGCGCCATAAGCACTTCTTCAGCGGATCAAAGCAGATAAGAAGCGCTGCGCATGGGCCTGCGCGAGCAGGCGTAAGGCTGTATGCCCTTATAAAATATGAAAAATAAAACTGCTTTCGCAAGATGAAATGAAACTCATCAGAAAGCAGTTTTTTATTGCAGCGTTTATTGCCTAAAGAACTATGTTATCTATCTCGTCACAGGTCTCAAGGTCTCTCAGCGAAAATTCTCTGTTCTCATATATAATGAAAGAATTAGTCGTGCCGCCCTTAGGTATAGAAACAGAACCGGGATTTATATAATAGTAGTCTCCAATATTGTTGAGCGCCGATATATGCGTGTGACCATTGAGCAGAACGTCAAACTCCACAAAAGGCGGCGGATTTCCGGGACTGTAAACGTGACCGTGAGTCGCAAACATCTTAAGCCCGTCCGCCTCGATCATTTCATAAGTATTCATGAGCGGAAAATCAAGCACCATCTGGTCTACCTCCGCATCGCAGTTGCCGCGCACAGCGATGATCCTGTCCCTGAGCCCGTTCAGTATCTCCATAGTGCGCTTCGTATCGTAATCCTCAGGAAGCGCGTTGCGCGGCCCATGGTAGAGCAGGTCACCGAGCAGCAGTATCTTGTCGGGCTCTTCGCTCCTGACAGCCTCAAGGAACTGTTCAGCGTATTCGGCAGAGCCGTGTATGTCCGAAGCGATAAGTATCTTCATTATAAATATTCCTCCATTGCAAATATTCAGGGTAAATTTCCGGTTGATAAATATGCAGTAATAAGTTCCCGCATACCTGCCGCCGTCACCGGCGGAACACTCGCGGCCGGAGCCGCGCTGTGCCGGCAGACCATTCATCAAGGCATTCTGTATTCATTGAGCAGAGCTATGAGAAGCATCGTTGTTATGCCGTTTGACGTGCCGGCGTGTATGTATTCGGCAGCGAGCCTGCGGTGCTCGTACTGCGTCAGCTTTACAGCAGGCAGCGGGTAACCGGCCAGCAGAAGTCTGTAGCTCATGGCTGCATAAGCGGTCGCGTCGTTATATTCGTTGAAAGGCCAGACAGACATTATCATATCGTGAAGCGTCACAGCAGGATCGATATCGTCCTGCCAGGATACGGCAGCCATATCTGTTTCTATACGGCGCATGCGCTCAGGTATCTCCGAGCTGTGAGGCGGAGTGAGCGCCATTTCCTTTATATGCGGCGTGCCCTTCCTGTAGTCATCTGTATCGCCGTCGCCTGCCAGTATATAGTGAAACAAGCGTATCGTTTTTTCGTCAGGTTCGGTACGCATCCCGCACAGCATGTCGAACTCGGTGCGGAGCCTGAGGCAGGCATCGAAAAGCCGCGATTCTTCTATGGTGGCTTCAAGAGCGCACTCGCCTTCTGCCATCTTGTGTATGGATTCAGGCTGCAGCGATGAGCCTGATACGGACATCATGGCGCATATCCAGCGCTCTGTATTTTCACGCTTCATCTCAGCGGCCTTTTCTTCTGAAACATGCTTAAATCCCTCTGCCGCAGCCGAGAGCCTCGCTTTGAGATAATTTATGTCAGGGAAGTTTCTTTGCGCTCATTGCCGATCACCTCCAGTATAGCATGACGCCGTCTGCAGCGCGTAATTATATATTGTAACATAATATAGTCTGCATGTCCTGTGAACTTATGAATGTGCGAAGGAGGGAAAATTTAAAAAAAAATTTATGGAAAAAAAGTTTTTGCTTATAAAACAGCGTTTTTGAGCCTTAAAACAGTCTGTTTGTATTTTTTTTAACTGGGTTGTTAAAAAAGAAAATAAGTGAAAAAAAGGCATTTTATATACTTAAAACCGATGCTTATTTGTAAAATATTACGAATGTGATTGGTTGTAACAATTAAAAAAACGGACAATTATATCCTTAAACCTTGAAAAAGCGTCACTTATGGGGAAATTTATATTGACAGGCAAATAATAAGCATGCTGTTATTTATTCCGGTGCATGCCTGTATACAAAATACAAAGCTCTGATTGTATACAAGCTAAATAAGTATTATCAAGGCATCTGAGAACATTTGTTAAAATCTTATTTAATTGACATGATGCTATTGATTGTGGTATTCTAATGGTGCGAAAGACGAACAGACCTTCAGGGAAAGAACTTATTGGTAAAGTAAGTTTACACTCTGGTAGAATGTTCATTTTTCACAAAGCGTTAATGTCACAGCTGCACATGCGCGCCTGGCGCGCGGGTCATATGCGTTAGATGACCTTACATATTATAAAGTGCAGTGAGACACAGAAAGTATCCAAATGCTGTACGTTAAGCAGCTTTGTATATTTAAGTTTTTTAATTTTTTTCTTAAGCGTTAATTTTTAAGGAGGACAAAAGTGGCTAAAGAACTTATCATCAATTCAGTAGAAACTTTTGAAGAAGCTTTACCAGTTATCCGCGAAGCTCAGGCTGAGTATGCAACATTCACTCAGGAACAGGTAGATGCGATCTGCGAGCACGTTGCTATGCAGGTATCTAAGATGAGAATCCCACTGGCTAAGATGGCTCATGACGAAACTGGTTACGGTATCGTAGTAGATAAGGTTACTAAGAACCAGTACGCAGCTGAATACACTTGGAACTACATGAGAGGCAAGAAGTCTTGCGGCATCATCGAAGAAAACAAGGCATTCAGAACTAAGAGAATCGCTTCTCCAAAGGGTGTTATCGCTGCTATCATCCCGACAACAAACCCAACTTCTACATGTATCTATAAAGTTTTAATGGCATTAAAGACAAGAAACGCTATCGTTGTTTCTCCTCATCCAAATGCAAAGAACTGCACTATCGCAGCTGCAAAGATCATGAAGGAAGCTGCTATCGAATGCGGTATGCCTGAAAACGTAATCACTTGGGTTGACCAGCCTTCACTCGAAATATCAGCAGTAATGATGGACAAGGTAGACCTCATCCTCGCTACTGGTGGTGAAGCAATGGTACACGCTGCTTACTCTTCAGGTACTCCGGCTATCGGCGTAGGTCCTGGTAACTGTAACGTAGTAATCGATGAAACAGCTGACCTCAGAATGGCTGTTGAATCTATCATTCACTCTAAGACATTTGATAATGGTATGATCTGCGCTTCAGAACAGCACATCACAGTTCTTAAGAGCGTATATAAAGAAGTTAAGGCTCTCATGAAGGAAGCTAGATGCTACTTCCTGAGCAAGGACGAAGCTGACAAGGTTGCAAACGTATTCTTCAATCCTGCAACTCACGGCGTTAAGGCTCCTGCAGTAGGTCAGACAGCTGTTCGTCTTGCTGAAATGGCTGGTATCGAAGTACCACCTGAAACTAAGGTTCTCGTATATGAGACAGATGATACTTCACATGACAATGCATGGGCAAACGAAAAGCTCTGTACTCTCCTCGGTATGTTCAAGGCTAACGATCTTGACGAAGCATTCGACATCTGCGAAAAGCTCGTATTCGAGGGTGGTGCTGGTCACTCAGCAGCTATGTACTGCGACGCTTCTGACGAAGCTAAGATCGAAAAGTTCGGCGAAAAGATGAAGGCTGGTCGTATCATGATCAACGAACCAACTGCATTCGGTGGTATCGGTGACGTTTACAACTTCGACGTAGCTCCATCACTCACACTCGGACCTGGTTCAGTTGGTGGTTCTTCATTCATGGGTAACACTAACTTCGAACAGTTACTCGACATCAAGACAGTTCAGATCAGAACTGAAAACATGCTCTGGTTACAGCTTCCTAAGAAGGTTTACCACAAGACAGGCTGCACTCCTGTAGCTCTGAAGGAAATGAAGGAAGTTTATGACTTCAAGAGAGCATTCATCATCACAGACGCAGTTCTCTATCAGCTCGGCGCTTGCGATGCTATCATAAATCAGTTAAGAGACATGGGTATCGAAACTGCAGAGTTCTTCGACATCAGAGTTGACCCACAGATCCAGGATGCTATGAAGGGTCTCCCTAAGATGCACGAATTCGAACCAGATGTAATCATCGCTGTAGGTGGTGGTTCAGCTATCGATACTGCAAAGATCATGTGGATCATGTACGAGAACCCAGAAGAAGGATTCCTCGACATGGCTACACTCTTCATCGATATCAGAAAGAGAATCAGATTCTTCCCTCAGATGGGTAAGAAGGCTAAGCTCGTCTGCATACCAACAACTGCAGGTACTGGTTCTGAATGTACTCCATTCACGATCATCTCAGATGCAAACACTGGCATGAAGTGGCCTATCATCGGTTACGAAATGATGCCTGAAATGGCTATCATCGATGCTAACAACATGATGACACTCCCACCAAGAGCAACTCAGGCTTCTGGTTACGACGTACTTACTCACGCTGTTGAAGCTTACGTTTCTACATTCGCTACTGAATATACTAACGGTTTCGCTAGATCAGCTGTTAAGATGGTATTTGATTACCTCCCAAGAGCTTACAAGTCAGCATTCAAGGATGCTAAGCCAGATCCAGATGCTCGTAAGGAAATGGCAGATGCTTCTGCAATCGCAGGTATCGCATTCGCTAACGCATTCCTCGGTATCAACCACTCACTCTCACACAAGCTGGGCGGCTGGTTCCACATTCCACACGGTACTGCAAATGCGCTCCTCTGCCCATATGTATGCAGATTCAACGCTCAGAAGCACCCATACCACATGGGAACATTCTCACAGTACAAGTACCCACAGGCATTCGAAAGATATGTTGAACTCGGTGAATTAATCGGAGTTAAGGGTAAGAACGATGCTGAGACATTCGAAAACTGGATCCAGGCTCTCGAAGACCTCAAGAAGGAAATCGATATCCCTGCAACTATCCAGGATTGGCTCGTTGAAGCTCACCCAGAAACTTCTGCAGAAGAATGGGAAGAAAAGTTCCTCGCTGCTGTTGACCAGATGTCTGAATGGGCATTCCATGACGCTTGCACAGGCGCTAACCCTGTATATCCTACATTTGGCGAACTCAAGCAGGTTTACCTCAGAGCATTCTATGGTGAAGAAAGATTCATCGAAAAGTATGGCGATGTTCTCGAAGTTGAAATCGAGCTTCCACTCGATACTCACGCTAAGTATCCTGAAGGTCTTGCTGCTGAAATCGGCCTTGATAAGGTTGGTGGCTTCAACTAATCGATATAATCAATACGATTCGTTGTTTAGAATAGCAGTATAAACTATCGTTTAACAGATGAAGCTGATGTCGGCTGTTCGGTACGGTATCAGCTTCATCTTATATAGACACAAGGAGAAACGGATATGAACATGCTCAATCTTCCAAAGAAGGTATATTTCAAGAAGGGCTGCATGGGCGTTGCTCTGAAGGAGCTGGATGAAGTATACGGCTTAAAGAGAGCATTCATAGTTTCTGACGCTAATCTGTACAGAAGCGGTGTTGTAGCTCCGGTTATCGATTTCTTAAGAAAAAGAGGCGTTAAAAGCGCTGAGTTCTTTACTCTGAGTGAAGTTCCTTCATTCGCTGATGTAAAGAGCGGTCTTCCTAAGATGCACGAGTTCGAGCCTGACGTTATACTCGCTGTAGGCGGAGGTTCTGTTATAAGTGCTGCTAAGGCAATGTGGCTCCTCTATGAGAATGACGATCTTGATCTTGCTGAAACAGCAAAGAATTTCGGCGCTCTCACAGGAACTGATGCAGGTTTCCCTGTAACAGACAATAAGGCAATGCTTGTTACTCTTGCTACTACTTTTGGTACAGGCGCTCAGAATTCACCATTCGCAGTCTTAGCTGACGAGGATGGCAAAGAATGTGTTATCGCAAGCTATAAGCTGTTACCTGTGATCTCTATCACAGATTCTTTATTCGTTGAAACTCTTCCTGCTGAACTTATCAAGAAGAGCGGTCTCACTCTTATTTCTCAGGCTGTAAGAGCATATGCGGCTCCGGGCGCAAATGCTTATACTCAGGGTCTCCTCGCTGAGGTCACTGATATAGTTCTGAAGAATCTTGAGGCCGGTATCAATGGCTGCCACGCTGCTATAGAAACTCTGTGCAATGCAGGTTCTATCGCAGGTTTTGCTGTAGGCAATGCTGTTGAAACTATCGACACTGCAGCTGAAGTATTCCCGACTACTCACGAAAAGGGTCAGGATAATGCGGCTTATGACGCTCTCGCTAAGGAGATCGGACTTGATGACGCTGAAGCTCTTATGGCTGCTGTAGAGAAGCTTGCTGCTCTCTAATTTGAAATTAATAATACAATAGGTTTCTGAAATTCGGAATTACTATAGTATATAGACACAAGGAAGACCGGCGGCGCGTAAGCGCCGCCGGTCTTCTTTGCGCTTAAAGTGTTATGCAGAAAGGTATACCTTATTGTAAGTACAGGATGCGGTAATGCTGATGAACATACGGAACACTCCGCGGTCGCAGAATGGGATGCTTCTAACAGATTATTTTGAAGCAGTTTTTGTCAAAAATAACTCGCGGCAGGGAATGAATTTTCGGTGAAAATTCAACCATTTTATGCGCTTCCGCGCGTTCCGCTCAGACATATTTTTGACGTTGCGGCTACTTCAAAATAATCTGGAAGCATATCCATTCTGCTCCGAGCTCCGCTTATCCGTATATCAGCCACCAGCATCGGCAATTTCACAATAATAAAAGTTACAATAAGGTATACGTTTTTGATATATGCATAATTATAAATAAATATGCATAATTATAAATAAGTGTGTTGAAATCATGTTTTTGGTGTGGTATACTCTATACATTCAAACGTGCGGAACAGCCGCGCGATGGGCATGCGGGGACGCATGCAGGGATATATGACATTTATTATTATTTATATTCAATTTGGAGGAATCATTATGGCAAAGGAAAAGGTAGTACTCGCTTATTCAGGCGGTCTCGATACTTCAGTTATTCTTACATGGCTCAAGGAGCATCATAATTATGATGTTATCGCTTGCTGTGTAAACGTTGGTCAGAAGGAAGATTTTGACGCTATTGAAAAGAAGGCTTATGCTACAGGCGCTGTTAAGGCTTATATCATCGACGTTACCGAGAAGCTCGTTACTGATTACATATGGCCTACTCTTAAGGCCGGCGCTGTTTATGAAAATGATTACCTGCTCGGTACTTCATTTGCGCGTCCGCTCATCGCTAAGGAACTCGTTAAGGTTGCTAAGAAGGAAGGCGCTGTTGCTATCGCTCATGGCTGCACAGGCAAGGGCAACGACCAGGTTCGTTTTGAGTCAAGCATCCACGCTATGGCTCCGGAGATCAAGATCATAGCTCCTTGGAGAGAATGGGACCTCAAGTCAAGAGAAGACTGCATAGCTTATGCAGAGGCTCATAACATTCCTATTTCGCAGACTCTTAAGAAGATATACAGCCGTGACGAAAACATCTGGCATATCAGCCACGAGGGCGGCAACCTGGAAGATCCATGGAACGTTCATGAAGACGATATCCACGTACTGAGCAAGACTCCTGAAGCTGCTCCTGACAAGCCGACTTATGTTGACATCACTTTTGATAAGGGCTGCCCTGTAGCGCTCGACGGCAAGGATATGGGCCCTGTTGAGCTTCTCAGAGAGCTTAACAGACTCGGAAGCGAAAACGGAGTTGGTACTATAGATATCGTTGAAAACCGTCTCGTCGGAATGAAGTCAAGAGGCGTTTATGAGACTCCGGGAGGAACTATCCTCATGAAGGCTCACCAGGATCTCGAAAAGCTCGTTCTCGACCGCGACACTATGAACTTCAAGAATCAGGTAGCTCTCAAGTATGCTCAGCTCGTTTACGATGGTCTCTGGTTCACTCCGCTCAAGGATGCGCTCGATGCTTTTGTTGATTCTACTCAGGATGTCGTTACAGGCGTTGTAAAGATGAAGCTCTACAAGGGAAGCGCTGTTCCTGCAGCTTCTAAGTCAAAGTATTCACTCTTCAACGAAGCATTCGCTACATTCGGTGAAGATGAAGTTTACAACCAGCATGACGCTGAGGGATTCATCAACCTGTTCTCACTTCCTATGAAGATCCGTGCAATCAACTGCAAGGAGAACGGGATCCCTTCTAAGTATACTGAGGATTAATTTAAAAGTTAATATACTGTGCAATAAATAAAAGCTGTCGTGCGTACCTGACGGACGGCGCGGCGCGCGGGCGCGCACCCATTTGGGCGGCGTGTCTGCGTATGGCGCGCTTTTTGCCGGGTGGTGCGGCGGCTTTTTCTTTCGCAGGGATACTCAGGCGGTGACGCCTGCCGGGTCTTTATGTATATTTTGCATTGCTGCGGGAGGATTTTATTATTGGAAAGTTGTTTTTATTGCGATATATTATGTAGGAGTAAAAATATGTCAAAAAAATTATGGGGCGGACGCTTTACGAAGAATGAAAGCGCTTCTGCTACTGAGTTCAATGCGTCTATACAGTTTGACCAGAAGATGTATAAGCAGGATATAGCCGGAAGCAGAGCTCATGCGGCTATGCTTGCGAAGCAGGGGATAATTTCAGAGGCTGACCGTGACGCTATAGATGCGGGACTTGCGCAGATCCTGGAGGATATAGAAAACGGCAAGATCGAATTTACAATAGAAAATGAAGATATCCATATGAATATCGAGAGCATCCTTACCGAGCGTATCGGGGAGCCGGGCAAGCGCCTGCACACTGCGCGCAGCAGGAACGATCAGGTGGCTGTAGATTTCAGGCTCTGGACAAAGGAAGCAGCTATATCGCTGCTCGGTGACCTTAAACGTCTGCTTGAGTCGATCTATAATGTGGCTGAGGCTAACAAAAATTATATAATGCCGGGCTATACGCATCTGCAGAGAGCGCAGCCTGTTACGCCGGCTTATCATTTTATGGCGTATTTCCAGATGTTCAAGCGTGACTACAGTCGTTTTGAGGACTGCCTTGAGCGCATGGACTATCTGCCGCTCGGAGCGGGCGCGCTTGCAGGAACTACTTACAATACTGACAGAAGATTCCTGGCTGAAAAGCTCGGTTTCGAGGGCGGTATCTGCGAGAACGGCATGGATGCTGTAAGTGACAGGGATTTTGCGCTTGAGTTTCTGAGCGATGCATCTATATGCATGATGCACTTAAGCCGTTTCTGCGAGGAGTTCATACTCTGGAGCAGCACTGAGTTCGGATTTATAGAGATCGACGACGCGTACAGCACAGGCTCGAGCATCATGCCGCAGAAGAAGAATCCTGATATGGCTGAGCTTATCAGGGGCAAGACAGGCCGCGTTTACGGTGACATGATAACTCTGTTCACTATAATGAAGGGCCTTCCGCTGGCGTACAACAAGGACATGCAGGAGGACAAGCCGCCTGTATTTGATGCGTCAGAGACGCTTTCTGCGTGCATAAACATATTTGCTGACATGCTCGACACTGTTACTGTAAAGACTGACAGGATGGAGGAGGCTGCTAAGAGCGGCTATATGAACGCTACTGACGCTGCTGACTACCTCGTTTCGAAGGGCGTGCCTTTCAGAGAGTGCCATGCGATAATCGGCGAGATCGTTCTTTATTGTATAGAGCACGGCAAAGCTATCGAGGATCTGACTCTTGAGCAGCTGCAGGATTTTTCTCCTGAGTTCGGTCCTGATATTTACGAAAATATCGACCTCAGGGCCTGTGTAAAGGCTAAGAAGTCAGAGGGCTCTACTTCTTTTGAAAGCGTTGATAAGATGCTTAAGGATGCGAAGGCTTATCTGGCAGAAATTTAATACGTAATACAGATATTTTATGACTGAATAAGTGCTGCACAGATCGCGGGCGTCACCGCCCGTACTGCCGCCGGGCAGAGCGTGAAAAGCATGATATATACGGCGCGGATACCGTTATCATAGATGATGCGGTATCCGCGTTTTCTTTATGCGTTTACATATTGTGCGAAAACGAATATAATATTATGATAGGTAAAAATATTTTTGACGGAGGTCGGTGTTTTGAACATTGATTTTATATATGAAAAGTTGAGCAGTGCTGCTTCTGTTGTGAAGCGTGATGAAGCACTTAGCGGATATACTACATTTAAAGTAGGCGGGCCGGCTGACGTGCTTGTTGAGCCGGCGTCTGTTGATGAGCTGTGCGCTGTTATGGATATAGTCCGTGATGAGCGCGCGCAGTATGTCGTGCTCGGTAACGGTTCTAACGTACTCGTTAAGGACAGCGGATTTAGAGGAGTCGTTATAATTATCGGCGAAGGGATGAACAGCGTTGTGGTTGATGCAGATGCCTGTACGGTGAAGGCGGGCGCAGGCGCAATGCTCAGCGAGGCAGCGCGCGCAGCTGCGCGCGAGTCACTTTCCGGGCTTGAATTTGCTTCAGGCATACCCGGGAGCATTGGCGGAGGCGTATTTATGAATGCGGGAGCATACGGTGGTGAGCTTTCACACGTTATAACAGGTGTTGACGCACTGATGCCGGACGGGAGCATCAGACATTTCAAGGCTGATGAGCTTGATTTCGGGTACAGGCACAGCGTTTTTTATGAGAACGGCGGTATGATCATAAGCGCTGAGATGCAGCTGGAGCACGGCGATGAAAATGAAATAAACGAAAAGATGAAGGACCTCAACCGCAGGCGCGTTGAAAAGCAGCCGCTGAATTTTCCAAGCGCAGGGAGCACGTTTAAGCGTCCTGAAGGATATTTTGCGGGAAAGCTTATACAGGATTCAGGGTGTCAGGGACTGTCTGTGGGCGGAGCCCTCGTATCGCAGAAGCATGCCGGATTCATTGTAAATAAAGGCGGAGCATCAGCGCAGGATATCCTTGAGCTTATAAAGCTCGTTCAGATGAGAGTTATGGATGAATTCGGCGTGACGCTTGAGACTGAGGTCAGGATAATAGGATAAAAGGATAAGGCAGGTCAGACTGGATAAATATGGGATATAGATTGAAATATGACTGGCACACCCATACGGTGTATTCACATGGAAAGGGAACCATAGAAGAAAATGTCATAGAGGCCAGGCGCAAGGGGCTTGAGTCTATAGCGATAACGGACCACGGTCCGGGGCATTTCGGATATGGATTCCGCAGAAAGGATGTGCCGAAGATGCGCACTGAGATAGACGCGCTTAATGAGAAATATGACGATATAAAAATATATATGTCTGTTGAGGCCAATATAATAAATCTGTCAGGGAATCTTGATGTAAGACCTGATGAATTTGAGCTTTATGATTTTGTTATAGCGGGTTATCATTTCGGGACTCTCGGCGAATCTCCGGCAGCATCGCTGCTGCTCCATGCAAGGAACCTCATAGCGTCAAAGACGGGGCATTATTCTGACGCGCTTGTTAAGAAGAATACTGAGCTTGTAGTAAATGCCCTGAGATCGAACAGGATAACGACGCTTACGCATCCCGGAGATAAGGGTAAGGTCGATCTGGACGCTGTTTTCAGTGCATGCGCTGAGACGGGAACTTATCTTGAGATAAGCAGCAGGCACAGGCAGCTTACAGTTGATGAGATAAAAATGGCAGCTGCATATGATGTAAAGTTCATAATGGGAAGTGACGCTCATATTTCTGAAAAGGTCGGAACGTGCGGTCCGGCTGTTTCGAGGATGCTTGAGGCGGGACTTGACCCGGGACGGGTCGTAAATCTTATAGAATACTGATATGTTAATGAATTACAGGAAAAGGAAAACAAGGATAGATAAGATAGATACAAAGGAGAAAAAATGCAGGTACTGATCGTTACAGGACTTTCCGGCGCAGGCAAGAGTAATGCGATGAATTATCTTGAGGATATGGGATATTACTGCATCGATAATATGCCGCCGGCGCTGCTTGAGTCTTTTATGACTCTAGAAACGCAAAACAGGATAAATCTGGAAAAAGCTGCTTTCGTTATAGATATACGCGGCAGGGCGTTTTTCAAGGATCTTGAGAGGGCTCTTGACGAGCTGCGCAAAACATCAAAGGATTTCAAGGTGCTTTTCCTGGAGGCTACGGATGACGCGCTTGTACGGCGCTTCAAGGAGACGCGCAGGGTGCATCCGCTCAGCGACGGCGGTACTAATTCCGATGCGATACAAAAAGAAAAAAAGCTTCTTAAAAATATAAGAAAAAATGCCGATTATATAATAGACACGACTAACCTGAAGCCTATGGAGCTGCAGAATAAGCTCCTGTCGATGCTTTCGGACGGAGAAGATGGAAAAGAGACATTTAAGATAACCGTCCAGTCATTTGGTTACAAGCATGGGATGAGTATGGATGCCGATCTTGTGTTTGACGCGAGATTCATACCTAATCCGTATTATCTTAAGAGTATGAGAGATCTTACGGGAAATAACCAGAAAGTGCGTGAATACGTAATGAAATTTGAAGAAACTCAGGAATTTATACGGCGTACTACAGACCTCGTTGAATATCTTATACCTTATTATATGAAGCAGGGCAAGATGAATCTGCTTATAGCATTTGGATGTACCGGAGGGCAGCATCGCTCGGTAGCGATGGCAAATGAGTTTTCTGATATCATGCGGGAGCACGGAAAGCATGTCACTACGGTGCATCGCGATATAATGAAAAGATAGACTGCTGCGGCATATGCCGGCGCTGTAAAGCTGTGCGGCGCAGACAGATGTGACAGAGGAGAGGTTTGATTTGATGTATAAAAAAAAGAAATTTACAGAGGGCGGGCCAAGGATCGTCGTTATAGGAGGAGGGACCGGGCTTTCTGTGATATTGAGGGGGCTTAAGAAGATCAGCCGGAATATTTCCGCTGTAGTGACGGTGGCTGATGACGGCGGGGGATCAGGCATGCTTCGTGACGATTACGGCATACTTCCGCCGGGGGATCTGCGAAACTGCATACTGGCTCTTGCTGACGAGGAAGATATAATGGAAGAGCTTCTGCAGTACCGTTTTAAAGAGGGCAGGCTTGCGGGACAGAATATGGGGAATCTTTTTATCGCAGCGCTCGCTGATATATACGGTGACTTTGAGGTGGCGGTCGAAAAGCTGCATGATATACTCCGTATAAAGGGACACGTGCTCCCGGTGACTACTGCTGATGTGACTCTGTGCGCTATGCTGAAAAACGGAAATACTGTCAGGGGAGAGTCACGCATACCTGAGGAAGTAAAGAAGCAGAAAAGCCCTATCGACTATGTATTTCTTGATCCGCCTGATGTTGATGCACTTCCGCGCGCTACTGAGGCTATACTGAAGGCTGATATAGTGGTACTTGGACCGGGCAGCCTTTACAGCAGCATAATACCTAACCTGCTGGTGCACGGTATAAACAGTGCGATACGCAGTGCCGGAGGCATAAAAATGCTTATATGCAATGTAATGACACAGCCGGGCGAAACGGATGATTATACTGTTGCTGATTTTGCCGGTGCTGTAGAAAAATACCTCGGCAGGGGAGTTATGGAATACATACTTGTGAATGACCATGTATGCTCGGAAAGTCAGCTGAGACCATATATGCGGGGAGCATCGCACAGCAGACAGATGCTTGCGTCTGATGAGGACAGAGCGAAGCTGCGCGATATGGGCATAGTGCTTATAGAAAATAACATGATAGCTGTGGATGACGGTATCATACATCATGATGCGGGCAGGATAAGTAATATTATTATGACTGTTTTTCATGGGGCTTAGGATGTCAGGGTGTTTTTGAAGGTATGTGCAAAAGCTGCGGTGTTTGGTGTTGAGGGTCCGGAGCGCGGGCGGGAGCCGGCGCTCCGGGCTGCCGCCGGGCGGCTTTTATGTAGCAGAGGCGGTCAGACGGCGGGGATCCGCTGTCTGACTGCCGCGTTCTGTGGCCGTGAGGCCTCGTTTGCCTGACGACTTCAGACCATTACTATTTCTTCTTGAATGTGGAACATTCTGTTTCTGATGAATCAGAACAGCATGAGAGGATGCCTGCCTGGCTTGCTACCTTGATAGATTCTGCTGTGCAGTGATCTGATTCGTTGTACGTGCATTCATCTACGTTGCACTTTACATTTGTTGAAGTCTTCATAATGTTTACCGTACCTTTCTATTGTACTTTGTTGTGCTTGAGGTCGTACATGGCCGCGCACATTTTGTGTGCTCCGCTGTACATGTATGTGACTCCTGACCGGTCACGCTATTATGATGCGCCGGTATCATTTTTTTATACGGCGTTTTTTCTGTTTTTTGCCGGACATGGCTGTTTTCAGACTGCCGGCAGATATACGATCGTTTAAATATGAATCATTAAATAAAAGATGCGGAGGAGAAAATGTCTTTTTCATCTGATACAAAAAAGGAGCTTGCGCTTATCATCCCTGAAAAAAAGTGCTGTATGCTGGCTGAAATAGCAGGTTTTGCCAGAATGAACGGTACGATCCATCTCATGGGCGGCGGACGAATGAATGTGTCGCTTACGACAGAGGATCCGGCAGCAGCCAGGCTGCTGAAAAAAATGCTCCAGAGTTATTTTGATACAGGGACGAGCCTTGACATAATACAGGGAATGACGCTGCGCAGGCGGAAGAGTTACAGACTGACATTCGATGACGGTAATATCGGGGAACAGATGCTCCGCGAGGTCGGCTTGATGACGGTGCAGGAGGGAAGCAATGTCCTTGTTGAGGGTATACCGTCAGATATAATAAGAAAAAAATGCTGCAAACGCTCTTACCTGAGAGGAGTGTTTATGGCGGCCGGTTCGGTCAACCATCCGGAACGTGGATATCATCTTGAAATAGTATGTCGAAATGAATATATCGGCAACGATCTTAAAAAGCTCATGAATTATTTCAGCCTGAATGCCAAGATGACTGAGCGTAAGGGAAGCTGGGTAGTTTATGTGAAGGAAAGCGAAAAGATAATAGATTTCATGAATATTATAGGCGCTCACGGGCAATTACTTGAATTTGAAAACATACGTATCGTAAAGGATATGAGGAACAAGGCGAATCGCATAGTTAATTGCGAGAACGCCAATATGGACAAGTCCATAGACGCTGCGAGCCGGCAGGTAGAGGATATAAAGCTCATAGAGTCTAAAGTGGGACTCGGAAGCCTGCCTGTGAAACTTCGCGATGCAGCGGAGCTTCGCCTGGAGCATCCCGATCTGCCGCTTAAGGAGCTGGCGGAGCTGACTGATCCGCCGGTGAGCAAGAGCGGAGTGAACCACCGTTTTATGAGGCTTGGGGAGCTTGCCGCACGGCTGAGGGAAGAGTCGGAGGAAAAGGTCGAAAATGAAGAAAAGTAATTCTTTTACATATAACAATGATCCTGCAGAGCAGTATGATGTCGCTGTTATCGGAGCAGGAGCATCCGGTATGGCCGCTGCCCTTGCAGCCGCTGAAAACGGAGCATCAGTTATAATACTTGACGGAAATGATAAGGCAGGAAAGAAGCTTTATGCTACAGGTAACGGGCGCTGTAATTTTACAAATAAAAATGCTGACGGCGCTGATGAGAGCATAGAGCTTTTCAGAAGGCTGGGCATGATGTCGCGCGTGGAGGATGAGGGCCGCTGCTATCCGTATTCGGGACAGGCGGCGTCGCTCGTCAGTGTTCTTGAAAGGGCCGTTATACGCGCGGGCGCAGTCATTCATCTGAGCGACAGAGCAGCGGATGTAAAAAGAACGGCGGAGCACGGCAATTATGCCGGAGTATATAGACATTTCAATATTGTATGTGATTCAGGAGCATCATTTACTGCAAAAAATGTTATTATAGCGACAGGCGGCAGAGCAGGTCTTAAGTTCGGGAGCACAGGAGACGGATACGGCTTTGCAAAATCATTCGGCCATACGCTCGCTGCTCCGCGCCCTGCGCTTGTAGCAGTAGAGTCAGAAGATAAATTTATGCCTGCACTTAAAGGCGTACGTGCAAAGGCCTCAGTTACGCTGGAACTTAATGGAAGCGTTTTAGACAAAGAATCAGGCGAGATACAGTTTACCGGAACAGGCGTATCAGGGATATGCGTTTTCGACCTGACAAGGTTCATGGATGCTCCGAGGCCTTACAAAAACAAGAAAAATAAAAACAGAAATAATAAGAGCAGCATAACTGCCGGCGTCACCGCCGGAGCATCCGCGGCTGCAGCCGCGCCACACGAAAAATGCGCTGAAGATAAAAAATATATGATATGTATAGATCTTGCCCCGGAGCACGATAAAGAAGCATTAGCTGAATTTGTGCGCGGAGCGCTCGCATCTGATGGAAAGCGCATTGATGCCGTCAGTCGTGATGATATAGCCCGTGCGCTTTCAGGTGTCGTCAATTCAAAGCTTGCGGAAGTGCTTGCAGATATAGCCTGGATACCGGAAGATCCGAAAAAAAGCGCTACAAGAGCCGCATATATAATAAAGCGGCTGAAAGTAAGCGCAGCTTCGACGAAGGGCTGGGATGACGCGCAGGTCACTGTCGGGGGTGTAAGGCTTGATGAGGTAGATTCTGCCGGTGCTGTGCCGACATTTGAGTCGAAGTTGGAAAAAGGGTTGTTTTTCTGCGGTGAGGTGCTTGACTTTGACGGGCGCTGCGGCGGATACAATCTGCAGTGGGCGTGGAGCTCCGGAACTGCGGCGGGACGCGCAGCTGCATCGCGCGCTTTAAAGCAGATCGATAGATAAATGAAAGGTCCGGTAAATATAAAATGTTAAGGATATCGCAGATAAAACTGAATATAAACGAGCCTGTAAGCAGCCTGCCTGTTCATATAAGAAAAGCACTGAGGATCAAAGACCTCAAACTTAAGAGCTGGCGCATAGTAAAAGAATCTACAGATGCCAGAAAGAAGCCTGATATAAAATTCATATATACCGTTGATTTTGAGGTGGATGATGAGCAGGCGCTGCTTGCAAAAGCTGAAAAGATGAAAGGCGTAAATCTGGTACAGGCTCCTGATATTTCATATACTGTTACGAAAACAGCATGTGCTGCGGATGAAAATGACCGGCCTGTCATAGTAGGTTTCGGTCCGTGCGGCATGTTTGCTGCTCTCATACTTGCAGAAGCCGGAGCACGGCCTGTAGTGTTGGAACGAGGTCGCAGAGTCGATGAAAGGACGCGCGATGTAGAGCATTTCTGGAAAACAGGCGAGCTTGATACAAGCTCCAATGTCCAGTTCGGAGAGGGCGGCGCAGGTACATTTTCTGACGGGAAGCTGACTACCGGCATAAAGGATATGCGCATCGGAAAAGTAAACAGCGAGTTTATAGAAGCAGGCGCCGACGCGTCTATCGCTTATGAGCAGATGCCGCATATAGGAACTGACGTGCTTCGTGAGGTAGTTAAAAATATACGTGAAAAGATAATTTCTCTCGGAGGCGACATAAGATTCGAATCACGCGTAACAGGCATTGAATTTGACAGTGTATGCAATGATGCAGCGCCCGGCGCTGCGACAAATAAAAAATTAAAAGCGCTTATTATAAAAAATGAAAATACAGGCGAAACATACCGCATGGAGTGTAAAAATGCAGTGTTTGCAGTAGGAAACAGCTCGCGTGATACTTTCAGGATGCTCCACGCATCAGGCGTACACATGGAAGCTAAACCTTTTTCAGTGGGAGCACGTATAGAGCATCCTCAGGTCATGATAAATGAGTCACAGTATGGGACCGGCGTAAATGATACAGAGGGAAGGCTTGGAGCGGCAGCGTACAAACTTTCTCATCATTGTGCAGACGGACGCGGAGTTTATACATTCTGTATGTGCCCGGGCGGCGTAGTAGTCGGAGCCGCATCAGAAGAAGGCGGAGTAGTTACGAACGGCATGAGCTATTTCGCGCGTGACGGTGAAAACGCGAACAGCGCGCTGCTCGTAGATGTACGCCCCGAAGACTGCGGAGCTGACGATCCCGATACACCGCTCGCAGGTATAGATTTTCAGGAAAAGCTGGAAAAAGCAGCCTATGAGCTGGGAGGAGGCGGTTACATCGCACCGGCGCAGACGCTTGCAAGCTTCCTTAAAAAGAACGAAGCGCCGCCTGCCGGCCGCGCTGTCCACCCGACATACCGCCCCGGCGTCCGTTATTCAGACCTTACAGAATGCCTTCCGGCCTTCGTAACCGACGCCATGTGCGAAGCCCTGCCCAATATGGCAAAAAAACTGAAGGGCTTCGATATGGATACAGCCGTACTTACAGGCGTGGAAACAAGAAGCTCATCTCCGGTCCGCATACCGCGCGATCGTGAAACGATGCAGAGCGTAAACACGCGCGGACTCTACCCCGGCGGCGAAGGCGCAGGATATGCCGGCGGCATCATGTCAGCCGCAGTTGACGGCATAAAGATCGCGGAAAAGATAATCTATAAACTTAATGATTTAAATAATAGTTATACAAATGAACTTTAGTTGCTAAGAAGAGGATATCCCAAAACTTAAAGGGATATCCTCTTAAATATTTATATTTGATTTTATTTTGAAATATTTAAATACATTCCAAGTTTTCCCCATTTATCGAAGAATATTTCAACTGGCATCATACGTATGCCTTCATCAGGAATCACAGGGAAAAATCCCATCTGATCAAATATATCTTCCTGTAGTCGTATACCTTCAGCTATCTCTGTCAGGACCAATCCACGTTCATCCCGTATAAATACACAGCGTTCGGTTATATATATTATTTTATGCCCGGAAGATACGCTTTCATCGGCATTAAAGGATATTTGCTCAGTTTTGGCAACAAATTTCTTATAGGCTCCCTCATGATCAATTATAAGTTTTCCGTTTTCAATGTGCGTTTTGAGTCCGTGAGCTGTAAATGTTCCTGCAAATACAATATGTGAAGCACTGCGTGTAATGTTTGTAAATCCTCCTACGCCGCCAAGACGCCCATTAAATATGCTTACATTAACATTACCATTGCAATCAACCTCACTGAGTCCAAATGCTCCGAAATCAAGCAGCCCACAGTCAAACCAGTCAAAATGATTTTTTTGATTTATTGAAGCCTCTATGTTGAGGTGAGCACCGAAATCAAGACCGGGCTGAGCTATGCCGCCTATAGAGCCGGATTCAGATATCATCATTATAGAATCAGAAAATCCTTCCTCTGCTATGATATTTCCGATTGACTGAGGTATTCCGATACCAAAATTGCATTTATAGCCGGCGCGTATTTCCATTGCAGCACGCCTGCATATTATTTTTTCAGCATTAAGAGGCATATGAATATGATCAAATGTTTTTGGAACACGTATTTCACCACTAAATTCAGGTTTGTAAGCAGTCTGATGTGTCTGATAAACATATTCAGGATGCTTGCATTCTACTATATAGTCAACGAGATAACATGGGACGGCGACCATTTTAGGATGTATTTGGCCTGTGCAGACGATATGTTCCACTTGAACGATAACTATACCGCCATTAGCTTTTACAGCACGTGCTATCTCAGCTGTTTCAAGGTAAACAGCTTCTTTTTCTACAGAAATATTTCCTGATTCATCAGCATATGTTCCACGAAGAATTGCAACATTCATTGGATAAGCGCGGTACCATAGATAGTCTTCGCCATCTATATCAGGTATATATCTGACCCATTCCTCTTCGCTGTCTTTAGCAAGCTGATTTAAGGCACCTCCGTCATAACGGGGATCCATGAAAGTTCCTAGCCCTACCTTACTTAAAGCGCCCTTCATGCCACGCCCGCTTTCTGAAAAGACTTGAAGCATGGCTCCCATGGGAAAATACCAGGCGGCAAGTTTATTATCCACTATCTGTCGCATTATTTCAGGCATACCACCGTTATGACTTCCTATCATTCTTTTAAGAAGTCCTTCATCTGAAAGCCAATCACCTCCTATATGTCCATGTTCAAGCTCTTTAAAATTTCCAAAACCGCCTCCGTGGACGATACTGAGATCTCTGGGATGTCCTGTAGCTCTGAAACTGTCGCGTATTGCAAGAGTAAGATCCATAGCTGTACCTGCCATTCCAAATATTGCCATACCAATAAAATCACCATCATTTATAAGAGAAACGGCCTCTTCAGCATTTATGATCATTGCCATAATATTTAATCTCCTTATTTTAAAATATTGTTGTTTGTTACAATATAGTAATATAATTTGTGTATATGGAATGGTCAATTACGCACTTTTTAGTAATCAGTAACTGAAAAGTAATCAATTTTCAATAGGAAACTTTATGAAATCTGTAAGCTAAAAAATTAATATGGTAAAATATTAATGGAGTAAATATGTATTATATCATGTGCCAGGCACATGCAAGTTTACAAAACTAATCGGTACTGTTATAAATATGTAATATAGTTTATGTAAATTTTGCATTAAAATAATTGTTAAGGGGGTGAAGAAAAATGATAAAAATAGATGCTAATTCAGCTGAAAACAGAAAATCATCAGGCAATTTTCCGTATGGCCATTTTTTTGCAATGGTAGGAGGAAAATGGAAACCATATTTACTGATGGTAATATATAAAAAAGGCAGTATAAGATTTAATGAAATGGTAAGGAAATGGGAAGTAACGAGCAAGGTTTTGTCACAACAGCTTAAGGAGCTTGAACGCGATGGTTTTATAGAAAAAATATCAGGCACACAGAATAATCTTCCACGAACGGATTATCTTTTGACAGAAGAGGGGGAAAAGCTGATCCCTATACTTAAGGAGATATATAAGTGGGGACTGCATGATATGAAGAAAAAGGATCTTTATATAGACCCGCGTACTTATGATTATCTGTAATGCTGCAAAGTACTGACGTATGCAGATTTTATGCACCGGCCATGGAGAGTTTCAAAATCATGACCGGTGTTATAGTGTTATGAGATGCATAGTATATAATTGAAGAAAGGAAATATTTCAGTAATTTGATACAATACTGTGCAAGAACGATTGCATACGTCAGAAAACTTTACAATATAAATGTGCTCTTTTAAGAGTAGAAGGCTTTATCGAGTTCTCCCCATGTTTCACGGAATATTTCAGGGGGCATGAGTTTTACTCCTTCTTTCGGTATGACTGGAGTAAATTCCATCTGGTCAAGTATATCCTTCTGAATATCTATACCATCAGCTATTTCAGAAAGAACGACGCCCCGTTCATCTCGTATGAAAACACAGCGTTCTGTGATATACATTATAGTATGGCCAGCCTTAAGACTCTCATCTGCGCTGAAAGCTACCTGAGGAGAATGATTTACAAATTTTTTGAATTTTCCTTCCTGGTCAATGATAAGCTTTCCGTCTTCGATATGTGTTTTAAGCCCTACCGCTGTAAATGATCCGGCGAATACAGAGCATTTTGCACTTCGAGTGATATTTGTGAAACCGCCTACTCCGCCAAGCTTTCCGTTTAACAGACTTACATTTATATCACCGTTACGGTCAACTTCACTGAGTCCAAATGCTCCGAAATCAAGCAGTCCACAGTCAAACCAGTCAAAATGAAGTTTCTGATTTATAGATGCTTCTATGTTTAGATGAGCACCAAAATCAAGACCAGGCTGAGCGATACCTCCTATAGAGCCTGATTCAGATATCATCACTACGTCATCGGAAAGGCCTTCTTCAGCAATTATATTTCCTATTGCCTGAACCATTCCAAGACCAAAGTTGCATTTATAACCTTTACGTATCTCCATAGCTGCTCGTCTGCAGATCACTTTTTCAGCGTTAAGAGGAAGTTTCTTGCTGCTGTGTTTTGCAGGAAGTCTTATTTCTCCTGAAAATGCAGGATTGTAATGAGTCTGATGAGTCTGATATAAGTACTCCTGATGTTCGCATATAACTATATAATCAACAAGATAAGCTGGTACAGCGACCATTTTAGGTGCTATATCACCGGTACGGACTATATTTTCAACCTGAACGATCACTATGCCACCGTTTGCTTTTGCAGCTCTTGCCATTTCAGCAACTTCAAGAAACATAGCTTCTTTTTCGATTGAGATATTACCGGCTTCATCCGCATATGTTCCTCGTATAACAGCAACGTTGAGAGGGAATGCTCTGTACCAGAGGTATTCTTCTCCATCAAGATCTGGTATGTATTTTACCCATTCGTCACCCATATCCTTTGCAAGTTGATTGAGAGCCCCGCCATCTATACGCGGATCCATAAATGTTCCCAGTCCGACTTTGCTGAGAGCACCTTTCATACCACGGCCGCTTTCAGATACAGTCTGAAGCAGTGTTCCCTGTGGAAAGTACCAGCCAGCAAGTTCATTTTCAGCTATCTGTCGCATTATCTCAGGCATATCGCCATTGTGGCCGGCTATCATACGTTTAAGAAGCCCCTTGTCAGACAGCCAGTCACCACCTATATGTCCATCTTCAAGAGTTCTGAAATTTCCAAAGCCGCCTCCGTGAACAAGGCTGAGATCGCGTGGATGTCCTGTTTTCCTAAAACTGTCACGAAGCGCAAGCGTAATATCTATACAAGTTCCGGCAAGACCAAATGTAGCCATTCCGATAAAATCATTATCTTTTATTTTTGAAACTGCTTCAGCAGCACTTATAATTTCAGCCATAACGTATTCTCCTCTCATGTGAAACCCACGATCGATAACATTTTGCATCTTAAAGGAGCTGATCAACTCTATGTACACATATATAATAATTATAAAATATATGTAAGTCAATTACGCACTTTTCAGTAATTGATAACTTGAAAGTAACCGCTTTCTTAAGAGTAATGACCTTATATTATTTGAAATATGTTAATATAATGCAGTAGAATAAGTTAATAAAAAACAAACACGGAATGCTGTAAGTTGAGTGAATAAAAATATGAAAGTAATAAGAATAAATAAATCACATAAAAATAAAAATTTGCCTTCGCGCCGTCACCGGCGCCCAATAAAAATAACTATTATGCTATTGTTGATCATTATAACGATGATAACACTGCCAGCATGCACTGTGCCGCGAGTGCATGATATGGATAAAACACTGACCGCATATGAGAAGACGCAGTCATCACAACTTAACGGAGCAGATATGTCAATAGGAGATACTGCAGCAAAGCTGCTTGAGTCTGACTATGCGGCATTTTCAGATATCCCAGAAACAGGTTCGCCCGGTGAAAATACTTATGAAACACAAATTGAGGACAGCAACGGCACCGAAGTGGATACATCCGACCAGTCGATACCGGGTCAGGGGACAAAAGCAGTACCTGAAAGTGAAGCTTCAATGGAAATTTCAGGGAAATATGTTTCAAAGCAGTACATGAAGTTTAGAACAGCTCTTTACGCTGCAGCTTCATCCGAAAAAGATCCACAAAAAGCGGCAGAGGATCTGATAAAAAAACAGATAGCTGAATGGAATTTTGCAGAAGAAAAAGGAATTCTTCCAACAGATGAGGAAGTTATGTCATATTGTGAAAATATGAGGTCTGATTCAGAGTCAGACATAGAAAGCAGAGAGAATATGCTAGTCGTCGTGCAGAATATGGGACTTAATGAGGCTGAGTATTTCAGAGTATTTCTTCCGAGATATGAGGTACCGTTTATATTAAATTCAGAAAAAGTAAGCAGGTATTGCATAGAGCATGACATTGAAATACCGGATATCTCTTATTAAAAATATATCCTAATATGACGCGGCATCGGGAGAGAGAATATGAAAGAAGAATATTATCAAATTGGTGAAGTAAGCAGAATCACAGGAATATCAAAGGACACTTTGCATTTTTACACTAAGACAGGATTAGTAACACCGGACTATATCGATCCGGCAAATCATTATCATTATTATTCAAGGTGGAATATGTATCAGCTCGATATTATAACCACGTGCCGGAATTTAAAAATACCGTTAAAAAAAGTAAAAGAGATCATATCATCAGGCAATAATGAAAAAGTAGTGGAGCTGCTCATGGAATACCGGAGTGAAGCATTGCGATTAAGCCAGTATTATAAGCAGGTAGCAGATGATATCAGCTGGTATTATGAAGAAAATGAACATATAAAATCGCAAATGTCTGAATGCGAAGTACGTATAAAATATTTTGGACCTGAAACAGTAATTATCGGAAATAAGAAGCGAAAGGATTCATCCTACCATGCAAATCTGCAGGATGTTTTAAATCAGGAATTTCATAAAGCAAATTTTGTGCGAAGGAAATATGGATATTTTTTGGATATAGAAAAATTTTTATCTAATGAGCTTAGAAAATATCGAGAATATGTAAAACTGCCGGATGGTGATTACAGTTCCGTAGATCCCCAAAATCTGTACACGCTTCCTGCCGGATATTATGCAGTATGCACTATACCGATCAAAAATGAAGAAGCAGATTTTTCTGTACTGATCGACTGGCTGAATGAAAATAACTATGAAACAGATGCTATTTTTGCAGAAGAAGTTGGATTCCAACTGTTTAAATATATTTACCACTACTATTGTGAGATAAAAATACATCTGGTCACTGGATAGATCATATTGACAGTGGAGTTACTACACGGTTTAAAATACCTACTGAAAAGAATTCAGGAGGTTTTTATGAATATAGAAAATACATCAATTCCGAGACTGCTCTTAAAAATGTCGCCGCCGGTGATGCTGGCGCTTCTTATTCAATCAATATATAATATCGCAGACAGTTTTTTTATTGCGAGATATTCGCCAGAGGGACTTACAGCATTGTCGATAATATATCCTGTTCAGCTCCTTATCACTGCAGTGGCGACAGGAACAGGCGCGGGTGTCAATATTCTTGTTTCAAGACTGGATGGAAGAGGAGAAAAAGCGGAACAGCATGATATAATAAGAACTGGACTCATACTGAATATTTTTCATTTTTTATTATTTGCTTTCGCCGGCAATATCATGATAAATATGTATTTCTCGCTTTCAACAGAAAATTCGTTAGTAAATGTGCAGGGAATAATATACAGCAGGATCATTTTCAGCGGCTCATTAGGATTATTTATCGAATCTGTTTGTACGAAAATTCTTCAGGCAAGAGGAAATATGATAATTCCGATGATCGCTCAGGTAGCAGGATTTGTTATAAATATAATACTGGATGTGATATTGATATTTGGTGCAGGAAAGATCCCCGCACTCGGTATTACAGGAGCAGCTGTTGCTACGGTGATCGGACAATGGGCTGCGATGATGATAACTTTGATCTGTGTAACGAAAAAATATTCTTTAAGAGGACGATTTAAATGGAAAGACTGCAGAGAAATCTATGCCAATGGAATTGGTTCTATCATTACGCAATCTTTATATACCCTTTATATCATAGGCTTGAATATGATACTTAAGCTTTTTACCGAGGATGCTGTTACTGTATTGGGAATATATTACAAAATACAATCCTTCTTTTTTATTCCGCTTCTTGGATTTCAACAAGTATTATTGCCGTTATTCAGTTATTATTACGGAGCAGGTGATAATAGAAAAAACAGTGAAATTTTAAAATGGTCTGTAATATTTTCTGTAAGTATTATGGCCGTTGCCACAGGAATATTTTTTATATTTCCGGAAGGGCTTATACATATATTCTCAGCAGATCCTGCTATAGTAAATATTGGGAAATATGCGTTTCCTGTTATATCTGTCAGTTTTATTTTTGCAGGGATCACGATAGTTACAACATCATATCTGCAGGGAATAGCTCAGATAAAGAAAAGTCTTTTCATAATTGTATTGCGCCAGATATTTCTTCTTGTACCGTTGGCATGGCTGCTCCATTTTGCAGGCTTGAATGCAGTATGGTGGACATTTCCGGTCACAGAGATCATCGTAGGCATTACAGGAATACTGACAATACTGATACTGCATAAACAAGATAGAACTACGAGGCTTTAATTTATATAATGGCAGATCGATGCTAAAAGAAAAGGACAGGGCATGTTATGATCGATGCTCCGTCCTTTTATTTTATACATTTTATTTACGAGCGCATTCCGCATCCCTGCCCTGAAGTATGTCGAGGCCGTGTTTGAGTGAAGACATTATAGGCTCGAGAACTTCCTGTATAGCCTTAGGACTTCCAGGCAGGTTTACGATAAGAGTGTCGTTTCTGATGCCTGCCTCAGCGCGTGAGAGCATAGCGCGCATAGTGATCTGCAGGCTTATGTTTCGCATAGCCTCAGGGATGCCCGGCGTGCGGCGCGTTATAACAGAAAGCGTAGCTTCAGGAGTTACGTCGCGTTTTGAGAAGCCTGTGCCGCCCGTAGTCACGATAAGATCTATACCGTCGTTGTCGGCCATCTGTATCATCTCAGCAGCAAGCTGTTCCTGCTCGTCAGGCAGTATAACGTATTTTGCTACTTCAAAATTATCTGAAAATTTTTCGATGATGGCTTCGATAGTCGGGCCGCCTTTATCTTCTCTGAGACCCTGTGAACCCTTGTCGCTTGATGTTATGATTCCTACTTTGTACATATCGGTATTCTCCTTTTATTTTATTTTGATCTGTTTTACTGCATTTTCGTTTGCTGCAGTATCCAAAGCATATCCGGACCCCTGCAGATATGATTGTAATTGCAAATGAAGTGAAAAACAATAACAAAATATTTACATTAAATTACAGAAAAATATTGACAGGAATATATTGACTGTAATATACTGTAAATAACGACGGCGACGTCGGCAAAACAAAAGGGTATTTTAAGAAAGGAGATGAAAGAATGCCTGCAGTAAACAATAATTACGCCGGAAACAACACTCGCTGCAACGGAGCAGCAAACGGAAATTTTGACGGCATGCGCAATGGCGATCACAATGGCAGAAGCGGCAGCCGCTACAACGGAAATGGCAGCGAAAGAGGATACGGAGGCTACAGCAACGGCAGACGCGGTAACTACAGTGGCTACGGAAGCGGTCGAGGCGACCGCGGGCAGCGTGAGGAATTCACATATCAGATAACCGACAGCTACGGAGCACTGGCGACATCACCGACAGGCTGGACAAAGGAGCTCAACAGAGTGAGCTGGAACGGCAATGAGCCGAAGTTCGATATCAGAGAATGGAGCCCGGACCACGGAAGGATGCGCAGAGGCGTTACGTTCACGGAGGAAGAAGCTCTTGAACTCAGAGATCTGCTTGACATAGCGATAGGCGGTCTTCCTGTGAGCGCGTTTGGCGGAGGTGGCCATGATCCTGGGCGAGCAGGAAATGCTGATATGATGCCGGGCCTTGACTCCGGTCCGCTCATAGACGATATATGTGATGATGGACAGGAAGATGCAGTGGACGATAGCGATGCAGAGGATGATACCGGAAGTCTTGCAGAAGATGAAGTGAATAATGCATCAGAGAAAGGCGCGTCACACGACGCGGCATAAAATATTACTCATGTCCTCTGCCTTTTTCAAATTTTAAAGTTTTTCTCATGGTCCTGCAAATGCCTGCGGGATCGATATACACCTTTACGGTGTAAAAATAATAAGGCCTGATGATGATCGAATAAGATATACCTGCTGAGCAGCGTGAGTAATGCTGTCCGGCAGGCTGCGATCCTGAGTATCTGGATAAAGATCAATATGTAAAGAGGAGGCGTACTGCGGCGGTCCCCGTCGGCGCAGGCAGTCTCCTTTGGTACTTCCAATTTTATTAAGCAGATAGAAAAGACTGCCGTGTGCGCTGTATCTCCACATATACAGCGTGTCCGGCAGTCTTTTTCAGCGTTGAGCTTACCGTGAGCAGTCCGCTGCATGTTTACTGAAAAGCATGGTTTATGGTATAATCAGTAATTACATATACAGATGTGAGTTAAATGTGAGTGGATAAATGAAAGTGAGGTCATACTGTGACGAACGCTGAAAATAACGCTGTAAATACAAATATTGCAGATAAAAAAGATGAAAAGATAAGGATAGAGATAATACCTCAGGATGCCGAGCCGGAAGCCGGCGCTTCAAGAGTTTTTTATGAAGAAAAACAGATATCTCTTTATGAGCTTGCTGAAAAATACTGGGATGGTCCGGAGGGCTCCGAGCCTGTTTTTGCTATCGTAAATGGCATAGGCAGAGATCTCAGCTTTGTTCTTACAAGATCGTGCACAGTAAAGCTGCTTGACCTGAGAGCGCGCCTGGCGCGCCTTATATATCAGCGGAGCATATTCTTTCTGTTTCTTATCGCGCTCAACGATGTTATGCCGGGAGCACGCGTTTCGCTGAAATATCCTCTGAACGGCGGACTTTTTGTAAAGATGAAAACGCCGGCAGATACAAAGTCTGCTGTAGGACTTGTGTGGCAGATAGAGTACCGCATGAAGGAAATAGTAGCTGAAAACAGAAAATTCACAAAGCGCATAGTAAGACACGCTGACATACTTGCAGCTGCTAATGCGATAGAGGATATCACGACGATAGAAAAAGCGCTAAAGGATCCGACGATCGTACAGGAGCATTACGGCGATGCCGGCATGGAGTACATAGAAACTGTTAAAAATCTTACATACGAACAGATAGAATTTCTCAGAAACTGCGAGGTACAGGAAATATTTGAATATAAGTGCGGCGATTTTACGGCTGTTTTTTACGATCCTCTGCTTGAGTCATCAGGCCAGCTTAAGATATTCGACCTCGTACCTTACGAAGGAAATCTTATGATCCGCGTACCGCATGCAGAGAGCCCGCAGAAGCTTCTTGACTACAGGAACGACAAAAATCTGTACAAAGCTCTGAGCGACGTATCCAGATGGCAGAGCTATGTCAACGTAAGGAAGATAAGCGACCTGAACCGCAAGCTTCAGAACGGCGAATGGCATGAGTTCATCCTTATAAACGAGGCTATGCACGAAAAGAAGATCGCTATGATAGCGGATGAAATAGTTAAAAAGAAAAAGCGTATAATACTTATAGCCGGACCGTCATCATCAGGAAAAACGACATTTGCCCAGCGCCTGTGCATACAGCTGCGCGTCAACGGCATGAGGCCTCTTTATATGGGTACGGATGATTATTTTGTTGAAAGAGGTCAGGCGCCGCGTGATGAAAACGGAAAGTATAATTTCGAGGATCTTGAGGCAGTAGATGTTGAACTTTTCAACGATCAGATGAATGCTCTGCTGGCGGGCGAGACAGTAGATATGCCTGTATTTGATTTTATTACCGGCAGCAAGCGCTACGGCATGCGCATAACGAGGGCCGAGGACGACCAGCCTATAGTTATCGAGGGCATCCACGCACTGAATCGCCGTCTCACATATCATATAGATGATGATGAAAAATACAGGATATATATCAGTCCGTTGACAACACTTAATATAGATGATAACAACAGAATACCGCTTACAGACATACGATTCATACGCCGCATGGCGCGCGATATGAGGTCGAGGAACAAGAATGCGCGCGAGACTATAGCTGAATGGCCTGGCGTCAGAAGAGGCGAGATAAAAAACATATTTCCGTATAACGGCGAGGCTGATGTCGTGTTCAACTCCGCACTTATGTATGAGCTGGCAGTGCTGAAGCCGCTCGTCCAGGACAGCTTGCAGGACATAAGACCGGAAGAGCCGCAGTACCTTGAAGCTCAGCGTCTGCTGAGGATGCTGCGCTGCGTGAACGCTATGACGGATACGAAGGATATTTCGAATAATTCAATAATGTGCGAATTCCTCGGCGGCGGAATATGGGTAAAGTAGTATCAGGCCTCACGGCCTGTAAAGGAAATAAATATAAAAAGAGGTAAAAATTTGAAAAAGATATATTTAGGATGCCATTTATCGATAGCAAAAGGATATGCAAAAGCAGCCCGGGAGGCTGTTTCAATAGGAGCTAATACATTCCAGTTCTTTACGCGCAACCCGCGCGGAGGAAATGCAAAAGCGACAGATGAAAAGGATATAAAGAAGCTTGCAGATATAATGAAAGAATATGAGTTCGGACCGCTGCTCGCGCATGCGCCGTATACTATGAACCTGTGCTCCGACAAGGAAGACATAAGGACGTTTGCGCGCGGAGTCCTGAAGGAGGACATAGATAGGATGAAATACCTGCCTGACGCGAGATTCCTGTTTCACCCGGGCAGCCATGTAGGCCAGGGAGCGGAGCGCGGCATAGAGTTCATAGTTGACGCTCTCAATGAAGCAGTGACTGATGACGACGGGCCTCTTGTGCTACTTGAGGGCATGTCAGGAAAGGGCTCAGAGATAGGAAGAAATTTTGAAGAGCTGGCTCAGATCATCCAGGGAGTTAAACACAATAAACGCATGGGTATAGTCATAGATACATGCCATATGCACTCTGCAGGGTATGATATAGTCAACGACCTTGACGGCGTGCTTGACGAGATAGACCGCGTAGTAGGGCTCGAAAGGGTAGGCGGCGTCCACGTAAATGACAATATGAACGACCTGGGATGCCACAAGGACAGACATGCAAAGATAGGCGAAGGAAGTATAGGACTTGACGCCATAGCTGCTGTAGTCGGAAGCGACAGGCTCGCAGGGCTGCCTTTCAGCCTTGAAACACCAAACGAGCTCGACGGATATGCAGCAGAAATAAAAATGATACGGGAGAAAATAGGAGAATAATGGAATATCTTGAAAATCTGAACGACAAACAGAAAGAAGCGGCCATGCATGTAGATGGTCCGCTTCTTATACTTGCCGGTGCAGGAAGCGGCAAGACGAGCACTATGACGCGCCGTATAGCGTATATGATACGTGAAAAAGGAATATCTCCCTGGGAAATACTTGCAGTAACATTTACAAACAAGGCTGCAAAGGAAATGAGAGAAAGAGTTGAAAGTCTTGTCGGAGGCGGCATAAATATGTGGATAATGACATTCCACTCAGCCTGTCTCAGGATACTGCGGATGCACGCGGACGTTCTGGGATACTCTAAGGACTTTACGATATACGATCCTGTCGATCAGAAGGCTGTGATAAGAGCAGCTATAAAAGCGCTCAATGTCGATGAGAAGCAGTTTAAGCCTGTATCCGTACTCGGCGCGATAAGCGATGCAAAGGAAAAGGGCATGACGGCGCGCGAGTTTGCAATGGGCGCGGGAAGCTACCCTGAGCAGATCATGGGAAAGCTTTACATGGAGTACGAAAGGACGCTGAAGAAAAACAGCGCCATGGATTTTGACGATCTTATATGGCGTACAGTAGAGCTGTTTGAAAAGGATCCGGACATACTTGAAAAGTACCGCAACCGTTTCAGATACATAATGGTAGACGAGTATCAGGATACGAACTTCATGCAGTACAGGTTCATAAAAATGCTCGCTGAAAAAAATAAAAATATATGCGTCGTCGGTGACGACGATCAGTGCATATACCAGTGGAGAGGCGCTGACATCAGAAACATCCTTTCATTTGAAAAGGATTTTCCGGGAACGAAGGTCGTAAAGCTTGAGCAGAATTATCGTTCAAAGGCCAATATCCTGAAAGCAGCTCATTCCGTCATAAAGCACAACAAGGGCCGCAAGGACAAGGAGCTCTGGACGACTCAGGACGACGGAAGCAAGCTCATGTACAAGCGCCTGAGAAATGAAAAAGAAGAGGCTGCGTATGTTGCCGGGCAGGTAGAGCGCCTGATGACGAACGGACGAAAATATTCTGATTTTGCAGTTCTTTACAGGACAAATGCTCAGTCAAGAAGTTTTGAAGAAGCGTTTATGGGGCATAATATCCCGTACCGCGTCCTCGGAGGCACGAAATTCTACGACCGCAAGGAAATAAAGGACATGATGGCGTATATGCGCCTGGTGCTCAACCCCGCAGACGATCTTGCGTTCATGCGCGTAGTAAACGAGCCGAAGCGCGGCGTCGGAGCCAAAACTATGGAAAAGCTTCAGATACTCGCAGATCAGCGCGATGTTAGCCTGTTTGAGCTCCTGTGCGACGATGATGTTATAGACGGACTTTCGTCAAAGGTCGCATCAGCTATGCACGACTTTATAAACATGCTGGCGTCCGTACATTCACAGCAGGACGAGCTGCGCGTGAGCGATATATATGACCGCCTGCTTGTGGACAGCGGTTATCTGAACGTCCTCGAAACTATAGTAAACGAACATTCTGAAGGCGCTATAGAGGCTGAGGGCCGTATAGAGAACCTTCTGGAGTTCAAGTCAGTAATGTATGACGCAGAGGACGAGAATCCGCAGATAACGCTTGCGGAGTTCCTTGAGCAGGTAGCTCTCGTCGCCGACGTTGACAATCACCAGCCTGACGAGAACGCTGTTGTATTTATGACGCTTCACAGCGCAAAAGGTCTGGAATTTCCTGTAGTATTTATGCCGGGCATGGAGGACGGCCTGTTTCCGGGCCACAGAGCGCTCGACACGATGGACGGCATGGAAGAAGAGCGCCGTCTGTGCTATGTAGGCATAACGCGCGCAAAGGAACAGCTTTTCCTTACGAGCGCCATAGCGCGCATGATATACGGCCGCACAGAGTATACTCGCGAGTCAACGTTCCTCAAAGAGCTTGACAGGGATCTGTTTGATGAGGAGTCGGACGGTCTCGGCTTCAGGAGCTATCAGGAAAAGCCGTTTGACGGCGCTTTCGGACAGTCGGGACGCGGTACTGTCGTGAGCAATAACGGCAGACTTCCGGGATCTGCTGCAGGAAATGCAGCAATGGGAACGGCATCAGGCCGCGTGGGCTCGCGCCCGCAGTACGGGACATCAAACAGACCGTTCGACCAGCTCAAGTATATAAAGCAGAATACCGCCACCATAAAGAACGCGTCAGCCGCATCAAAGGAAGACCTGAAAAACGGCGACCGAGTAAGCCATCCAAAGTTTGGCGAAGGCATGATAATAACGATAAAAGGCGATGTAGCCACTATAGCGTTCGACACGGCAGGAATGAAAAAACTGTCGCTCAGCGTCGCTCCGCTGACGAAAATATAAACAAAAGTAATGTATACTGAAATTGAAAAGAGACTGTTCCGTAAAAAACGACAGTCTCTTTTAAGGTGAAAATATGGAAGTGAAAAATGTAAAAAAAAGGATAAAAGAACTCGAAGCGCTTCTTGAAAAGCATAACGATCTGTATTTCAACCAGGATTCACCTGAGATCACAGACTACGAGTTCGACCGGCTCTCTCTTGAGCTGCGTGCGCTGGAAAAAGAGCATCCTGAGCTGGCAGACGCAGATTCGCCTACAAAAAGAGTGGGCGGAAAGGCCAAAAGGACGGCAGGCGTCATGGTCCGCCACAGAGTCCCTATGCTCTCGATCCAGGATGTATTCTCAAGAGAAGATGTTGACAAATTTGTAAATGATATGAAAGAAAAGCTCGGCGATGATACAGAGTTCATAGTCGAGACAAAGATAGACGGACTTTCTATGGCGCTGCGCTACGAGAACGGCGAGCTCGTGACCGCTATAACGCGCGGCGACGGGCGTATAGAAGGAGAGGACGTTACAGAAAACGCCAGAGTTATAGGGGACGTCGTTCAGACGCTTAAAGACAAGCTCGAGTATCTTGAGATACGCGGCGAAGTGTATATGGAAAACGCAGTGTTTGACAGAGTAAACGAACGTCAGGAAATACTCGGCAAAAAACTGTTCGCAAATCCGAGGAATTGTGCAGCGGGGACGCTGCGCCAGCTTGACCCGTCCATTACTGCAGAACGCGGACTTTCGATGTTCGTATTCAATCTTCAGGATGTAAGAGGACGTGAATTCGCTACTCATGAAGAGGTCTACGACTTCCTGAAGTCTAACGGCATAAAGGTCATAGAGCATTATTTCGTGTGCAGGACAGCTGACGAAGTGTGGGACGCGATAGAAAAAATAGGTGCCATGCGCGGTGAGCTTGCGTATGACATAGACGGCGCAGTAGTAAAGCTCAATGACCTTGAGGACCGAAAGAAATGTCCGGATACTGCCAAAAATGGAGGATGGCTCGTCGCATACAAGTATCCGCCTGAGGAAAAAGAAACTGTAGTCCGCGATATAGAGCTTTCGGTAGGACGTACCGGAAGAGTGACGCCGACGGCTGTGTTTGACCCTGTGCGCCTTTGCGGAACGACAGTAACGCGCGCAACGCTCCACAATCAGGATTATATAGACGACCTTGATATAGGCATCGGAGATACGGTCCGCGTTTACAAATCAGGCGAGATCATACCGAAAGTCAAGTCGGTCGTAAAGGAAAAAAGGCAGCCTGGAACTGTAAGATTCAGGATACCTGATCGCTGCCCTGTATGCGGAGCACTCGTAGTGCGCGACGAGGATACCGCAGATATGAAATGCACCGGAAGCTCATGCCCGGCTCAGGTCGAGCGCCATATCATAAATTTCGTAGGCCGCGACGCCATGGATATAAAAGGATTCGGTGAGGCATATATACGGGAGCTTATAGCACAGGGATTTATACACGATATTTCTGACATATATTACCTGTCAGATCACCGTGACAAACTGATAGAACTGGGTATAATAGGCAAAGAAAAAAATACAGATAAACTCCTGGCAGCCATAGAAGCTTCAAAATCAAACGAACCGTTCAGGCTCCTTACAGGATTTGGAATACCAAACGTAGGAAAAGCCGCAGCAAAATCATTAATGAAGCACTTCGGCAGCATAGACGAGCTTGCGTCAGCCCCGGCTGACAGACTGACAGACGTAGACGACGTAGGCTCCGTAACAGCCGACGCAGTAAGAGCGTTTTTCGACGATGAGCAAAATATACGCATCATAGACCGCCTAAAAGAAGCAGGCGTCAATATGAAAATGGAAGAGCCGGCTGAGCAGGCGGAACAGATATTCGAGGGCAAAACATTCGTAATAACAGGCACGCTGCCGTCAATGGACAGGAAAGCCGCAGCAGCCCTCATAGAAGAGCGAGGCGGCAAAGTCAGCGGCAGTGTCTCAAAAAAAACGGACTACCTGCTCGCAGGCGAAGCAGCAGGCAGCAAGCTTACAAAAGCACAGCAGCTCGGAACGACGATCATAGACGAAGACGAATTCAGAAAAATGATCGGCCGGTGATGCTGATGGCGCGGCCATGTCAATAAAGTAAAGTAAACATACAGATCAGCGTGCGCCCAGCGCACGAAAGAAAACGGGAAGCCGCATAAAAACAGCTTCCCGTTTCTTTTTGACGAAATACTTATACAGTGTTATAATTATTTGATATGCCATGCGCGCGTGAGCGCGCGGTATTTCAGCCATGCTCCGGCGGTGACGCCGGCAGCCGGATCATATTTATTTGAAGATATCAGTTCTGTTTGCGCATTAAAGGGGAAACATGTCTTTTTCAGATATTATTTCAGAGTTAAAAGGAAATGAAAAGCTTATAGAAAGGCTCCGCCTCGCCATACAGTCAGGAAGGCTGTTTCATGGCTATATAATAGAAGGAAAAGAGTCTGAGACACAAAAGCTTGCAGAGGCTTTCATAAGCGCAGCTCTGTGCGAAAGACATGACGGAGACGCATGCGGCATGTGCGCTTCCTGCCGCAAGATAGCCGACGGAAACAGCGAGGACATCATACGCATAGGAAGGCCGGGCGAGTCAGTAAAGGACCGCGCCGTCGAAGGCATGATATCGCGCGCGATGCAGAGATCATATACAGGACACAGGCTGTTTATGCTGGTATCAAACGCGGACAGCATGACCCTGAGGGCGCAGAACAGACTGCTCAAGACTCTTGAAGAGCCGCCTGAAGGCGTGACGATCATACTTACAGTCGAAAACGCTGAGTCGCTTGTTCAGACGATAAGGTCGCGCTGCCAGCTGCTGAAAATGTTTTCGGACGGTCTTGAACGAAGCCCGGAGGCTGATGAAAAATTCAGGCGTGACGCACTTGCGACGGCAGCCGCCGTCATAATGGGGACGCCTGCATACAGTATATGGAACGACATAGGCAGATTTACAGCTTCAAGGGAAGCTGCATCAGGATTCTTATCTATTGCTGAAACGCTTTACCGCGATGCACTCATATCGGGATACGATCCGGGAGGGCGTCTGAGGCTCAATACAGACAGCGGCGAGCTTATAGAAAAATGCAAAAGAAGATGTACAGCAGAGCAGCTGGCATACGCCATAGAAAGCGCGGAGACAGCTGTAAAGGACCTGGCGCGAAATGTCAGCGCCGGACATGCTGTAAAATATATGATATTTGACATTCAGGAGAAAATTAATGATAACAGTAACAGGAGTAAGATTTAAGCCTGCGGGCAAGGTATATTACTTTGATCCGGGCGATCTGGAACTGACAGAGGGAGAATGCGTTATCGTAGAGACTGCGCGAGGCCTCGAGTTCGGCGAAGTCATGACGGCGCCGCGAGGGATCAGCGAAAAATCGATAGTGCAGCCTCTCAAGAAAGTCGTGAGGATAGCGGATGACAAGGATCGCGCGCGCCACGAGCAGAACATGAAAAGAAAAAAGAGCACGCTTGATACATGCCAGCAGAAGATAAATGCGCGCGGACTCGACATGAAGCTTATAGACGTTGAATTCACATTTGATAATTCAAAAGTAATATTTTACTTTACAGCCGACGGCAGAGTAGACTTCCGCGAGCTGGTAAAGGACCTTGCAAGCGTTTTCAAGATGCGCATAGAACTCAGACAGATAGGCGTCAGAGACGAAGCAAAGATGCTCGGAGGCATAGGAAACTGCGGAAAAGGTCTGTGCTGCCATACATGGCTGCCTGATTTTGACCCGGTATCCATAAAAATGGCAAAGGTTCAGGGACTGTCGCTCAACCCTGCTAAGATATCAGGCATATGCGGCAGGCTCATGTGCTGCCTCAAATACGAAAATGAAGCTTATATAGAGCTCAAACGCGGCCTCCCTGAGGCCGGAGAGCGTGTAAAGACACCTGACGGCGTAGGCATAGTTGTAGAAAACAACGTTCTGCGCGAGCAGGTAAAAGTGCGCCTCATACTTCCGCCTGACAAAAATACTCCTCCCGGAGAGGAGCGCCTTGACGCTGATATCTCAGTTTACAAAAAGAAGGAAGTCAAGCGTCTTGACAAAGGAAAAAAGAAAAAGCAGAAGGATGACGATGATGATATCGCGATGCTCTCAGACGATATGAAGAGCCTGCTTCAGGATTAGGAAGGGGCGGATGCTGATATGGCTGAACGCCTTGATGAGATAGGCTTCGGCGGGCTTAAGCTGGTGCAGGATACAGAACATTTCTGCTACGGCATAGACGCTGTGCTGCTTGCCGACGCGGCAGCCGCCGGACGCCATAAAACATACATCGACCTCGGAACAAATAACGGCGTGATCCCGGTGATCCTGGCGGGCCTGACAGATGCAGCGGACATAAAAGGCGTTGAAATGCAGGAAAGACCGGCATCCCTTGCAGCGCGCAACGCGCTGATGAACGGATATGAAGACCGTATAGAGATAATAAACTCAGATATACTTGACATAGCGAAGCATCTGCCGCAGGCCTGCTGCGACGCTGTCACATGCAATCCGCCGTACACTGCGCAGGGCGCAGGCATTATAAACGATGCAAACGCGCTGACTGCAGCACGCCACGAGACGACGGCATCGCTTGATGACTTTATAAAATGCGCAGCATACCTGCTGGCTGACCGTGGGGCTCTTTACATGATACACAGGCCGGCGCGCATCATAGATATAGCATGCGCATGCCGCGCAAACCGTCTCGAACCGAAATCACTGCGTTTCATAAGTCCGAGAAAGGGCGAAAAGCCTAATCTCATGCTTATCACATGCAGGAAAAACGCAGGACGCGAGCTTAAGCTCGAAGGACCGCTGGCTGTATACGGCGAGGACGGAAACTATACAGACGAGATAATGAAAATATACAGAAGGTGACTTCTGCAGACAGGCTGCGCATTAATTACTGCATGAGCGGCCTGATATATAGATATTACAGATAAATAATGTTTTAAATATGGAGGCTTGAGAAATTGGATAACATGAAGCTTGCGGAACTCCTGTTTCCGCAGATAACAAAAACTCCTGAGGATATCGAAAGGATGTTCCCGCCGAGAGATCTGCCTGAAGGCGCTATGGTAACAAGAATGGCGCCAAGCCCTACAGGTTTTATTCACCTGGGAAATCTTTACAGCGCATTCGCTGACGAGCGCCTGGCGCACCAGAGCAACGGCGTTTTCTTCCTCAGAATAGAAGACACAGACGATAAGAGATATGTTGAAGGCGCTGTCGAGACTATCATAAACGTGCTCGATTATTTTGGCATAAAGTTTGACGAAGGCGCGTCTATCGACGGCGATATCGGCGCTTACGGTCCTTATCATCAGAGCCAGAGAGCTGAGATATATCAGACATTCGTAAAGAAGCTCGTTCAGGAAGGCAGAGCTTACCCTTGCTTTATGACAGAAGAAGAGCTCTCAGAGATACGTGCAGAGCAGGAAAAGCACAAGGAAAATCCTGGAATATATGGCAAATGGGCGAAGAGCCGCGAGCTTACTTATGAGCAGATAGAAGAAAACATAAAGGCAGGAAAGCCTTACGTAATACGACTCAGATCAAACGGCCCGACTGACGTCGCGCCTGAGGACATGCCGACTATAACGGTAAACGACGTCATAAGAGGCGAGATCACTATGCCGGCAAACAATATGGATGTCGTTATATTAAAGGCTACAGGCATCCCGACATATCATTTCGCTCACGCCGTGGACGACCACTTTATGCGCACTACTCACGTAGTAAGAGGCGAAGAGTGGCTGTCATCGCTGCCTGTACACGTAGAGCTGTTTGAAACTCTCGGATTTGAGCTTCCTGAGTACTGCCACACAGCGCATCTCATGAAGATCGACGACGAGGGCAGCAAGCGCAAGCTCTCAAAGAGAAAGGACCCTGAGCTCTCACTCGACTACTACAGAAAAGACGGATATCATCCTGCCGCTGTGAGAGAATATCTCATAACGATCCTCAACTCAAACTTCGAGGAATGGCGCATCGCAAACCCTGACGCGCCGATAGACGAGTTCAGGTTCACTGCCGAAAAGATGAGCAACTCAGGCGCGCTTTTCGACTTGCAGAAGCTCAGCGACGTGTGCAAGGACGTTCTCGTAAAGATCCCTGCATCAGAGCTCTGTACTTTTATGAAGGACTGGGCGCGCGAGTTCAGACCTGAGATCCTGCCGCTCTTCGAGGGTCACGAAGATTACATCGAAAAGATCCTCGATGTAGGCAGAAGCGGAAATAAGCCTCGTAAGGACCTTGAGTATGCGTCACAGATATTTGATTTTATCAAATATTTCTTTGACGAATATTTCATTATAGAGGGCGAGCTTCCTGCAAACGTTACAAAGGAAGACGCAGCAGCCATACTCGACGCATATCTTGCGACATACGACCACAGCGACGATCAGAGCGCATGGTTCGACAAGATCAGAACGCTCGGCACAGAGCTTGGCTTTGCAGCAAAGCCAAAGGATTTCAAGAAAAATCCTGACCAGTACAAGGGCCACGTAGGCGATGTCAGCACTGTCATCAGACTTGCGATAACAGGACGCTCACAGTCTCCTGACGTATGGGAGATCCAGCAGATCCTCGGCGAGGAGCGCACAGTCGAGCGCGTAAAGGCTTACAGAGCTGCGTTATAGATCTGATCAGTAAATAAGGTCCTGCATCATTGCGGCCGCCCGGCGGCCGTACGGGCGCACAGCGCAGCATAAAAATCATTCAGCATTGCATCCGCAAAATGATTACATTACATTATTTGTGGTATTAATCATGTATAATGCATAACCTCTTATTGACGCAGTGTATACATTTGGTTTACAATCAGTATGATTTTGGACAGGATACAACCTTTTCAGGTGCGCATCATCGTTATGCTATAGTTGATGGTTCATGATCGAAGAAAGTATAAATTAATAAACTAACATAAAATAAAGGAGAAAATAAAATGGAAGAACTTATTTTAAAGAGCATCGAAGAGATCAAGCCTTTCCTTCAGAGAGACGGCGGAGATATCGAATTCGTAGAACTTACACCTGACAACATCGTAAGAGTACGCCTCCAGGGCGCATGCCACGGCTGCCCTGGCGCTCAGCTCACTCTTCAGAGCATCGTTGAAAGAATAGTAAGAGAAGCAGTTCCTGAAGTTGCCGGTATCGAAGCGGTATAAAGGCATGGGCGGCCGCGAGGCCGCCTTTTTGTGTTTACAGGGGAGAGAAAACATTTTATGAAGTTCAGATACAAAAAAATAACTACAGCAATACTCGTATTAATGCTTACAGCAGCTGCAGCGATGACATTTACCGCGTGCGGTGAAAGCGGTTCCGACAGCTCCGCTGACACAGGCTCCGGCAAGGAAAACGGAACGCAGAAGGAAGAGGCTGTAGACCTGAGCATACTTTGCGTCGGCGACATAATGGCGCATTCTACAAATATAAAATCAGCGTATGACGCGTCAACAGGAACATACGATTTCAACGATAATTACGAATACGTTACGAAGTACATATCAGCGGCGGACCTGGCGATGTGCAATATGGAAACCACATTCCAGGGAACGACGCCGAGAGGATATCCGACATTCAACGCACCGGATGAGCTTGCAGCGGCAGTGCGCAATGCAGGCTTCGATGTCGCGATAACGAGCAACAACCATATGATGGACTCAGGCTTCAACGGCATGCAGAGGACTCTTGAAGTCCTGCGCTCACAGGGATTCGTAACTGTGGGAAGCAGATATGACGGCGAGGACTCTTACGCCATGACAGAAGTAAAGGGCGTAAATATCGGTATAGTTGCCTATACATACGAAACTACCGGCGCTGGCGACAGCGGCGTTACCATAAACGGAACGAGGATCGGCGAGGATTCGCAGAAGCTTATAAATTCATTTAACTACAATGAGCTTGAAACTACTGACTACGACAAGATACAGAAAGACATAGACGATGCCCGCGGCGCCGGCGCCGACATAGTGATCTGCTATTTCCACTGGGGCAACGAGTATCAGCGTGAGCCTGACAGCAATCAGCTAGAAATGGCACAGCGCGCTGCCGATATGGGCGCGGATATCATATTCGCATCCCACCCGCACGTACTTCAGAAGGTAGACGTTGTCACGTCAGAGTCAGGAAAGAACGTCCCTGTTTTTTACAGTATGGGTAATTTCATATCGAATCAGCGTACAGAAACTCTGCCGTCCATCGCGAATAGAAAATACACAGAGCAGGGCATGATAGCTTATGTAGATGTAGAGTATATGAAGGGCACAGATAAGATCCTTTCAGAAACTATAAGAGTTCTGCCGACATGGGTAGACAGATACAACGGCTCATCGGATTACAGAATCATACCGCTCGACGGCGACCTTGATTCAAATGAGACGCTGATAAAGTCAGGACACCTTTCAAGAGCAAAGCAGGCTCTGAGCGATGTAAAGGATCTGATCGGTGAAAAATGGCTCTCAGGAGTGACTATACAGGCAGAAGGAACATCGGGGGATGAAGAAAATGAAGACGATGCAGAAGCAGCATAACGAGTGCGCGCCCGGCGCGCAGACAGGAGCGTCAGAAAATATAGAAGGCGGACAGCCGGATTACATCAGAAAGCTGGACGAGCTCAGAGACGAGCTTTTAAACGATCTTTCGGGTCTTATTAAAATAAGGAGCGTAAAGGATCAGCCGTCAGAAGGCGCACCTTTTGGAAGGGGCGTCGATGAAGCGTTCAGATACATGCTCGACCTCGGAAAAAGAGAAGGCTTTGAATGCGCTGATATAGACGGATACGGCGGACATATGGACTATGGCGCGTCAGAGTCTGACGGCGTTATGGGAGTGCTCTGTCATCTGGACGTAGTGCCTGAGGGAAGCGGATGGGATCGCGATCCGTTCAGCGGAGAAATCGCAGACGGCGTGATGTACGGCCGCGGTACGCTCGACGATAAAGGTCCTACCATGTCAGCGTTTTACGCGATGAAGGCCCTTAAAGACTGCGGCTACGAGCCTCGTAAGAAAATACGCATGATAATCGGGCTTGATGAGGAAACAGGCAGCTCAGGCATGGAAAAGTACAAAGAAAAGGTTAAAATGCCTGATTTTGCCATAGTTCCCGATTCAGATTTCCCGCTCGTCCACGGCGAAAAAGGGATAATGATATTTGATATGGTAAAACGTCTGTCAAGATCAGATAAAAAAGGCATAAGTCTCAGAAAACTTACAGGCGGAACAGCTGCAAATATGGTCCCTGACAGCGCAGCGGCAGTCATATCATGCGATAAAGGATACGATGCAGTAAAGAAAGCCGCAGACGAGTTTACAGAAAAAACTGGTCATGAGATAACAGCAAAGGGACGAGGAAAGTCTTTCGAAATTTCATGCCGCGGCGTTTCTGCGCATGGGGCTTATCCTGAACGCGGCGTAAATGCTGTCTCAGTGCTCATAAGCTTCCTTTCAGAGATAAAATTCAATTGTCCTGAGGTAAATGAATTCTTTGAATTTTATATGAAGCATCTTTATGAAGACTTCAACGGCGAAAAGCTCGGATGCGCTCTTCATGACGATATATCAGGCAGTCTGATACTCAATGCAGGCATGATAGATGTTGACAGCGAGCGTGTAAAGCTTACAGTAAATGTAAGATGCCCTGTAACAAAAACAGACAGCGACGCTTACGATGCGATGTCGCCTGTACTTGAAAAGTATGATATAGGCATAGTCAAGAATGTTTACGAAAAGCCTGTATATTTCTCGCTTGACGATCCGACAGTGCAGACGCTTCTTTCGATATACCGCCGCCGCACAGGCGACAACGAAACGAAGCCGCTCGTGATAGGAGGCGGCACATACGCGCGCGAGATGGACAACGCCATAGCGTTCGGAGCGCTTTATCCGGGAGACCCTGACACGATGCATCAGAAAAACGAGTGCGTGCGCGTGGAAAGACTCATACAGACGGCAAAGATATATGCAGACGCGATGTATGAGCTTGCAGTGGCTCCTGCTGAGTAAAAATGACTGCGGTAAGCAAAAAATAAGATCAAAACATCATCCGCGCCTGGCGCGGAGCAGGTTAAAGATCTATTGATGTGACAGGAAAATATTATGATCTTAAAAATGAAAAATGAAGAGGACACTGTAAGATACGGGAAAAAGCTTGCAGAAGAGCTGTCGCCCGGCGACATAGTGTGCCTTGTAGGAGATCTCGGTACCGGAAAGACGGCGCTCACAAAGGCCATAGCCGCCGGACTCGGCATAACGGAACCGATAGTGAGTCCTACATTCAATATAGTAAAAGAATACCATACGGGACGGCTGCCGCTGTATCACTTTGACGTGTACCGCGTAAGTGACCCCGATTCGCTTTTCGAGATCGGTATAGATGAATATTTCAACGGTGACGGCGTTTGTATAGTCGAGTGGGCCGACCTTATAGCCGACCTGATCCCGGATGGCAGCCGCCTCATAAACATCTACTACGGGGAAAATGAGGGCGAGCGTATCTATGATATTGATACCGTATAGCTTTACAAATATATGATTTATAAATAAAACATCAGGTGGAAAATAATGAAAATACTGGCAGTAGACACGACAGGCGCGACAGCGTCTGTCGCTGTTCAGGATACAGATAAAGGAAAAAACAGTAAAATATTCTGTGAAACGTCAGGCGAGGAGATGAACCATCTTCAGGCGCTTTTTCCTATGACGGAAAAAGTTCTCAGTGACGCCGGAATATCAAAAAACGAGCTTGAAATGATCGCAGTGTCCATAGGTCCGGGGTCGTTTACAGGCATAAGGATAGGAATGGCTGCGGCAAGGACTATGGCGCAGGCACTCGACCTGCCGATGGCGGCTGTGCCGACACTGGAATCATTCGTGTACGCAGGGCGTACGGGAGATGATGAAGCATTAATGCATTCGGAACAGCATTTACATGAAAAGATCATCAGCAATAATGCGATCGTTGTGTGTCCTATGTTCGACGCGAGGAGAAAACAGGTGTACGCAGCAGCGTATATAATAGAAGACGCTGAAGAGGGAGCTGACGGTGGATACAGTGAGATAGTAAAGCCGGGGGCTTATAATGTCGATGAATTCATGACACTGGCAGTCGAGGCGGCAAAAAGAGAAAATGCACTTTTCATAAGGATGTACGGCGACGGAGCTGATTCATACATGTCATCTGTTGTGATGGCTTCAGCTGTGGGCGGAGTCGATATCGAGCTTGCGCTGAGAGATTCGAGATATCAGAGCGCAGAGAATGTGCTGAGGATGGCGCGCGCCATGGCAGAAAAAGGCGCGCTTTGCAGCTACAACGAAGTAAAGCCTGACTATATGAGAAAGTCGGAGGCAGAGCGCAAGCTCGAGGCAGGCCAGCTTGGTAGAAAGACAGGAAAGAAAAAAGTCCTCAAAAAACAGCAGCCTGCAGCAGAAAATGGTATGGAGATACCTGCAGCAGACGAGCCTGTAACATACAGGAGCGCAAAAGAGTCTGACGTAAGCGCCTTTGCGGCACTTGATGCACGATGCTTCAGCCACGCGTGGAGCGAAGCGTCCTTCAGAGGAGAGCTCGACGGATCTAAAAAAAGCTGCTACATAGCTGCAGAAAACAGCAAGGGCGATATCATAGGATTTGCAGGCGCAGCGTACGTTGTTGACGAGGGCGAGGTGAACCGCGTTGCAGTACATCCGCTTTACAGAGGGCGCGGCATAGCTGACCATATGATGGATATGCTCATAGAAAGCTCTGAAGCGCAGGGCATAGCGAGCCTTATGCTTGAAGTACGCGAAGCAAACAGGAGCGCCATAGCGCTTTACAAGAGCCATGGCTTTAATGTCGAGGGCAAGCGTGACGGATACTATGCTGAAACAGGCGAGAATGCTCTTCTTATGCGCAGAGATAAAAAATAAGATAAATAATAAATACAAATATGTATAAAAATTCCGCCTTACAGAGATAATCATTGTAAGGAGGCGGAAGAAATGTTAACAGATGCAGGAAATTACAATTATCAGAACGATGTGACCGTGAACGGAACGATCTGCGGAGATATACACGATGATGCAGCCGGCGTTTTCGCAAGCTGCAGGCATTATTCACCGGCCGGCGGCGCAGAGATAATCAACATGGAAAATTATACCATGTGTGACAGCTGCCGCCATAAACGCATGGACGAACGATGCGGCATTGCAGAAAAGACGCTCATGTGATATATCGTCACTGACGGATACGCATACCGCGCGCCCGGCGCGCGCTGTTCTGAAAATATTCATTGCAGGATCACAGATACCTTTAAGGAAACGATTATTATGAAAAACGGAGAATTTCTGACACTCGGTATCGAGAGCAGCTGTGACGAAACGGCTGCTTCCGTTACCGGAAACGGAAGACATGTGCTGTCAAATGTGATCTCTTCGCAGATCGCTATACATACACAGTACGGCGGAGTCGTGCCGGAGATAGCATCACGGCATCATCTCGACAATGTAAATACAGTTATACAGCAGGCACTCGATGAAGCAGGCGTCACGCTTGATGACATAGACCTCATTGGTGTTACGCACGGCCCCGGTCTTATAGGGGCGCTGCTCATAGGTGTTGCCGCAGCAAAGGCACTGGCGTTTTCAAAGGATATACCGATAGTCGGTGTGCATCACCTTCACGGGCACATATCCGCCAATTATATAGCGGCTCCCGATCTTGAACCGCCGTTTACGGCAGTAGTAGTGTCAGGCGGAAACACTGACATCATAGACGTTAAGGACTACAATGACCTGGAGCTTCTCGGTGTTACGAGAGACGATGCGGCAGGAGAGGCTATGGATAAAGTAGCGCGCGTTCTCGGCCTCGGATATCCGGGCGGTCCTAAAATAGACGCTCTTGCAAAGCAGGGCGACCCGCACGCTGTAGAGTTCAAGCGCGTGCTTCTTGAAAAGGGCAGCTACGATTTCAGCTTCAGCGGCCTGAAAACAGGCGTGCTCAATTACGTAAACAGTGTAAGGCAGCGCGGCGAAGAAATAAACAATGCGGATATAGCAGCAAGCTTTCAGATGGCGGTCATGGAAGTTATCGTAATGAAAGCCATAACTGCCGCTAAAAAATTTAAAAGAAAGAAGCTCGCCCTCGCAGGCGGAGTAGCGGCAAACAGTCTGCTGCGCGGAATGATGGAAGAAGCGTGCAAAAAGAACGGTATATCATTTTACCGTCCGGAACCGATACTCTGCACTGACAACGCCGCTATGATATCATGCGCAGCTTACTACAGATATAAAGACGGTTTTGCGGACGACATGTCTCTCGACGCATGCCCTGTGCTCGATTTTGATGAGGAATGACTGTAAGGAAAAAAGTTATTCACAGAGTTATCCACAGCCGGTGGAAACATTGTTATTTCAATATCCTTAAATCGGTTCGCTGATAAACGATACATGTGCGTGCGCCCGGCGCACATTGGAATTTCAACGGATACAGCTGTTTGTAAATTTATGGTGTACTGGCAAAAATGCATGCGGATTTTCCACATTTAAAAGCGTTGGTATTTCAATAATGCACAGGGTTATCCACAGTTATGCGAGTTATCCACATGCCGGCGGGAGCCGGTGTGGAATGTAAATTTTAAATTAAAAATTAAAAATATTTATTATATGCAGAGGAATCTCTCATCAGATGTCGAATATATAAATACAGATACTTTTAAAGTATCTGAAAAAGGATCTGCGGCGCGCGGCCATGCATTGGGGCACTGAACGCTGTCGCGGTCTGCGGAACGCGGCATGCAGGGGAAAGCTCTTAAAGCATGCAGTGCTACAGGGTCCGTAATATAAAGGAGGCACTTGTATGAGAGTTAACATTACAAGCAAGGGGTTTACAGCAAATGACAGACAGGTAGCTCTGATCGAAAAGAAGTTCGAAAAGCTCAGCAAGTTTTTCCCTGAGGAAACGACTGTAAATGTAACGATGGGCTTCAAGAAAAACAGACAGACTATGGAAGCTATGATCTCTGTTAAAGGGATGATCTTCAGAGCAGAGTTTACTGATACTGACATGAATGTGTGTCTCGACAAAGTAGTTGAAAGACTTACATCACAGATCACAAGACATAAGAAAAAGCTTCAGAAAAACAATCAGAAGGTCAAGGGCGTCGATCTCAGATTTGATGCTGTTCCTGAAACTGACGAGGAAGAAGAATCATTCGCTCCTGTAAGGATCAAGGAGTTTGAAATAACTGCCATGGAGACAGAAGAGGCGATACTCCAGATGGAAATGCTGGATCACAGCTTTTTCGTATTTATGAACGACCGGACAGGTCGCGTCTCAGTTGTATACAAGCGTGACGACGGTACATACGGTCTTCTTGATCCTGTTTATTAAAATGTTGATTTTTCAAAGGCTGCCGCATTTATGCGGCAGCTGTTTTTTTTAAAAGCCATGCCGCATACTATTGAAAAAAGAATCGTTCTTAGGTACAATAAAATGTAGAATGTCTGAAAAAGGGTATCTGAGAGGTCAACATGTTAAACAGTTTTTTTAATTCGATATTCAGTTCAGCGCTGGACATTATTTCCGACATACGCATACTGGATATAATAGATATAGCGATCGTAGCTTTCGCTATTTATAAGATAATAGATTTCATAAGCCGCACGCGCGCGCAGCAGCTCGTCAAGGGTCTTGTAGTGCTTATAGTAGCGCTGGCGCTTTCCGATATAATGAATCTCTACACAGTCCATTTCGTGCTTAACGCAGTCATGACTTACGGACTTATGGCGATCATAGTCATATTTTATCCGGAGCTGCGGCGGGCGCTCGAGTATCTCGGACGGAGCAAGCTGTTCTTTTCAAAACAGTTCGCAAATGTGCAAAAAGACACCGCGAAAGAGATCATATCGCAGATATGCAAGGCAGTAGAGTATTTTTCATCAAATAAGACCGGCGCCCTCATAGTTATCGAAAGAGAGATAGCGCTTGGCGACATAGTAGAGACAGGAACGAAAGTAGACGCCGACATAACGGCGATGCTTCTCGATACTATATTTTACGAAGGCTCCGCTCTTCATGACGGAGCAGTCATAATCCGCCAGGACAGGCTTCTGGCGGCAGGATGCGTACTTCCGCTCACGCGGAACAACAACCTGGAGCATACGCTCGGAACGAGACACCGCGCCGGCATAGGCGTTACGGAGGTCTCAGACGCTGTGACTATCATAGTCTCTGAAGAGACAGGCATCATATCAATGGCGTCAGACGGCATGCTTTCAAGATTCTTAGATGTGAAAACTGTAGAAAAAAATCTTTACGGGATATATCTTTCATCTGATCTTGATTCCTCTGAAACATCGGGGTCGCTGATGAGTTTTCTCAGGAGGATCATAAATGGCTAAAGGAAAAAAGAAAGTACTGACAAGTCAGGAAAAAAAGAAAAAGTACGCCAGCATAGCTATTTCCATAGTGCTGGCTTTCTGTCTGTGGATATACGCGAGCAATACAGACAACAGAAATTCAACGAGAACGTTCAATGTTCCTGTAGAATTCCTTAATGTATCAGTCCTTGAAAGCAACGGACTCGTGCTCGCCGATCAGGAGGAAACATCTGTAAAGGTCGAAATAGAAGGCAGGCGTTCTGTCATATCTTCAGTAAAGGAAAAAGACATAGTTGCGACTGTAGACGTTTCCTCTTTTGAAGAAGGCGAAAAGTACGCTGACATAGTAGTCCATGCGCCGTCATCAGTAAGCGTGGTCCGCGTAAATCCATCGCAGCTGAGGCTTACAGTAGAAACAAAAGTCACTGAGGACAAGGAAGTAGTGGTTGATTTCAACGGAAGCACATCTGATGATGTCGAAGCTGTATGCACAGATATATCTACAGAGATAGTAGCCATATCCGGAGCAAAGTCAGCAGTAAGCAGAGTATCATATCTGTCTGCGCCCGTTGATATATCAAAGCTTTCAAATGATGAAAAGACATTTGTGGCAAGTCTGATCCCTATGGACTCAAACGGAAACGAAGTAAAAAATGTTTCAATAGCCATCAGCGAGGTATCTGTAAAAGCATGCCTTTACAATGTAAAAACGGTAGATCTTAACGTCGTTACAGTAGGCTCGCTGCCGGATTCGCTTGAACTCGCGTCTATAGACGCGCCTGATCAGGTAACGCTTGCGGGACCTGCTTCAGAGCTTAAAAATATTTCAGAGATAAGTACGAATGCAGTAGACCTTTCACAGATAAGCTCATCAACAGAAGTAGAGCTTAAAGCCGATGTACCGGGAAATGTCCGCCTTGCGTCATCACAGTCGGCGCTTAAGGCTGTCATAACTGTAAGAAAAATGTCAGTAAGATCATTTACGCTTAAAACAGAAGATATAAAAATGACAGGAGTTCCGGACGGGATGGATGCAGTATGCGACGATCAGTCAGTTACCATTGAAGTGAGAGGCACAGACAGCTCTATAGAAGCACTTTCATCAGAAGATTTCACGCTGTCGGCAGATTGTTCATCACTTACTGCCGGAACAAGCACGGTAAAACTTGCTGTAGAGCTTTCGAACAGAGCAAAACAGGCTGAGATCACAGTAAGCGATGTAAGTGTAAATATCACAGTAACAGAAGAAGATACTCAGTAAATAACAAAATATATAAAAAGAAGAGAAAGGGGAAGATCATGGCAAGAATGTTTGGAACAGACGGGGTAAGGGGTGTAGCAAATACAGAACTCACGCCTGAGCTTGCAATGGCGCTTGGAAAAGCCGGTGCATACGTACTCGGCAGAGAATACAAAAGACCGCTGATACTTATAGGAAGAGATACACGTATCTCAGGGTGCATGCTTGAAGACGCTCTGTGCGCGGGTATACTTTCCATGGGAGGAGATGTAATAAAAGTCGGTGTGATACCTACACCGGGCATTGCATTTCTCGTAAGAAAGCTCAATGCAGCAGCAGGTGTTGTTATATCCGCATCACACAATCCGTTTGAGTACAACGGCATAAAGTTCTTCAGAGGTGACGGCTATAAGCTTGATGACGCTATAGAAGATGAAATAGAAAAATATGTAAAAGAAGGCGTTCCATCAGAAGCAGGAAGATCAGGCGCAGATCTCGGAAGGATAATAGAACCTGAGGAGTCACCGGTAGCTTTATACAGGGAATTTGTAAAATCAACATTTGACGGAGATCTTAAAGGCATAAAACTCGTCCTTGACTGCGCAAACGGTGCGTCATACGTAGCAGCTGAAGATGTATTTACAGAACTCGGCGCAGATGTAAAAGTGATCGCCGATAAGCCTGACGGTATAAATATAAACGACAAATGCGGCTCTACACATCCCGAAGCCCTTGGAGAAGCAGTACTCAGAGAACACGCAGATATGGGCCTCGCATTCGATGGCGATGCAGACAGGCTCATAGCCGTTGATGAGACAGGAAATGCAGTAGACGGCGACAGAGTCATAAGCGTATGCGCAAGGCTCATGAAGGATGAAGGCCGCCTGGCAAACGATTCAGTTACCGTAACAGTAATGAGCAATATCGGATTTTATAAGCGCGCAGAGGAGCTCGGCATAAAAGTCGAAGTGACTGCGGTAGGCGACAGATACGTTCTCGAAAACATGAAAAAAACAGGCTGCCGCATAGGCGGAGAACAGTCAGGCCACATGATATTCCTGGACTACAGCACAACAGGCGACGGTATGATCGCAGCGCTTCAGCTGCTCAAGGCCTATAAGCGATACGGAAAGAAGCTTTCAGAGCTTGCAGAGGAGATGACTGTATACCCACAGGTCCTCATAAACGCTCGTGTTAAAAATGAAAATAAACACAATTATATGGAAAACGCCGACGTAAAGGCTGCCATAGAGGAAGTGGAAAAAAAGATGGCAGGGGAAGGCCGCGTGCTCATAAGACCTTCAGGCACAGAACCTCTTGTAAGAGTAATGCTCGAAGGCTCAGATACAGAAAAGATACGCCCGCTTGCCCGGGACCTTGCTGATCTGATAGAAAGTAAGCTGTCATAAAGCGATCTGCCATAATGTATAAATAAGCGGCTGCCGGCAGCCGAAAATATATTAAATATTAAAGAAAGGCTTTAAGAAAATGGTCAATATAGGAAATGACTGGGATAAAATTCTTGACGGCGAGTTTGATAAGGATTATTATCGTATGCTGCGGGAATTTCTGAAAAAAGAATACGCAACACAGACCATTTATCCTTCAATGTATGATATATTTAATGCATTGAAGGCGACAGCGTATGAAGACGTAAAGGTCGTCATACTTGGACAGGACCCTTATCACGGTCCCGGACAGGCGCACGGTATGTGCTTTTCCGTGCAGAAGGGCGTAACACCGCCCCCATCGCTTGTAAATATATTCAAGGAGCTTCACGACGACGTCGGCTGCTCAGAGCCGCCGCACGGCTGTCTGGAGAGCTGGGCCGATCAGGGCGTACTCATGTTAAACACTGTTCTGACCGTGAGGGCAGGCCAGGCTAATTCCCATAAGGGTATGGGATGGGAGATATTTACCGATAATGTTATAAGAAAGCTGAACGAGCGCGAAAAGCCTATGGTATTTCTGCTGTGGGGAGCTAATGCTCAGACAAAGACGTCGTATATAACGAATCCGGCCCATCTTATATTGAAAGCACCGCATCCGAGTCCGCTTTCAGCCTACAGAGGCTTTTTCGGATGCCATCATTTTTCAAAAGCGAACGAGTTCCTCGCCGCAAACGGCATGGAGCCGATAGACTGGCAGATAAGATAGGCGCATGTGATGCGCATCATTTGCGGCAACAGTCTTATACGTAAATCAATGTAATTAATGTGAATTTCTTGAAAGAGGATTCTTTGTAATATATAAAAAGAAGAGGAGAATAAAATGGCATTTGCATCAGAAGTCGGTATCGACCTCGGTACCGCAAACGTATTGATCTATATACAGGGGAAAGGCATCGTCCTTAACGAGCCTTCAGTAGTTGCGCTCAACAAGGATACAGGCGAAGTACTCGCTGTAGGCGAGGACGCAAGACTCATGCTCGGAAGGACGCCAAGCAACATCATAGCAGTAAGACCGCTGAAGGATGGCGTTATTTCAGATTATGACACGACAGAGCGCATGCTCAAGTTCTTTATACGAAAGACATGCGGATCAGGAAGATTCTTCAAGCCGAGGATCATGGTCTGCGTGCCTAGCGGAGTTACTGAGGTTGAAAAGAGAGCTGTAAGCGAAGCTGCTACCATGGCAGGCGCAAAGGAAGTATACCTTATGGAAGAGCCTATCGCAGCAGCTATAGGCGCAGGTCTCGACATCATGAGCCCTGACGGCGTCATGGTCATAGATATAGGCGGCGGAACTACAGATATCGCAGTTATTTCGCTTGGAGGCATCGTAACGAGCGCTTCAGTAAAGATCGCAGGCGACAGATTCGACGATGCCATCATAAAATACATGAGAAAGGCGCACAAGCTCTTCATCGGTGAAAGAACAGCAGAGCAGCTCAAGTTCAACATCGGAACAGCATTCCCGCGCGAAGAGTCAGTAACTATGGAGTGCAGAGGCCGCGACATGGTATCAGGACTCCCTGTTTCAGTAACAGTAACATCAGAAGAAATGTACGATGCTCTTGACGAGCCGCTCACAACTATATGCGAAGCAGTCCACTCAGTTCTTGAAAAGACACCTCCTGAAGTTGCAGCTGACATCAGCAGCTCAGGCATCATGCTCACAGGCGGCGGCGCGCTCCTCTGGGGACTCGACAAGCGTATAGAGGACAAGACAAAGATCAAAGTAAGGATAGCAGAGGATCCAAAGAGCTGCGTAGCCGTCGGCACAGGCCAGGCCCTCAAGCACATGGACGCTATCTCATCAAACAGGATGACAAACAAGCAGGATTTCTAATAAATATTACGACATCCTGCCGGACAAATGATCATCAATAAATAAGATCATAACTGCACGCGTCACCGCGTGAAAATTTAAAAAGAAAACAAAAAGGCTGCCGTATATGCCGCTCACACCGCGGATCATGCGGCAGCCTTTTGAAACTACCATAATATAAAAACAGCGAGGAAACATAATGTCAAAGATCGAGCTTATCGCTACAGCGACATTCGGACTTGAATCCGTCGTAAAACGCGAGATAGAAAAACTCGGATATAAAGTAATAAAAACAGAAGACGCAAAGATAACGTATCTTGCGGATGAAAGAGGCATAGTAAGGTCAAATCTGAATCTGAGATGCGCAGACAGAGTACTTCTGAAGATGGCTGAGTTCAAAGCTGAAACATCAGAAGAACTGTTTCAGCAGACAAAGGCTGTTGACTGGGAGCAGTGGATACCGGCAGACGGAAAGTTTACCGTAAACTGTACAACAGTAAAATCAAAGCTGAGGAGCGAACCGGCATGCCAGAAGACGGTTAAAAAGGCTATAGTAGAAAAGCTCGGAGAAGTTTACATGATGGATCACTTCCCTGAGACAGGAGCAGAGTATACAGTAAAGGTCACTATACTGAAAGACCGCGCGACTCTGACGATAGACACGAGCGGAGCCGGCCTTCATAAGAGAGGATACAGAGTGAAAAATGTAGCTGCGCCTATGAAGGAAACGCTTGCTGCGGCTCTCGTACAGCTGAGCTTCTGGAAAAAAGGAAGACTTCTGCTTGATCCGTTCTGCGGGTCGGGGACGATCGCTATAGAAGCTGCAATGTATGAAAGAAATATTGCTCCGGGCCTTGGAAGAGAGTTTGCAAGTCAGGGCTGGAACGCTATATCTGAAGAGATATGGAAGGAAGAGCGAAAGAAGGCGTATGAGGCTATAGACTATGATGCGGACGTACGCATACTTGCATCAGATATAGATAAAAAAGCTGTAGCAGCAGCACAGGAGAATGCTGAAGAGGCAGGTGTAGACGACTGCATAGAATTTTCCGTCCGCGACTTCAATAAGCTCAGTGTGCCTGAAAAATATTCAGTCATCATATGTAACCCGCCTTACGGTGAACGTATCGGAGACAAAGAGCAGATGAAAGCCTCATACGCGCATATGAAAAAGCTGCTCGAAGCAGATCCGACACTGTCGGCGTATATCATAACCGCCGACAAAGATATAGAAGAAGCCATAAAGCCGCGCGAACCGGACAGAAGAAGAAAACTCTACAACGGCCGCCTCGAAACATGCTTCTACCAGTATTACGGCGAAAGACCACCGCGCACAGAATAAAATAAAAACGTATATGTTTTTGTAACTCTTATTATTGTAAAATTGCCGATGCTGGTGGCTGATATACGGATAAGCGGAGCTCGAAGCAGAATGGATATGCTTCCAGATTATTTTGAAGCAGCCGCAATGTCAAAAATATGTCTGAGCGGAACGCGCGGAAGCGCATAAAATGGTTGAATTTTCGCAGAAAATTCATTCCCTGCCGCGAGTTATTTTTGACAAAAACTGATTCAAAATAATCTGTTAGAAGCATCCCATTCTGCGACGCGAACTGAAAAATTGCAATGCAGCTAAAGCTGCGCAATTTCTGTATGAGGCCTGCGCGCCGTATCCGAGATACGGGCAGGGCTTCAAGCGTTCCGTATATCAGCTGCCGGCATCGGCGTCCCCGTATTTACAATAAAGTATACGTTATTGCCCATATTATGTTCCTGAAACGTTGCGTTATGGCATAAATACCTGTATAATATAGAAAAAATATCTACGATGCAGAGATATACTTTATATATAAATAGACGGAGGGACTATAAATGAGATACGAAGAATTTGTAAACATACAGCTCGGAAAACTGAAGAAAGCCGGCCTTGTCGATCCTGACAAGATCCCGGATATGGATCTTTACATAGATCAGGTCGAAACATTCTTTAAAAATCAGACCAAGGACATAGACAGCGAAACAGTAAGACGTTTTCTCACGAAAACAATGATAAACAATTACGCAAAGCATGACATGATCCCTCGTCCTGACGGCAAAAAGTATACAGCCGACCACATGATGATGATAGCAATGGTCGGTTACCTCAAAGGCATAATAAAAATGGACGAGATAAAGTATCTCATGAAGCCGCTCGTTGACAACTATAATTCCGATTTTGACGAGAGCATAGACCCGGAAGTCGTTTACCGTACAGCATGTGAGACTAACTCAGATTTTGCCGAAAGACTGTCAGAAGACGTAGATAAAAACATAGTCCTTATAAAAAAACTTTTCCAGAATAACGAGCTTGATGACGATGAACGTCTCGAAGTGTTCACTCTCATACTTTCACTCGCCATGCGCGCAGATATGGAAAAATATATAGCAGAAAGACTCATAGAAAAATACTTCGTAGAGCCTGCAAATGAAAAGCCTGTAAAACCGGCAAAACCGGCAAAACCGGGCAAGGCAGCAAAAGCTGAAAAAACAAGATAGCCATAACTACTGCATATAGGAAGCAGGACAACGGCCTGAAAGCCTGTTCCGCAGATATATGCAGTTTTCTTTTTGCAGTCCGGAACAAGGAAGATCACCAATGATCAATATAAAGAAGAGGAAAAATGAAAATACCTGAATTACTGGTACCTGTCGGCGGCCCGCAGCAGCTGAGAGCCGCCATAGCCAACGGAGCCGACGCAGTCTATATGAGCGGAAACGCATTCAACGCACGCCTTAACGCCGACAATTTCAGCGACAACGAAATAGCAAATGCGATAGATCTCGCTCACGAGTACGGCGTCCGAGTCCACATAACGCAAAATACGCTGATAAAAACAGAAGAAATGGAAGCAGCCCTTAACAACGCCATAAAGATGTACGAATACGGCGCTGACGCGCTCATAATCCAGGACAGAGGCCTGGCCTCTGCAATAAAAAAGATCATTCCGGATATGCCGCTTCACATGAGCACACAGGGGACCGTTTATGATATTGAAGGAGTACGGGAGGCCGTGAACGCAGGATTCGACCGCGTCATCCTGTCAAGAGAGCTGTCGCGCGATGAGATCGCAGACATATGCCGCGCTGCGAAGCGCGAGCTCGATACAGAGATAGAGATATTCGTACACGGAGCCATATGCATATGTTATTCGGGCCAGTGCCATATGAGCGATTTCATAGGAGGCAGGAGCGGAAACAGAGGCGCATGCGCACAGCCGTGCAGGCTGCCATACAGCCTGCTTCTTAACGGCAGAGATACAGGCGCAGCAAATTACCCACTGAGCCCTGCGGACATGAGCCTGATAAAGCACCTGTGCGACATTTCAGAAATGGGTGTAGCCTCACTTAAAATAGAAGGCCGTATGAAATCACCCGAATATGTGGCATTAGTTGCCTCAAAATACAGAAAATACCTGGACAGCATCGCCCTGGGCGATGAAAAGGAAGTCACAAAGCAGGATATTGATGAATTGATGCAGATATTCAGCAGAGGAAAATTTACAGATGCATATTTCATGGGAGAAAGCGGAAAACAGCTTATGTCAGATGACCTGCCAAAGCATCACGGACTGAAGATCGGAGAACTGGTATCTGCAGACAGAAAGCGAGGACACGCATTTATAAAACTCAGTTCAGAACTTTCAAACGGTGACGGCATAGAGATACGCTCAACAGGAAGCGCTGCAAAAAACACGAAACAGGCAGCACTGTCAGCAGGCGGCGTCATAACGTATATAAAGCAGGCTGGCGCAGGACAAAACAACAAAAATAAAAAAATCCGCGCATCCGGAAACAGCAAGGCAGCGCCGGCGCTGCTAAAAAAAGCCGAACGCGGACAGACAGTTGAAGCCGGAGATATACCGGCACTCGCAAAAGCAGATGCATCAGTTCTTCGTCCCGGGACTCCTGTTTACAGGATATCAGACGCATCGCTTAATGCCTGTGCAAGAGCTTCATATGAAAAGCTTCCTCAGCGCGTAGGCGTAGACCTTAGATTTAAGGCAGCTGAAGGTGAGCGTGCTTTGCTTACAGCTTCAGAGCACGCAGCGGTATCTGAAGGTGAATGCGTTAAAGTAATGTCAGATGCTCCGCTTGAAAAAGCGATAAAAAAGCCGGCAGACGAGGAAAGTATAAAACAGAGACTGCGTAAAACAGGCGGAACTCCGTACAAAACTGACGAGTGCGAAGTCTGCATAAAAGGCGAGCCGGTCATATCTGCCGCAGAACTGAACGCAATGCGCCGCGAAGCACTCGAAAAACTGACAGAAAAAAGACTGGAACGCAGCCACAGGAGATGCGCGCCCGGCGCGCGCAGCATAAAAGAAATATTAAAAACATATTCCGATACGGAGTATACACCGGAAGGAAACAAAGAATCAGAAAACAGAAAAACAGAAATAACTCTTAATGTTTATATGACAGACAGTTCGGTGCAGCGCGCTTCACAGCGCGTCATCGATATCATAAAAGCACTGCAAAAGGATGAGATACCGGTGCCGGACATGCAGCGCATCCGGCTGAATATTCCGTTCAGAGCAGCGATGGATGAAAATGTAATAAAAGCCGCCGCAGCAGCCGGCGTGCAGCTGACGGCCTGCCTTCCGGCAATATCAAAAAAAGCATACAGCGGCGGACCTGTCATATCATCAGAATATACTGATCATCTTAAAGAGCTTTGCGCGTCAGGAGCGATTTATGGCATATCGATAGCGAATCCGTCTCAGCTGATGCTTTTCAGCAGCAGCGCCGCCGGCGGCGAACAGGAGACACAGAGGATATTCTTTGAGGAAAGCATGAACATATATAATGCTTATACGGCAGAGCACGCACTGGCGCGCGGCATGATCCGCGGCGTCGTATCCCACGAGCTGGATCCGTCCGATATGACGTCATTTGGAAAAACAGCATCAGCGTGTGAGTTCAGCGTATGGGGAAGGATACCTCTCATGTATACGGAACACTGCCCTGCAGGCAGTTCACCTGTCGCCGGAGGCGTCGCCAGCAGTAAGGGGCATTCGCACAGAAATGATATGCGCTGCTGCAGTGAAGAAGATAAAAAACATTACTGCCGCGCGGGACGTTACGAACTTGCAGACAGGAAAGGCGAAAGATTCCCTCTGGTACTTGATGACAGCACATGCAGGTGCACGGTCATGTCCTTCAGGAAAGCGGATCATACGCATCGTATAAACGAGCTTAAAAGTGCAGGGATAAACTGCTTCAGGATCAACATTTTTGATGAAGATACAGACGAGATCATGGATATTCTAAAGTATGTTCGCTGAATATTGTATACTTGTAGTGTGAATAATGTATACTTGTATGAACATATTTGACTATGAAATGCATTTGTTTTATTATGTAGAGAACGTTTGTGAATTACAAGGATTTGAATATCTGAGTTGGCAGTCTTTCAGAAATATCTGATTGCAGAATGTTATACTGCCATACAAATGTAGGTTTAAATGTTGATATAAATTAAGGAGGACAAAATGTCTCAGAAAAAGATGAAGACAATGGACGGTAACAATGCTGCCGCTTATGTATCATATGCGTTTACAGAGGTTGCCGCTATTTATCCTATTACACCATCATCTGTTATGGCGGAAGTTACAGATGAGTGGGCAGCCAATGGTAAGAAAAACCTTTTTGGTCAGGAAGTAAAAGTCGTTGAAATGCAGTCTGAAGGAGGCGCTGCAGGCGCTGTTCACGGTTCACTCGCGTCAGGCGCACTTACTACAACTTATACTGCTTCACAGGGTCTCCTCCTGATGATCCCGAACATGTACAAGATCGCTGCTGAATCACTCCCTACAGTATTCCACGTTTCAGCAAGAGCTCTGTCTTATCATACACTGAGCATATTCGGAGACCATTCCGATGTAATGGCTACAAGACAGACAGGCTTCTCAATGCTTTCTTCTGCATCAGTTCAGGAAGTAATGGATCTCGCCAGCGTAGCTCACCTTTCAGCTATAAAGGGAAGCGCAGCGATACTCCACTTCTTCGACGGTTTCAGAACATCACATGAGATCCAGAAGATAGAGCTTATAGATTATGACGTTTTAGACAAGCTTCTTGACAGAGATGCTGTAAAGGCATTCAGAGAAAGATCTCTTGCTCCTTCTCATCCTAAGACTATAGGTACAGCTCAGAACCCTGACGTTTACTTCCAGGGACGTGAAGCTGTAAACAAGCACTATGAACAGATCCCTGAGATCGTTCAGTACTATATGGATAAGATCGGCGAAGAAACAGGCAGACATTATCACCTGTTCGACTATGTAGGCGCACCTGATGCAGAATACGTTGTAGTAGCAATGGGTTCTGTATGTGAAACTATTCACGAAACAGTAAACAAGCTCGTAAGCGAGGGCAAGAAGGTCGGCGCTATCAAGGTAAGACTTTACAGACCGTTCTCAGCAAAGCACTTTATAGCAGCAGTTCCAAAGACATGCAAAAAGATCGCTGTTCTTGACAGAACAAAAGAATCAGGCGCAGCAGGCGAGCCGCTTTATCTTGATGTGAGAGGCGTTCTTTATGATGTAGAGGACGCTCCAAAGGTATACGGCGGCAGATACGGTCTCGCTTCAAAGGATACTACACCTGCTCAGATCGCAGCTGTATTTGAAAATCTTGCGTCAGATGCTCCAAAGAACAACTTTACTATAGGTATCATAGATGACGTTACATATACCTCACTCACTCCTGTAGAAGGATTCGATTCAGCTCCCGAAGGCAACATCAGCTGCAAGTTCTGGGGCCTCGGATCAGACGGTACTGTAGGCGCAAACAAGATGGCCATAAAGATCATCGGCGACAATACAGATCAGTACGCACAGGGTTACTTCGAATACGATTCAAAGAAATCAGGCGGTATCACTATATCGCATCTGAGATTCGGTAAAAATGAGATCAAGTCAACATACTTCATCTCAAACGCAGATTTCGTAGCATGTCATAATCCTGCTTATGTACATCAGTATGATATGCTTGCAGACCTTAAGCAGAACGGAACATTCGTACTCAACTGCATATGGTCTACTGAAGAACTCGAGGAAAATCTCCCTGGTTCTATGAAGAGAGAACTTGCAGCAAAAAATGCAAACTTTTATATAATAAATGCTGTTAAGATCGGTGAAGATATCGGTCTCGGCAACAGGATCAACATGATCATGCAGTCAGCGTTCTTTGCACTGTCAAAGGTAATTCCGCTGGATGAAGCTATCGCTCATCTGAAGGATCAGGTAGTCGCAAACTACGGTTTTATGGGCGATGATATCGTAGCTATGAATTACAAGGCTATAGAGATGGGTTCTACAGCGTTTACAAAAGTTGAGATCCCTGCATCATGGGCTGACGCTCCGCTCGAAACTGAAGAAGAAAATGACGATCCTGAATTCATAACGAACGTATTAAGACCTATTTCAAAGCAGCAGGGCAACAAGCTCCCTGTAAGCCTTTTCGCAAACGACATGAACGGAAAGCTCCCTGCAGGCACAGCTGCTTATGAAAAGAGAGGTGTTGCAACAAACGTTCCACAGTGGAACAAGGATACATGTATCCAGTGCAACCAGTGCTCATTCGTATGCCCTCATGCAACTATAAGACCTATACTTGTAAAGAAAGATGCGGAAAGACCTGCTGACTTCGAAACAGTTCAGGCAAAGGGCAAAGGACTTGAAGGATACGATTACCGTATACAGATATCACCTCTCGACTGCATGGGCTGCGGCGTATGCGTAGATGTATGTCCTTCAAAGACAAAGTCACTGACTATGAAGCCTATCGCTTCACAGCTTGATCAGACAGAAAATTGGAAGTTTGCAGCAGGTGAATCAAAGAAGAAGCTCGGCATACCTGCTGACAGCGTAAAGAACAGCCAGTTCAATACACCATATTTCGAATTCTCAGGCGCATGCGCAGGATGCGGTGAAACACCTTACGCTAAGCTCGTTACACAGCTCTTCGGTGAAAATATGATAATCGCCAACGCAACAGGATGCTCATCTATCTGGGGCGCTTCATATCCATCATCACCTTACACAGTTGATGCAAACGGAAGAGGTCCTGCATGGGGCAACTCACTGTTCGAGGACAACGCAGAGTTCGGTCTCGGCATGGCAACAGCAGCAAAGCAGGTAAGAGCAAAGGTAAAGAAGTGTGCAGAAGATCTCGCAAAAGAAGACATCTCAGCAGATCTCAGACTTGCGCTTGACGAATATATCGTTACATTTGATGACAGAGAAAAGAACACTGCTGCAGCAAATAACATGCTTTCAGCACTTGAATCAGCTCCGCTCGAAGGCATTCAGGCTGCTCTCGCAAAAGAGATACTTGACAGACATGAATTCGCGGACAAGAGAAGCGTATGGATATTCGGCGGCGACGGTTGGGCTTACGATATTGGTTACGGCGGTCTCGACCATGTACTCGCTTCAGGCGAGAACGTAAACGTACTTGTATTTGATACAGAAGTTTACTCAAATACAGGCGGTCAGTCATCAAAGGCTACACCGGCAGCTGCTATAGCGATGTTTGCTGCATCAGGCAAGAAAGTAAAGAAAAAGGATCTCGGCCTTATAGCTATGGGTTACGGCTATGTATACGTAGCACAGGTAGCTATGGGAGCAGACAGAAACCAGCTCCTCAAGGCTATGAGAGAAGCAGAAGCATATGACGGACCATCTATCATAATAGCTTACGCTCCATGCATCAACCACGGCATAAAGGCAGGCATGAACAAGTCACAGTCTGTAATGAAAGACGCTGTAGATGCAGGCTACTGGCACCTTTACAGATATAACCCTGACCTTAAAAAGGAAGGCAAGAATCCATTCATACTCGACTCAAAGGAACCAAAGGCTGATTTCAGACAGTTCCTCATGAGCGAAGTAAGATATGCTCAGCTCACTACTGCGTTCCCTGACACAGCGGAAGACCTGTTTGAAAAGGCAGAAGAAGACGCAAAGAACCGTTACCATACTTACAAGAGAATGGCAGAGCAGGAAGAAGCAATATTCTAACCTGACGTGAGCTCACGCTCACAAATAAAATGTAAAACACCCGGAGCGGCGCCGATCTGAGATCAGCGCCGCTTTTATATAAAATTAAAATAAAAAGTTCTTAAAATAAAACATTGACATACATAAATGAAAGTGCTATTATAATTGAGCTGTCTAAGTGAACCACTTCGAACAGCTTCTTTTGAAAATAATATTTTAAAAGAAAATAAAAAATATATTGACAAGCACTTACAGCTGTGTTAATATTAACAAGTTCGCTTCTAAAAGCTGATTGCTTTAAAGAA
>CAKQOE010000008.1 GCA_934255545.1 uncultured Clostridia bacterium | reverse complement strand
CTCCGCGTCGCAGAATGGGATGCTTCTAACAGATCATTTTGAAGCAGTTTTTGTCAAAAATAACTCGCGGCAGGGAACGAATTTTCTGCGAAAATTCAACCATTTTATGCGCTTCCGCGCGTTCCGCTCAGACATATTTTTGACGTTGCGGCTGCTTCAAAATAATCTGGAAGCATATCCATTCTGCTCCGAGCTCCGCTTATCCGTATATCAGCCACCAGCATCGGCAATTTCACAATAATAAAAGTCGCAATAAAGTATACTTTACTGCAACATTTTGTTTATAAATAAAATATAAAAGGAAGTAAAATAATGGCAGATATGAAACATATAAACTGGTATCCGGGGCATATGAAAAAGACCCGTGAGCTCATCCAGGAAAACTTAAAGGTCGTGGACGCGGTCATCGAGGTCATCGACGCCCGCATACCGGTGTCCAGCCGCAATCCGATCATAGATGACATCATAAAGGAAAAGAAAAGAGTAGTAGTGCTCAATAAAATGGACCTTGCAGACGAAGCAGCCACATCAGCATGGGCAGAAAAGATACGCCGCGACGGACACTACGCCGTAGCTGTAAACTGCAGCAGCGGCGCAGGAGTGAACAATATCATAAAGCGCCTCGACCAGATCCAGGCAGAGCGCGACGACGAAAAAACACGCAAAAGACCGCTGCGCATCATGATAGTAGGCGTGCCTAACGTAGGAAAATCGACACTCATAAACAAGCTCACAGGCAAAATGAGCGCCCGCACAGGCGACAGGCCGGGCGTAACGACAGGAAAACAGTGGCTCACGCTCACGAACGGCATGCAGCTCCTTGATACTCCGGGCATCCTCTGGCCGAAGTTCGAGGATAATCTCGTAGGACTTGACCTCGCGTTCTGCGGCTCTATAAAAGACGAGATCCTCGACATAGAAACACTCTGCCTCGAGTTCATAAAAGCGCTGCTCGCTGACGGCTACAAGGAACTCCTTATGACACGCTATAAGCTTGATGAAATGAGCGACGACGGCCTTGAAGCAATGGAGCAGATAGCGCTTAAGCGCGGATTCATATTTCCCGGCAAGCGCATAGATTATGAACGCACAGCAAAGACGGTGCTGGATGAATTCCGCGGCGGCAAGATAGGCCGTATAACTCTCGAAAAAGCATAAAATACAGATCATCTTATCAGGAAACACTACGCACCCGCGCGGGTGCCTTTATAGCGAGCATAAGCAGGAAATGAGGTCAATAAAATGACAAAAGAAGAACGCCTCGAAAAACAGCGCAAAAACCTTATAAGGATGCAGGAGTACGAAAACGCGCTTTATGAAAACGGCAACGAAAACGGCAGCGTAAAGTATATAGCAGGAGTTGACGAGGTCGGCCGCGGCCCGCTGGCGGGCCCTGTTGTAACAGCAGCCGTCATACTCCCAAAGGATTTTAACATACTCGGCGTAAACGATTCAAAGCAGCTCACAGAAAAGCGCCGCGAAGCGCTTTATAAAGAAATAACAGAAGCAGCTGTAGCATGGAGCGTAGGTCTGCGCGACAATCGCGTGATAGACGATATAAACATACTCAACGCCACAAAGGAAGCCATGAAGGATGCAGTAGACAGCCTTAAGATAGAGCCGGATCACGTGCTGGTCGACGCGCTCGTCATACCTGGCGTAAGCATCCCGCAGACAGCCATCATAAAAGGCGATGCAAACAGCGTTTCCATAGCCGCCGCATCCATAATAGCAAAAGTAACGCGTGACCATATGATGGTCGAGTACGCAAAGCATTATCCTGATTACGCTTTCGAAAAAAATAAAGGCTACGGCACAAAAGCCCACTATGAAGGACTTGACCGCGCCGGCGCGTCGCCGATACACAGAATGTCATTTCTTGTAAAATATTTTGAATCAAAAGATAAAAGTGAAAAGTGATCTGCAGGGTAAAATAAAAAGAAAACAATATGTAATGAATGATACAGCGAAGCGTCACGCGCGCCGGGCGCGCGCCGGGGCCATCCGGCCCAAAGCGTCTGACATTTGACATTGCAGGACCCAATATTGCAGACATTCATTTTTTGTAGTAAAATAGATTAGTTACAGATAAGTACATACATATCAAAATGGAAGAACTTTATTTCATGGAGGAATATTTAATATATGGAAAAGAATCTTTCTAAAACGTATGACCCGAAGGAATTCGAGTCGAGGATATACCAGGAATGGGAGGAGAACGGAGCGTTCAGACCGAGCGCAGACCATTCCAAGAAGCCGTTCACTATAGTTATGCCGCCTCCTAACATCACAGGAAAGCTGCACATGGGACACGCTCTTGACCAGACTCTGCAGGACGTTCTGACGAGATGGAGAAGGATGCAGGGCTACAATGCTCTGTGGATACCGGGAAGCGACCATGCGAGCATAGCTACAGAGGTAAAGGTCGTTGAGAAGGTCCGCAAAGAGGAAGGACTTGAAAAGGAAGACCTCGGACGCGAGGAATTCCTCAAGCGCGTATGGGACTGGAAGGAAGAATACGGCGGAACGATCACAAAGCAGATCAGAAAGCTCGGAAACTCATGCGACTGGGAGCATGAAAGATTTACTATGGACGAGGGCTGCAGCAGAGCCGTTGTGCGCACGTTCGTAAATTTATATAAAAAAGGCCTCATATACAGAGGTAACAGACTCATAAACTGGTGCCCTGAGTGTAAGACTTCACTGTCTGACGCTGAGGTAGAGCACGAGGACAAGAATGCAAAGTACTACTACTTCCGCTATCCTGCCGTTGACGGCGGCGAGGGCATAACAGTCGCTACTTCTCGTCCGGAGACTATGTTCGGCGACTGCGCTGTTGCCGTTCATCCTGATGACGAGCGTTACAGTGATCTCATCGGAACTAAGGTCATCGTTCCTGTTGTAGGCAGAGAGATACCTGTCATCGCTGACCCTTATCCTGATCCTGAAAAGGGAACAGGCGCGGTAAAGATCACTCCGGCGCACGACCCTAACGACTTTGAGGTAGGCGAGCGTCATGATCTTCCTAAGTGGTCATGCCTCAACGAGGACGCTACTATGAACTCTCTCGCAGGCAAGTACGAGGGCATGGACCGTTTTGAGTGCAGAAAGGCTCTCGTAAAGGACATCGAGGAAGCAGGCCTGCTCGTAAAGATAGAGGACAAGGTCATCCCTGTAGGCGAGTGCTACAGATGCCACACTACAGTAGAGCCTATGATCTCAGATCAGTGGTTCGTGGCTATGAAGGAGTTAGCTAAGCCTGCTGTAGACGCAGTCAAAAACAAGGATCTCGTATTTGTACCTGAAAGATTCGAAAAGATATACTTCCACTGGCTCGAAGACATCAGAGACTGGTGTATATCAAGACAGCTCTGGTGGGGACACAGGATCCCTGCATACTACTGCGATGAGTGCGGCGAGATCGTTGTAGCTGAGGAAGCGCCTGAAAAGTGCCCTAAGTGCGGATGTACACACCTCAGACAGGACGAGGACGTCCTCGATACATGGTTCAGTTCAGCTCTCTGGCCGTTCTCAACGCTCGGATGGCCTGAACAGACAGAAGACCTGAAGTATTTCTATCCTACGAACGTGCTCGTTACAGGATACGATATCATATTCTTCTGGGTCATCAGGATGGTATTCTCAGGCATCGAGGCTATGGGCGATATCCCGTTCAAGCACGTTTACGTACACGGACTCGTAAGAGACGCGCAGGGCCGCAAGATGAGCAAATCGCTCGGAAACGGCATAGATCCGCTTGAGATCATAGACCAGTACGGCGCGGATGCCCTGAGATTCATGCTCATGAACGGCATAACTCCGGGCAACGACATGCGTTTCGTCACAGAAAAGCTTGAATCCGCAAGAAACTTCGCAAATAAATTATGGAATGCGTCAAGATTCGTAATAATGAATCTTACAGACGAGAACGACGAATTCTATCCGATGGCTGACGACGCCTCCGGCGACATAATGAGCCGTCTGCGCGACGAGGATAAGTGGATAATATCTACTGTAAACTCAGCAGCTGCAGAAATAACAGCAAACATGGAAAAATTCGAGCTCGCGCTCGCAGCTCAGAAGATATACGACCTTATCTGGAACAACTTCTGCGACTGGTATATCGAGCTCGTAAAGAGCAGACTTTACGGTGATGACGACGCTGACAAGGAAGTTGCGAGATACGTTCTCGTAAGAGTCCTCAAGGACCTTCTCAAGCTGCTCCATCCGTTCATGCCGTTCATCACAGAAGAGATATGGGGATTCCTGCCTCATAACGACAGTGAAAAGGATGCGGAAAACGAAAAGGGCTATCTTATCAGACAGAGCTGGCCTGTTTACTCTGACGGCATGAAGTTTGAAGAGGAAGAAGCTGTCATAGAAGCTGCCATGGACGCTATCAGGACTGTAAGAAATATCAGAGCCGAAGCAGAAGCCGCTCCTTCAAAGAAGGTAAACGCAGCCATCCTGGCTGAGGGCGCTGCCGCTGAAAGACTCAAAAAGGCGGAGCATCATATAAAGTCACAGGCAAACGTAGCAGAGATAACATTCATCTCAGACAAGAGCGAGCTTCCTGAAGAAGTAATGTCAGGCGTTATAACGGACGCCGAGATATTTATAAACATGGACGAGCTCATGGACTACAATGCAGAGTTTGAGCGTCTCGGCAAGGAAAAGAAGAAGCTCGAAAGCGAAGTGGCAAGAGGCGAAAAGAAGCTCGGAAATGAAGGCTTCGTAGCAAAGGCTCCTGAAAACGTTATCGCTATGGAACGCGAAAAGCTTGAAAACTACAGGATAAAGCTCGCAAAGGTAACAGAGCGCCTTGCCATAGTAGAAAAGAAGCTCGGTAAATAATTTACCGTATGAATGAATACAGTCACTGTATACATTTCGCGCGTCGCCGCGCGCATACCCGGCGGAGCATAAAAAACTGCATAATGCAAATAATACGATAATAGATATAACTGACTATACTGTAATAAAATTCCAACGCGGCTGTCGCGTCAGGATCAGGTCCGCGCGGGCCGTTCTGACGCGCGCAGCCGCGGCAGTTTTTAATACGGAAAATTTCTGATAAAATAAAAGCATATGATATAAACGGAGTTGATCACATGGAACATATGAACTACGATCAGGCTTTGGAAAAAATACACACATTTAATGTCTTCGGCTCAAAACTCGGTCTTGAAAGGATGAAAAAGCTCCTGTCGCTTCTCGGCGATCCGCATAAAGACATGAAAATAATCCACGTAGCCGGTACAAACGGCAAGGGCTCTGTATGCAGATACCTGTATACGGTGCTTAACGAGTGCGGATACAGGACAGGCGCATATTTTTCTCCGTATCTTGAGGACTTTACTGAAAGGATAGAGTGCGGAGGCAGGCAGATAAGCCACGACGAGCTTCCTGTATATACGGAGCAGGCTCTTGATGCAGTCGAACAGATGATAAGCGAGGGGTACGAGTCGCCTACTGAATTTGAACTCGTAACTGCCATAGGACTGCTTTATTTCAAGGCTGTAAATGCAGACCTTGTAATACTTGAGGTCGGCCTGGGCGGAAGAGGCGATTCCACAAATATATGCGACCATCCTGCAGCGACAGTCATAGCGTCCATATCATACGATCACATGAACGTGCTTGGGAGCACGCTCGAAGAGATAGCGTACGATAAGGCCGGAATCATAAAACGCGGAGTCCCTGTATGCGTGAACGTAAAAGACAGGGGAGCGTTTGATGTTATAAAAAAGCAGGCAGATGAGCTTTCAGCGCCTGTCATAGACCTGACAAAGGCTGCAGTCGATGTGAAAAGCTGCGATATAGACGGGAGCACGTTCACTGCAGGGATAGACGGACTGGCGCTGTTTAAGGACATAAGCATAAAAATGCGCGGACAGCACCAGATAGAAAACGCCCTGTGCGCGCTCGCAGCCATAGCGGTCATGCGTATACAGGGATTCAGCGTGCCTGACGAGTGCGTCAGGGCCGGCATGAGAAAAGCGTTCCAGCCCGGACGCTTTGAGGTGATCTCAGCTGACCCGTATACGATAATAGACGGCGCCCACAACAGAGCAGGAGTACAGGCTCTCGTTGAGACGCTCATGCAGGAGTTTGGCGCCGGAACACCTGAAAAAAGGATACTTTTGTGCACCGGAATACTCGCAGATAAAGAAACCCGGATAATGGCCGAACAGCTCGCGCGCCTGCGCGCCGACATAATAACTACTACGGTTCCAAATCCCCGCGCAATGGCGGCAGAGGAGCTAGCAGGTGTTTTCAGCGCGCTTGAGCCGTACAGAAGCGGCGAGCGCACTGTAACATCTGTAGATGACTGGAGAAGCGCGCTTGCCGAGGCGCAGGAGCGCAGCAGCGGATACGACGTTACAGTATGGGCGGGATCGCTGTATCTCATAGGACCTGTGCGCGGAGCGCTCGTACACGGCCGGTAGGCCGCAGGCGCGGCAGCCGTGCTGCCGCATTCATTATTCATAGTATATTAATTGTTAAGCATCTGACCTGATACGAACTCGGAGGGCTAAAATGGAAAAAGGGAATAATATGAAAAAAGTTCTTATGTTCTATAACCCGAAGGCGGGAAATGGAATGTTCACAAATAATCTTGACAAGATAATAAGCCGTTTTCAGGCAAACGGCATGATAGTAGTGCCTGTGCGCGCTTCAGACGATATAAACATATACGATGTTATAGGCGCACTCGATGATTCATTTGTAAAGATAATAGCAGCAGGCGGTGACGGAACTATAAATATCATGGTAAATGCAATGATAGAAAACGGATGTTACCTTCCGCTCGCTGTGTTTCCTGCGGGAACCGCAAATGATTTCGCTCATTACTTTGAGATACCGACAGACCTTGACAGCATGCTCGAAATAGCTGTCGGCGATAATTACATACCGGCTGACATAGGCTGCTGCAACGGAAAATATTTTGTGAATGTCGCTGCGATAGGTTCTGTCATAGATGTGAGCCAGAAGACTGACGCAACTATGAAAAACGCGCTCGGACCGCTTGCTTACTATATAAGGGCGCTTGGAGAGCTGCCGTCTCTTCATCCTGTCGAGGTCACGATAACAACGCCTGAACAGAAATTTACGCAGAAAATATTTTTCATGGTCGTCCTGAACGGCAACTCTGCAGGAGGATTCAGAAAGCTCGGTGTTCAGTCATCAATAAACGACGGAATGCTCGACGTGATAATGTTTAAAGAGATGAAGCTCACAGAGATACCTATAGTAGGACTCAAGGTGCTTCAGGGGCGGCATAAGGATGATGAAAATGTGATATATCTGCAGACGCCTGAGCTCAGGATAGAGTCTACTGAAAATATCAGCACAGATGTAGACGGAGAGATCGGACAGCCGCTGCCGCTCGATATAAAGATACTGCCGAAGCGCATAATGATACATACCCGTAAGATCGGAGAGTAAAAGCCGCCCGGTATGCAGGTAAATATCATATATAAGGAAGAAAGAGGCTGAGATGCAGGGGAAGATGGAAGAAAAAAGAAAATTAAATATAAAAGTAACATATGAGCATGAGCTGCTGAATCCGTTTTATGCAGCAAACGATCTTGAGATAGCGGAGGACGAGCCGGTAAGCACTGATACGCTCAAAAGCTGGGTCATTATGAAGGATGACATGTTTAAAGACGACGGCAGCGCTGAAAACGAAGCAGAGAACGGCGGATGCGGCAGAGCACAGGAAGATCCGCTGAAGGCAGCAGATGAAAGCATTTCAGCGAATATTATCGGAGCATGCACGCTCGCGTTCCGCGAGGGCGAATATATAATAGACGGCATAGCTCTTGCGCCTGCGTCACGCGGCAGCGGAGCCGGAACAGCGCTTCTTGCGGCGGCTGAAGATGAAGTGAGAGCGCGCGGAGGAGAGCGCGTATATCTCGTAGCGCGCGCGCCTGAGTTCTTCAGAGCAAACGGATACGAGACGATCGCGCGCAGCGATGCTCCGGAGTTTTTTGAGTGTTTTGGATGTGATCAGTATAACAGATCATGTTTTCCGGAGGTCATGAGGCATGTCCTATAAAGTCAGGCTCGATATTTTTGAAGGACCGTTCGATCTGCTCGTGTATCTCATAGAACGTTCCGGACTCAGCATATACGATGTAAATATATCTGAGATAACGGATCAGTATATGAGATACGTAGACGAGATAAAAATGATAGATCCTGCCGCGGCCGCAGAGTTCATGGTGCTTGCGGCCACGCTCATACAGATAAAATCAAAAATGCTGCTGCCGTCGGAAAAGCCGAAAGCGGCGGCGCTCCCGGGCGCCGATCCGCGCGACGAGCTGGCGCGCAAGATAACAGAATACAGAAAAGTAAAATACCTTGCATCGCAGCTGCGCATAAAGGAAGAGGAAACGTCGCGTATATTTACAAAGCCGCGCGAGGATATGTCCCAGTACGCTCCGTGCGAGGAGCTTGAACTCGATACTGACAGCTTCATAAATGCATTTAAGGCGTTTCTGGAAAAGCGCCGCCGCATGGAGGAAGTAAGGCGGCGTTATGAGCGCGTAGACCGCGACCGCATGTCCATGGAAGTGAAGTCGGAGCGCATAAAACAAAAGATATGCAGCGCCGCAAGCATGAGCTTTACACAGCTTCTTGAGGACGTAGGCGACACATATGATATAGTCCTGACATTCGTAACAGTGCTGGAGATGCTGAAATCAGGCATGATAACAGTAGCTCAGGATGCGGTATTCGGCGATATAACGATAACCGGCGCGGGAAAGGAGCAGCCATACAATTGAACAACATGAATGATAAAGAAACCGACATGAAATTACATGATGAGCTTAAAAAAACTGACGCGGCAGCGTATGCAGATGCTGAAAAAAAGAAAATAAAGTCAGCTCTCGAATCAATGATGTTCGTATGGGGAAGCCCGCTTCCCGCAACCACCGCAGCAGAAGCTCTCGGGATCACAAAAGCTTACGCCGTAAAATGCCTTAAGGAGCTGCGCGACGAGTACGAGGAGCGCGGCAGCGGTCTTGCGGTGCGCGAGATAAACGGCAGGTTTCAGTTCTGTACGGTACCGGAAAATGAGTTATACATATCTAACCTGTGCGCGCCTGTAAAGTCAAAGCGTCTGTCGTCAGCAGCCATGGAGGTGCTGACTATCGTAGCCTACAGACAGCCTGTATCAAGAAGCGAGATAGAGTTCGTGCGCGGCCTGAAAAGCGAAAATGTTTTATACGGTCTGCAGAAAAAAGGCCTCATAATGGAAAAAGGCAGAGGAACAGGGCTTGGAAGACCGATACTTTTCGGAACCACAGACCTTTTCCTTGAAAAATTCGGTATATCATCGCTTGACGAGCTTCCAGAGATAGAGGACCCTGAATATTTCGCGGAAACTCTGCCGGCAGGTGACGGCGAAGAAGACGACAGTTACGCAGAAGAAGTGCAGGAGCTTGATATATGAGACTTACGACATTATGCTACATAGAAAATGACAGAGAAGAGTACCTTATGCTTCACCGGACTAAAAAGAAAAACGACCAGAGCCATGATAAATGGCTCGGAGTCGGCGGAAAGTTCGAGGCGGACGAAAGCCCGGAGGAGTGCATGCTCCGCGAGGTGCGCGAGGAAACCGGCCTTGAGCTCAGGGAATATAAGTTCAGAGGGATAGTCACATTTGTATCCGAAGTATGGGAAACAGAATATATGAATATATTCACTGCAAAATTCCCCGGCGGCCGGCTCGCCGACTGCGACGAAGGAGAACTCGAATGGGTGCCTGAAAGCAGACTTATGGACCTGCAGCTGTGGGAGGGCGACAGGATATTTCTGAAGCACCTTATAGACCACGATGATTTTTTCTCTCTTAAATTTGAATACGACAGGGACGAAAAGCTGGTCAGCGATACCGGTACAGTTTACGTCAGCCGGTGACGGCTGCAGGGGCGGCAGCTGTATTATGATATGTTGCTGCCGCCGGCGCAGGCAGCCCGCACGGGCTGCTTTTTTGCATTAGTATAAAAACATGTTTTTACCTGATCTTACATGCTGAAAAATATATTTGTCTGTTTACATTAAGTGCCGTATGAAGTATAATTGTATACAATGATATGAAATGTATATTTAAATGTAAAAATTCAATCTACAGGAGGCAAATTTTTAAGATGGGTAAGACATTAGCATATAAGATCCTTGAGCAGCATCTCGTTGAGGGAAAACTTGTTCCGGGAGAGGAAATAAAGATAAAGATAGACCAGACGCTGACTCAGGATTCTACAGGCACTATGGTATACCTTCAGCTTGAGGCTATGGATGTTGATAAGATACAGACAGAGCTTTCAGTGGCGTACATAGATCACAACACGCTGCAGACGGGTTTTGAGAACGCTGACGACCACGAGTTCATAAAGAGCGTGGCAAAGCGTCACGGCGTTCTTTTCTCTAAGCCGGGCAATGGTATATGCCATCAGCTCCATATAGAAAATTTCGGCATACCGGGAAAGACGCTCCTCGGATCTGACAGCCACACTCCTACAGGCGGCGGTATCGGCATGATCGCGATAGGCGCAGGCGGACTTGATGTAGCGATGGCTATGGCAAAGGGCACTTACAGCCTTACTGCTCCTAAGGTAATAAACGTAAAGCTCACAGGAAAGCTCAGACCGTGGGTGTCTGCAAAGGATATCATACTTTATGTGCTGCAGCAGCTGACTGTAAAGGGCGGCGTAGGAAAGATCGTTGAGTATACCGGCGACGGCGTAAAAACGCTTTCTGTTCCTGACAGAGCTACTATCACTAACATGGGCGCAGAGCTCGGCGCTACTACATCAGTATTCCCAAGCGATGAAAATACAAAGGCATTCATGGAGTCTGAGGGAAGAGGCGCTGATTTCGTTCCTATGGCTGCGGATGCGGACGCTGTTTACGATGAAGTGCTCGAAGTAAACTTATCGGAGCTTGAGCCGCTCGCTGCAAAGCCGCACAGTCCTGACAATGTAGATTCTGTAGCTAACATAGGCAGGATAAAGATAGACCAGGTAGCTATCGGAAGCTGCACTAACTCATCTTATGCAGACCTTATGAAGGTAGCTCAGATCCTTAAAGGCAAGAAGGTTAATGAAAATGTCAGCCTCGTGATCTCGCCGGGATCGAGCAAGATACTCAGCAAGCTCGCTACGAACGGAGCGCTGGCTGACATGATAAACGCAGGCGCCCGCATTATAGAAAACGCGTGCGGACCTTGCATCGGCATGGGCCAGTCACCTAAGTCAGGCGGCATATCGCTCAGAACGTTCAACAGAAACTTCAAGGGAAGGAGCGGCACGAACGACGCGCAGATATACCTCGTAAGCCCTGAGACTGCCGCTATATCAGCTATAGAAGGCGTACTTACTACAGGTATGGGTACAGAGCTTGATGAGATATCTCCTGTTGATTTTGCGTTTAACGACAACTTCATAGTTTATCCGGATGGCTGCGACAAGGAAAATACTCCTGTCGTACAGGGACCTAACATCAGGCCGTTCCCTCTCAATGTAAAGCTTGAGGGAGACCTTAAAACGAAGGTAGTGCTTCACGCAGGCGACAACATAACAACTGACGACATCATGCCGTCTGACTCGCGCATACTGCCTTACAGATCAAATGTCCCTCACCTGTCAAACTACTGCTTCGAAAAGATAGATAAGGAATTCCCTGCAAGATGCAAGGAAGCCGGCAACGGAACTATAGTAGGCGGCGAAAACTACGGCCAGGGTTCGAGCCGCGAGCACGCAGCGCTCGTACCGCTTTATCTTGGCGTAAGATTCGTTATGGCAAAGTCATTTGCGCGCATCCACCGCTCAAATCTCATAAACAGCGGCATCATACCTCTGGTATTTGCCGATCCTGCTGATTATGACGCTGTAGCTCTCAATGATGAGTTAGTTATAGAAAACGCTGCTGCTCAGATCGAAAACGACGTTATAACAGTAAAAGATCTGACATCAGGAAAAGAATTCAAAATGATACCTGGCCTGTCAGACCTTGAAAAGAAAATGATACTTGCAGGCGGAAAGATCAATATGATCAAAGGGGAGGAATAATTAAAATGGCTTATCTGCTCGATTTTGAAAAACTCGTAAAGGATCAGCTCGCAAGAGTGGAGCGCATGAAAAATGAACCTCCCGCTACTGATTTCTCCACTAAGGAAAAGATCGTGATCGGTTTCATAGACGGAGACGGCATCGGCCCTGTCATAATGAAAGAAACAAGAAGAGTCCTCGATCATCTGCTGGCAGATGAAATTGAGTCGGGAAAAGTTGAGATGAAGACTATTGAAGGTCTGACTCTTGAAAATCGTATAGAAAAAAACAATACTCTGCCTGATGACGTCCTCGAAAACATAAAGCAGTGCGACGTGTTCATGAAAGGCCCTACAGCAACGCCGGATAAGCTCAACAGCAAGGTGAACCTTGAAAGCGCAAACGTCGCGCTCAGACGCGAGCTCGACCTTTTTGCAAACGTAAGGCCTATATCCATCCCTGAACTCGGTATCGACTGGACGTTCTTCCGCGAAAACACAGAAGGTGAGTATATCGTGGGAAGTCTCGGCGTGGAGCCGAGCGAAGACCTGTCTGTTGATTTCAGGATCATTACGACACAGGGCACGGAGCGCATAGCGCGCATGGCATTCGACTACGCAAAAGCAAACGGCAAGGAACGCGTAGAGTGCGTTACAAAGGCTAACATACTTAAAAAGACAGACGGACGTTTTCTTGAAACTGTCCACAGGGTAGGCGAAGAATACCCTGACATAAAGATAGAAGACTGGTATATCGATATAATGACTGCGAATCTCGTGAACGAAAATATCAGAAGCGATTTCCAGGTTTTCGTGCTTCCTAATCTTTATGGTGATATAATTACAGACGAGGCTGCCCAGATACAGGGCGGCATGGGTACTGCCGGAAGCGCAAATATCGGAAACAGATATGCCATGTTTGAAGCGGTCCACGGCGTAGCTCCGAGAATGGTAGAAGAAGGAATAGCCGACAAGGCAAGCCCTGAAAGCCTGCTCAGAGCTGCTGAGCTCATGCTCAGACACATCGGTTTTACAGAAAAGGCCGACAGCCTCAAGGGAGCGTTAAATAAAACAGACAAAAATCCTGATATCCATATGACAGGCACAAAGGACGGCAGCTCCACAGCCGAATTTGCTGACGCTGTTCTCGCACTGCTCTAGCGGATCATCAGCGTGATCATACAAACTTACAGGAGGAAACCGGAATGTACTACAAAACTGTTCAGGACGATACCGTGGCGGGTCTGCCGCTCGCGATAAATATTTTCATAAAACTCAGAGAAAGCATACTCAGAGGAAAACTTAAAAATGAGGAAAAGCTGACTGAACAGCGCATCTGCAATGAATACAACGTCAGCAGGACACCTGTAAGAGAAGCGTTCAGACTTCTTGAGCAGGAGGGCCTGATAACCATGATCCCAAACAGAGGAGCCTTCGTAACAGGCTTTTCTGATCAGGATATCGCTGATATGTATGACATGCGAAAGGATTACGAAGTGCTCGCCTTCGAGTGGGCAATAAAAAGGATAACAGACGAGGAGCTTGCCGAGATAAGAAATTCATACGAGCTCATGGAGTTTTACACTCACAAAAAAGAGTTTGAAAAATCTGCAGAGCAGAACATTCACTTCCACGAGCTGATATATAAGGCTTCGCACAACAGACTGCTCACACAGATACTTACGAGCTACCAGTACTATACGAAGCAGCTCCAGTACAGCGAAACTCCTCATTATGACCATATGGACGACGTACTCGCAGAACATTTCGAGATGCTCGATTCTCTTGAAAAAAAGGATCCTGAGCGCGGCGCTGCCGTTGTAAGGAAGCACCTGGAAGCTTCAAAGAAACGTGCAGGATATGGTGGATTTGACAAATAATTCAAAAATAGGAAAAATAATGGCTGAAAAGAAAATACTAAGCAAAAAAGAGATCAGCAGCGTACTTGAACTCCTGGAGCAGACGTATCCGGATGCAGGCTGCGCGCTGCACTACGGAACGCCGTTTCAGCTGCTGGTCGCGGTAGTCCTTTCAGCTCAGACAACAGATAAAAAGGTCAATCAGGTAACTGGTGACCTTTTTCGTTTATATCCGACCGCCGAAAAGATGGCGCAGATACCGGAGTCAGAGCTGCAGGAACGCATAAAGATCATAGGGATGTACCGCCAGAAATCAAAAAACGTCATAGCGCTCAGCCGCATACTCGTCGAGAGATACGGTGGCGAAGTGCCGGATGACCAGGAAAAACTCATGGAGCTGCCGGGCGTCGGCAGAAAAACGGCAAATGTAGTGATGTCAGTGGCGTTCGGCCACCAGCGCATAGCCGTCGATACACACGTTTTCAGAGTATCAAACAGGATAGGCATCGCCCGGGGCGATGATGTACTTAAGACTGAACATTCACTCATGGAAAATATTCCGGAGGATATGTGGACGAAAACGCACCACATGCTCATATGGCACGGCCGCATGATATGCGACGCAAGAAAGCCTAAGTGCAGCGAGTGCCCGCTTGACGGCATATGCATGAAAAACGGGCTGAAATAAGTCAGCCGGTAATATGCCTGCGGCGCCATGGGAAGCGCGCGCCCGGCGCGCGAACAGAAACTGCATCGAAATTATATGATGCGAAGCAGGCAGACATATGATATACTCTTAAACTGTTAAACAATAAACACAGAATAAAAAAGGATAAATTTATGGCAGAAAACAATAACCTGATATTCCACGGCTGTGACGTAGCCGAGCTCGTAAAGGAATACGGCGCGCCTCTTTATATAATGTCAGAGGACGAGATAAGAGAGCGCTGCCGCGAGATAAAGCGCGAGTTTACAGAAAAATACCCTGATACGCGCGCAGCGTTTGCAGGAAAGGCGTGCCAGACGCTCGACGTCTGCCGCATAGTAGCGTCAGAGGGAATGGGACTCGACGTAGTTTCAGGAGGCGAGATATATGCAGCCCTCAAGGCGGGATATGACCCTGCTCTGCTCGAGTTCAACGGAAACGCAAAGAGCCGCGCAGAGATAGAGTACGCGATCGAGGCCGGCGTAGGAACTATAATCATAGACAACATGTCAGAGCTTGAGATCATAGCAGAAACAGCAGCAAAGAAAGGCGTAAAAGCGGTAGTTGCGCTCCGCGTTACACCGGGCGTTGACAGCCACACGCACCAGTTCATATCTACAGGCCAGCTTGACTCTAAATTCGGATTCGCGCCTGAGGAAATACTTGACTATGCAGTCAAGGCTGTTCTTGATTCAGAGCACCTCGACCTTATAGGTCTGCATTACCACGTGGGCTCGCAGCTTCATGAGAACGACTCGCACATAATGGCGACTGACGTGATGCTTGAGCTGCTGGCAGATCTCAAGGAAAAGTACGGGTATGTGCCGCGCGAGCTCAACTGCGGAGGCGGTTTCGGAGTGCATTATGCGGGAGACCCTGAGCGTACAACTGTTTCGTACTTTATGGATCCCGTTATGGAACGTATAAACGCATTTTATGAAAGATCAGGCGACAAGCGACCTGTTGTCGCTATAGAGCCGGGCAGATGGATCGTAGCTGAGGCCGGTATAACGGTATACGAGGTGACTTCCGTAAAAACGAACGCAGCGGGCCGCACTTACTACGGTATAGACGGCGGTTATCCTGACGATCCGCGCGTAGCGCTTTACGACGCAAAATACGAAGCAGAAGCAGTAACAAAAGTAAACGAACCGCACGATCATAAAGTAACTATAGCAGGCAAATGTTGTGAATCAGGCGATGTGCTCATATGGGATATAATGCTCCCTGAGATGAAGCCGGGCGACCTGCTTGCTGTATACGCTACAGGCGCATACAACTATACTATGGCAAACAATTACAACCGCCAGCCGAGACCGGCAATGGTAATGATAAAGGACGGCGTTCCTCGTCTGTCTGTCAGACGCGAGACTTATGAAGACCTTATTGCCAGGGAAATTTAATTTTAAGCTGCGGAAAGTAAAAAGCTTGAAATATAAATATATTGAACTACTGAAAAAATCTTATGAATTTAAAACTTTCGGGTAACAAAATACAAGCCCGAAAGTTTTTTTATGTACCCAAAAAACATTTCACTACCAAAAACACGCATTTCACGCAAGCATATACTTTAAGTATTTAAAGTATGATATCTTCATATATCGGGCAGGGCGCGTGCTTTTGCGCGGCCGTGTCTGTAAGCTGTTTCTTATTTGAGATTTAAAATTACAGAAAGGAAGTGAAGGCTGGATGAAAAGGAAGATCATTGCGTGGCTGACGGCTGCTGCCGTTGTGGCAGGCATGATGCCCGGCATGGCTATGCCTGTATTCGCATCGGGCGGTACGGCGGTCAACGGTTCAGACGCGCTTGCGGCGCTCGGCATAGATACGAGCATCGCGCCTGAGGGCTTCGATGAAAACGACAGCGTAAGCAATCCTTACGGAAGGAAAACTATAGAGGTGACTCCGGTAAAGGAGCTTTATACTGTCGGCATGTCGGAAAAGCCTCTTAAAAGCAACGACCAGCGCACATACAACACAGGAACAAAAGATAAGATAGAGGTCGGTGAAACAAAAACCGATCATGATACGAAATACGCTTCATCAAATGAACTCGTATCAATGCTTTACGGTGATGGAAAATGGGAAAGCACGACGACGTCGGATATCATCTCAAAGGGTGATAAAAAGACTCTTGCTTCCGGAAGCTCATCATTCAACGGAAAGTATTCTGTTATAGCGTCAGGAACGTATAAGCAAAACTCTAAGTCGGGCGACAGTACAGGATACCTGAGCGGAATGAATAATATTTCAAGCAGTCTCGGAAATGATTTCGGCAGTTTCGGTATGTCTGACGTTGCCGCAGGCAACTTCGACGGCAATACAAAGGCGCTCGAAGCGCAGACTGTAATGGCATATACAAAGGACTACAGCCATTACGGCGGTATATACCTGAAGTTTGGAGACGCTAAGACAGGCAGCTACGGAAATGCAAAGGAAGTGCTTCCTGCCGGTGAAAAATCAGGAAAGACTATCGGTAATCCTGATCTGACTATTACAAGCGATGATGGAAAAACATCTCAGAAGGCTGAAAACTTTGCCGAAAACCCTTACCAGCTCAAAAACTACCTGCAGGTAGCTACGGGCGACTGGAACGGAGACGGCTTCGACGAAGTGGCAGTTTATGTTCCTGAAAAGGGAAATTCGCGTATAGTAGTGTATGCCCTGCAGCTTAATAACGATGATAAAGATGATGGCATTGTAAAGAAAAAAGTATATACAGATCCTGCAAAATGGGGCACGGCCTGGACGTACTATCTGCGTGAGGACAAGGTAGTATCAAATATGGTATCCCTCGTGAGCGCGGACGTGAACCAGGACGGTATAGACGATCTTGCGTGCACATGGGGATATTACTTCGGACCTGAAAACAATGTAGGTTCAAGAGCTGTTGTTATGTTCGGCGGCAAGGGTACTGAGATACTGAAGAAAGACCAGGAATTCAGCCTCAACTACGGATCGAGCAACATAGTAAGAGGATCGTTCCTGTTCGGAGACCTTACAGGAAGCGGCGAAGAGAGCCTTATCCTCTGCGGACAGTCTGACTCAGACCTTAAGGCAGGAAATATAAACAGCAGATATGTTGCAGCGTATACATGGAACGGAAGCACCTTCCAGATATCTTCAACATTATCTAAGAATTTCGATCTCTTCAGCAAGGATGATAATGGCGACCTTATCTATAGTGCGATGAGCAGAAATGCTGACAGTACAGGCAATATGCATTTCTATTCGTCACCTCTGTGCGTGTCAGATACAGCTGTCATCACACGCCCTATAGGCGAGGACGGCGGAGATCTGCTTTACTTCGACAGCCTTATCATTGAGTACACAGACAGCGGTCTTAATATAAAAGAAGCATGGGATACATCAAAGGCCATGCAGAGCAGCACAGGCAGCCCGCAGGACTATGTGGAATACAGCGCAAACGCGGCTGATCTCACAGGCCGGAAGGGAGCCGGAGCTCTTGCAGTCATTACTCAGACTATGAGCTCGACGACTGAAGAAACTGCTACATATACGCAGGAAGGAACGCATCAGGAGCCTGTATTCGAGACTGTGTCATATTATAAAAACTGGTGGCACAAGATCTTCAGAAAGAAGAGCTACAAGCAGGTCATAAAACGCTACGAAACAGTAAATGATGCTACAGATGTAAAAGTAAAGTACGACGGCTTCAACGAGTCACACACATACATGACAGTAATAGACCGTTCCGAAGGAGATTCAGAAGGATATTACACAGAGCGTGATGAAGTAGACAGCTCTATGGCTTTATGTATGGCCAACACTGATAATGATTCAAGTGTAATGAATTACACAGGAAAGCATTACTACACATACACAGATCCAAAGATCCTCGCAGTGCTGGCGTCACCGCCATACTTCAAGGACCTCCTTGACCGCGACGACCTTTCGGGCAACTACGCAGAGTCTACTACTACATATTCAAGCAGTAAGGGCAGCGGCTCAGGTACGACAAGCTCATCTACCATAAGCGCGGGCGCTTACGTATCGTTTGAGCAGGATATTAAGATATTCGGTGTAACTGTAGCGAGCGTAGAGGCTGAAACGCAGATAACTGCCGGATTTACATGGGAGACAGAAAACACATCTACTCTCGAACAGACGATAACGTACAGCACAACGGCAGGTGAAGATAAAGTAGCGTTCTATTCTATACCGATGGAGGTATACGAATATCAGTCATTCGTACCTGACGGCAAGGGCGGCTACGAGGAAGTAACTACTACAGTAAATGTTCCTCACGAAGCATCAGTCCGTCTGCTCGGACTTGATGATTATGAAGCTATAGCTTCAGACTACAGTATCCTTCCGCAGATAAGCGATGCAGTGCTTACGCACACTGTAGGCGACCCTGCATCATATCCTTCAAGCATAACTCCGTACAGATCTACAAAGATCGCAATGTATGATCAAGATCCTGCAAAAGTAGGCTTTACGAGTGCAGCCGGAGGCTCAGCTATTTCTCAGGAAATAAGCATGTCAACAGAAAAGAGCAATGCTTATACAGGAACGACATCCATAGAAGCTAAGGCCGGCGCCGGCGCCGGCGGCGTAAAGGTAGGCGTTGTAGCAGGCTTTGAAGGCGGCGGAGGAACAGTTACTGTTTCTACATCGGGAAGCTCATTCTCAGGAGAACTTCAGGACATGCCTGCAGAAGCGGAAGCTTACGGATACGGAATGAACTGGCGGATATTCTGCTACAAGTACGCAGACAGCAATATGTCATTCCCTGTAGTAAGCTACATAGTAAGCGATGTCGCTCAGCCGTACAGCCTGCCTGAGGATTTCAGACAGAACGTGGCAAAGACTACAGAGGATTCTGTAACTCTTGAGTGGACATACGACAAGATGGTTTCGGGATTCCAGATATACCGTTACTATGAATTCCCTGACGGTTCGGGCAGCTACAGGCTTGAATACGTTCCGTTCAGCAAGGGAAAATCAAACGGTGACGGAACATACAGCTTCAGTTATAAAGACGAGAATCTGAATCCTTATACAGAGTATTCATACCAGATACAGACAGAAAGCGCGTTCAAGCCTAAGGTCAGCATATACAGCGAGCCTCTGGTATGCAGGACAAAGACTACTACGGGTTATCCTGAAATAACTGTAACAGGCCTTGATCAAAACGAAAACCTGCCTGTATTCCCTGATAAGGACAACAGCGAAGCAAAGGTAAATATCGCTGACGCAGACAAGTACAAAGGCAATATATCGTACCAGTGGCAGAAGCTCGTAAACAACGAGTGGACAGATATTTCCGGAGCTAAGACAGATACATATAACATTTCGCGTGCAAGCGCGGCAGACCAGGGTAAATACAGATGCCGTGTGAATGTCATTTACTTTGATGATACGTCAAAGAAGGAATTCCAGATATCAGCTTATTCAAAGGAATTTACAGCAGTTTATTCTAAGCGAGTGCCTGTATCGGAAATAACAGTTACAACCGATACTAAGGCAACTACAGGCGGAAAAGTGCAGAATAATATGCACGCGCAGGTAGAGCTCCATTCACTTGACAGTGAGACTGCTCCTACAGGAAATGCAGTATTTACGATCACAGGCACAGATTTTGAAACAAGTGTGCCGGTACAGCTTAAGGAAGCGACAGGTACAAAACAGTTTGATGGAGTGTCAAAGCATTATTCTACTGCGGTATTGGATATTCCAAGTACTTCACCTAAGATCGCAGAGCTTGCAAAGGGCGCGTACAATATTTCTGTTTACTATGCAGGAGATACTGTATTTAAGGATCTGACAAGCGACTATGATGATATGGTACTCATAGGCAGCGATGTTACAGGCTACCAGCTCAAGCTTTCAGGCAAGGCTGACGGAAGCAATATAACGAAGTTCACATACGGCGACGATATATACGCTTCACTTCTTTCAAAGAGAGGAAACGACAGCAAGGCGCAGCCGGTAACTGAAAATGTGAAGTACCTGCTCATAACTCAGAATCAGGCTGAGGAAGAAGCCGCAGAGCTTGCAAAGGCTGCTGACAAGCAGGATGGAAATAAGATATTTACCGCAGCGAATGCCAATATAACGGCCGGAGCTGACGGAAAACTAAACTTTAGCGCTGCGCCTGGCGCAGGAGTATATAAGCTCAGAGCATATGTCGGTGATAAGGCAGTTTACGAAGCATCTGTAACGATAGGCCAGAAGAGCATAACTGTTTATGTTGATCCTAAGGACAATATAAAGCAGGATGAAGTAAGTAAAAATATCCCTGTAATAAAATGCAGAGACGAATCAGGCAAAAATCTGCCGGAAGCTTTAGTACAGTCATTTAATCTTAAGTTTAAGGCAGTGAACTCAGCAGGAAATGAAATTAGTCTTGTTGACAATATGGAACCGGGAAATTACGTTGTAACTCCGTATCCGGTATCAGACGATGGCGCTGCCGGCAGTGCGGCAACTCCTGAATCATTCTACAACAATTACAGCGCGACATATGAATCAGCCGTATACACAGTCATAGGACTTACATATGAGATGAATGCTGTTGCTGTAGAATATGAAAACAGGGATGGTAAAAGACCTGTAGGTACTGTACAGATAATAGGAACGGATTCGCTGAGCCAGTATTACGCAGCAGGAACTGCTATTCAGTTCTATGCAAAGGCAAATGCAGGCTACGAGGTAGACCACTGGTCTTACCAGCGCAAAGACGGCGAAGAAGTAACTTATCAAGGAACAGAATCAGGAAGCACGGTCAACACAGAGCGCCTGAATATAACTATGGAAGCAAATGCTGCAACTGTAAGAGTATACTTCAAGCCAAAGAAGATATCTCTCAGGGCATATAATGACGGCGGAAGCAGCGTTGGCAGCGTAGTATGCGAAAGTGATGAAAGCTTCTCATCAGGAGCATATGTAAGCAACGGCGCACCATTTACATTCAAGGCAGTGCCTGCTGAGGGATACCACTTCAGAGACTGGTCTGTAAGCGAGACAGGAAAGAACACTTATACCGAAAAGGGTACAGCAAATGGAGATGGAACAAATTCTGTCGACATTACTGTAGGAAACGAGAGCATAGAGTTAAAAGCTAATTTCGAGCGCGACAGCTATACTCTGAATCTTGAAGGAAATATAAACGCTTCATACACTCGTGGGAATACAGCAGGCGCGGATCAGAAGATCGACGTAAAGAACGGAGCAAGCATAGTCGGCGATACTGTTATAACTGTAGAGCCAAAGACAGGCTACAGACCTGCAGATGAAGCTAAGTTCATCGTCAACGGTGAAAAAGTTGAATTTTCCGGCGAAGCAGGATGCTCATACAGCTTCCCGCTTACTGAAAATACGACTGTATCTCTCGAAACCGTCCAGAATATGTACGAAGCGTCAGCATCCGCTGAAAACGGTACAGTAGCAATAAAGGTCGGAGATACTGCTGTAGATGGTAATAAAGCCGAAAACATCCCCGGCGGAACAACAGTTTCATTCACTGCCCGCGCCAAGCGCGGATACCGCCTGTCGGGATGGGAAATAAACGGCTCTGGCAGCGAAGAAACAGGAGACGTACTTACAGTTCATGCCATAGGCGGAAACATTGAGGTTAAAGCGCTGTTTACACAGGATGCAGCTTCATACACAGCTAAGGCAGCAGTTACACCGTCAGACAGAGGCTGCATGAAGTATACTCTGTATGATATATACGGCAACGTAGTAGAAAAAGATACAGAAGTAACTGATGAAGGCATAACTGTATACAACGGTGAAAAGATCCTCTTCAAGGCCGTACCTTATAAGGGATACATGGTAGAGCAGTGGGCGAACGGCGAAGGCAATAACAAAAAATACATAGCTTCAAGCTCAAAGACATATCCTGACGGAGAAATAACTGTAGCAGACAGCAATATAAATATCACAGCGCAGCTCAAGCCTTCATCTATGTACGACCTTGACTGGATAGCAATGGGCGACAGCGAAGGCACTGTAAAAGGAAGTCTGTCAGTAACATCAGACCGTGATGAACTGACAGGAAGCTCTGCAGAAGTAGCAGGCGGAAGCACAGTAGTATTTACAGCAGACCCTGATGACGGATGCATGGTAGACCACTGGACTGTAACAGACGGAAGGATGGATGTTGCAGAAAATACAGATCCGTATAAGAATACTGACGGAACTGTATACGTAGATCCTGTACTTACTATGGACGGATACTCAGGTCATAAGACTGTAAGAGTACACTTTAAGGAAAAAGAAACGAAAACAGTAGATCTGACATCGTTCGAGCAGGACAAGGTGAAAGCATCAGTAACATATGTTACTCCTATAGAACCGACAGACACCGGAAAACAGACTGACGGAACTGTTACTGCGCAGGTGCGCAGCGGCGGCAAGGTTACATTCACGCTTGCTCCGACAGCGGATTACTTCCTTAGAAACAGCGACCTTAAGAGTTCTGTAGAGGAAGCATTAAATGATCCGAGTGCAATTGTGAAGGTGAACGGTTCAAAGGAAGAAGGACTGTACACTGTAGAAATTTCAAATATGAACAGAGAACTGACGCTTGATATGGAGTCACTCTTTAAGTACAGACCGCTTCACGGCATAACTCTTCCGGGCGATGATACAGTCGGAGGAAAGGTAACTGCTTCACCGGCTCAGGCTCGCGAGGGCGATACGGTAACGCTGACTGTCGCTCCTGACAGCAGCTACAGATTTACATCGATAGCTGTAGACAAGGGTGAGCTGAATGAAGAGTTTAAGGAATCAACTCTTACGTATACATTTGCCATGCCGGATGAAGATGTAACCGTAACTGCAGGCTTCACAAGAAAGAGCTCAGGCGGCGGAAGCATCAGTGGTGGCGGTGGCGGAGCTGCTGCACCGGATAAGCCGGCGACAGATCCTGTACCTGACACCGGAACAACAGATCCTTCAGTGCTTCAGTTTACAGGAAATGTAAGCAGCCTGACCGGCGGCAAAGCAGAAGCAACAGCCAATAAAGACGGAAGCGTTACAGTAAAGACCGGCTCAGACAGCGCTCAGAAGATAGCGTTAGATGTTAAGAACGCAGGAGACGGAGCAGCGGCATATATAGTAAAGGCTGACGGAACGGAAGAACTCGTACGCGATTCTGTCGTGATAGACGGCAAGCTTTATCTCAGCGTAGAAGACGGCGCAGTTATAAAGATAGCAGATTCAAGCATATCGTTTACAGATGTAACGGAAACTGCATGGTCAAAAGCTGCTATAGAGTTTGCTTCAGGCAGAGGACTTTTCAACGGCGTATCAGCAGACAGATTCGGCCGTGAAACAGAGATGACACGCGAGATGCTTATGACTGTAATTGCAAGACTCAACAACGCTGATATATCAGGCGACGCTCTTAAAAAGGGCATGGAATGGGCAAAGAAGAGCGGCATATCTGACGGATCTGCGCCTCAGTCAAACGTGACGAGAGAACAGATCGTTACTATGCTTTACAGAAACGCAGGCCGGCCTGAAGTAAAGGTTGACAGCAATGCAGTTGAAAAGTTTAAGGACTCTGATAATATCTCTGCATACGCAAAGGATGCGATGACGTGGGCTGTCGAAAACGGAATAATAAACGGAATGGGCAGTACAGGAAAGATCGCGCCTGGCGCGAACGCTACACGCGAGCAGGTAGCACAGATGATGAAAAATTATATTTCATCTCTGTACAGATAAAATATATACAGTAAGATCATTATCGGGAACTGAATAACTGAATAATAAAATGAGAGCTGCGGATAAACCATTAATGGCGCGTCCGCAGCTCCGTTTTTTTTACATAGTAAATTTTATGATCTGTAATTTTTTGCTGTCTTGAAAACACCTGTAACGCAGCAGAGCATAAATATCGAAACGCCGAAAAGGACTACGAAAGCGCTCTGCGTCCCTGAAAGCGTGCCTGCAGTCATGGCATCTGCGGCGCTCTGCGAAGCCTGCGCCGACGCTACTATCGTTGAAACTACGCAAGTCCCGACAGCTCCGGAGAGCTGCTGCATGGTGTTTATTACTGCATTGCCGTCGCTGTTGAGCTCCTCAGGCAGATAGCTGAGACCGTGCGTCATGTTAGTTCCCATAGAAAAGCTCTGGCCGAATGTGAATATTATGTAGAATACGATGATAGCGGCGATGCCTGCGCTATGCAGGAAAAGGCTGAACAGGCAAGCAGAAATTATGACGCATATATTTCCGAATGTAACAGGAAGTCTCGCACCGAAACGGTCGAGTATCTTTCCTGCTGCCGGAGTAAGGCATGCGCCGATGATGCAGCCCGGAAGCAGCAGGCAGCCTGCTGTAAACGCATTTTCACCCATTACGAGCTGAGCATAGTTCGGAATGAGGAAACCCGCGCCGAGACATATGAACTGGACTGATACTATGACAGCAACGCTGAGTGTAAAAGGCGCGCAGTGAAATACCTGCATGCGTATGAGCGGCGAGTCTGACTCGCACGACCTTCTGCAAAATACAGCCAGAGCAAATACAGCCGCTATAAGCATGGCTATGACCGGAACGCTCAGCCAGCCTGATACTGAAGCGTTATTTATACCAAATATAAAGCATGCGAAACCGGCCGCGAGGAAAAAGAAGTCCTTTACATTAAAGCTGATCTTTTCAGTCGCGCTGACTTGTCTGATGCCCGCAGCGCCCATGAAAAACGCTATGACGAGCAGAGGCAGCAGAGCAACAAATATCATCCTCCAGCCGAGCGTATTTACGATCATGCCTCCGAGCGACGGACCTACTGCAGGAGCTATGGCTGTTATGAGTGAAGCCGTTCCCATCATCAGTCCCATTCTTTCATAAGGGACCTGCTCAAGGACGATATTGAACATGAGCGGAAGCGCTATACCTGTGCCGACGCCCTGTATAAGGCGCCCGAGGAGCAGCAGCGCAAAAACAGGAGCTGATGCGCACATCACAGTGCCGATGATAAAAAGCGTTATAGCTGTTACAAAAAGGCGTTTAGTAGTAAAGCGCCTTTTGAGCCATGAAGATGCAGGGATGATCATGGAAAGTATCAGCAGATATCCCGTAGTTATCCACTGCACGGTAGACGTTCCTACGCTGAATTCCTTCATGAGCGACGGGAATGTAACGTTCATGGCTGTTTCGACAACAACGCCGGAGAACGACATGAGCCCGGTCGCAACGATCGACATTATAAGTCTGGCGTCTATCCTTCTTTCAAATTGCGTGTTTGTATTCATTTTATCAATTCCTTTCTGTTTTATTTATCTGATTGCGGAGTTCCTGCATTATGCAGCTTTGAGATATCGGGAGAAACCGCGCTCATAAGCTTGTTTGCGTAGCGGATAGCACGTATGGCAGCCTCAATATCCTCATCTGCTATAGGCTCAAGAAGCTGCGACAGCCATTCATGATACCGCAGGCCGTATACCTCATACACATCACGCCCCAACGGAGTGAGGCTGACAAGTATAACGCGTTTATCGGCAGTGTCCGGAGTTTTTTCTACATAGCCTTTTTTATTCAGCTCATTTATAAGCTTGGTAATGCTCGGCCTCGTGCTCCTCATGGCATCGCTGATATCACTTATGCGCACGGCGCTGCCATGCTGCGACAACGTATAAATATTGTCAAGTATCCGTATATGCCGCGGCGTAAGACCATCCGGCAGCTCAGGAAGCATATCAGTCAGATGCTTCGCTATATGAAATGAATCGATGAATTGTTTTGTAAGGTCTGTATCCATTTTGTGTTCCTTTTATTTTTTAATTTAGAAGAAGCGATGATCACTTAGATAATTACTTTAAGTAATTATCTTGAGTAAGTATAATACTTATTTCGGAGAATGTAAAGAAAATAATTCAGAAACATGGTAAAACTGATATTGAAATTAAAAAATTTTTTAATTATATTTATATATGGGAGAGACTTAAAGCATATGAGATCACCGGCAGGCTCGCCTGATCCGGTGCGGCGCTGAGTTATAGCTTATAAAAATATACAGATGTGAGGAGAAGCTGAAATGATAAAAATATTAGCTGCAATTTTAATGATACCGTACGTAATATTGAAATCTGCTTTTAAAGGCGGCGGGAAAAGATAGGCAAGACCGATAAAGATCAAAAGCCTCTGCATATGAATCAGACGGAACTTCTGCCTTTTCAGGTGACCTCGATACCGTATCATATGCAGAGGCTTTTCTATTATATCAAAATTATACCGGTAATGATATAGCTGATGACTGATCTTATAAACTCAGTTATTGATTTTTAACAAGTGGATCAGGGCGGTATCCGGCCATAAGCTTGTCATTTTCCATAATAAATGGTTTCGCCGTATCCTGTCCCCATGACGTGTCGTACTTTTCCATAAGATAATCGCTCAGCTCAGTACGATCATTGAATTTCAACAGACGATACGGTTCCTGGAAAGCGACCTTCTCAATGAAATATAATTTATTATCATCGGCCGGCAGCAAAATACCGACATGCCCGATAAAAAGTCTATTGTCAGTATCGGAAAATTTGTCATGAAAAACTACAGATATCATACGCGCCTTGCTCTCTGAAAATCTGACGCCGCGCGCAGCCCATCCTTCCCTGAATTTATTTACCTGTAAATCAACATCAGTACTGTCCGCCGCCCGGACAGGGGCAAATACAGCGCAGAATTTATTAATGCTGTCGCCGCATAAAGCATCAGGGTCATCGGATAATGTCTCGATGTCCATAAATAACGAATCCTCTGCATCGGCAGAATAGTCGCCGTCACCGGCGCTGATAAGATCGCTGAAGAGGCTGAAAGCAGTGATACGGCAGTTATATCCCGGAAAACTTCCATTTTTGGAAGCCCACATATCCTGCATATCATAAGGATCGTATTTTGTATAAGTCGGCGCGGCAGATTCAAAGTCGCTTGTCAGCCATTCGCTTTTAACGCTTGAGTTGAATTTATTTACGCGGTCGAATAATGCCTGCTGCCTTTTTTCACCTATCCCTGAATCAGTGAGCAGTTTTGACAGAAGATCCTGTGAATCCTTATCAGTCAGATTTGAATATTCAACAGTCTCCAAAGCGGGCTGCGCATTATCGCCTGCAGGGGCATTGCCGTTATAATGCATAAACATCACAAGCGTTGAAATTACGATAAGCGAGCTTATCGAAAAAAGTATCGTTTTCTTGAAATCCTTCATAATTGATCCCCTTAAAAAATAAATTTACGCCCCGGCGTCCGCCCGGCGGACGAAAGAAAATGCACTGAAAGACCGGAGCAACATATATTAGCATGACTTTTATGTACAGGTCTATAGATATGCGTGACAATTAAGAAACGGTTAATAAAATTTTATTGAATATAAAAGTTGTCTGAAACAAATATTCTGTATCCACCCGGATGCCTTTCAGCGTGAAAATCTGCCTTTCACGCGAGAGGCGTCAAAGGTGGATTTTTTTGTGCTATTTTAAATGTATAAAAATGTTTTTTCTGATAACAGATCACAGACAGAAGGAGGAGTTTAGAAGGGAAATTTATAAAAAGAGAACAGGTTGTTGTTAAAGGATTTTTTGCGAGAGGTTCAATGCGGGAAAATTCAGAAGAAAGGAAGTGAATGCGGATGAAGCTGAAGAGGAAGTTTATCGCCTGGTTGACGGCTGCGGCTGTTCTGGCGGGGATGATGCCGGCCTTAAGCGCGCCGGTGTTTGCCGCGGGCGGTACTGCTGTCAACGGGTCTGACGCTCTGGCGGCGCTCGGGATAGACACGAGTGTGGCGCCTGACGGGTTTGACGCGAGCGATACGGTGAGCAATCCTTACGGAAGGAGCACGATAGAGGTGACTCCTGTTAAGGAGCTGTACACTGTCGGTATGAAAAATATTATACCGTATGAGCAGCAGGTCGATACAGGCGCACAGACTGAGCTACAGGTCGGAAAGCTTAAAAAAGACATTGAGCGAACTGATGGCTCTGCACCGGGAAGTGAAGCAAACGAGCTCGTATCGACGCTTTACGGTAACAAAAAGTGGGGAGTAAAGACGACTGAGGGTATAATGTCAGCTCCGGCAGAGTCAACTGTTTCAAAGGGCAGATGGATATATAACGGTAAGTATACTGTTATAGCTTCCGGTACATATGCCGAAGGAAGTACGTCGGGAGATTCAAAGGGCTACCTGAGCGGACTTAACAATAAAACCAATGCAATGAGTAGTGGATTTGGCGGCTCAACAGGCGCCGACAGATTTGGGATGTCTGACGTAGCTGCCGGAAATTTCGATAAAAATACCAAAGGGTATGCGGCGCAGACCGTAATGGCATATACGCGCGATCACAGTCATACCGGCGGTATTTATCTGAAGTTTGGCGACGCGACGACGGGAAATTACGGCGATCCAAAGGAAGTCCTCGCGGCAGGCAAGGCGATAGGAAATGAATCGCTTATGATACATGACGCTGAAGGCAGCGATCAGAAGGCTGAGAATTTCGCGGAAAATCCGTATCAGCTGAAGAACTATCTGCAGGTGGCAACAGGCGACTGGAACGGCGACGGTCTTGACGAAGTGGCTGTTTACGTGCCTGAGGTCGGAAATTCACGCATAGTCGTTTACGCGCTGCAGACTTTGCAGACGGATAATATGTCAAACGCGTATAAAGATCCGGCTAAATGGAAGGTAGCGTGGACGTATCACCTTAAAGAAGGCAGCGTTGTATCAAATATGATATCGCTTGTAAGCGCTGACGTTAACCAGGATGGTATAGACGATCTCGCGTGCACGTGGGGATACTACTACGGTCCTGAGCAGAATGCAGGCTCGAGAGCCGTTGTGATGTTCGGCGGAAAGGGTACCGAGATCCTGAAAAAGGATCAGGAGTTTGGACTCAAATACGGAACGAGCGATATAGTCAGAGCGTCGTTCGTTTTCGGTGATATGACAGGCAGCGGAGATAAAAGCCTTATACTCTGCGGTCAGGCCGATTCCGACCTGAAGGCAGGCAATACGTCGAGCCGTTATGTGGCTGCATATAACTGGAACGGCACGCAGTTTGAGGTTTCATCGAGTCTTGTGAAGAATTTCGATCTGTTTGGCAAGAGCGACGGCGCATATATCTACAGCGCTATGGATTCCAGCCACAGGCCGGGAGCGGATCCGGATCATTTTTATTCACTTCCGCTGTGCGCGGCAGATACGGCTATGATCACGCGCCCTATAGGTGAGGATGGCGGAGATCTGCTGTATTTTGACAGCCTTATCATAAAATGCAGTGACGAAGGCCTTGATATCGCAGAATCATGGGATATATCAAAGGCTATGCAGGGCAATGGCGCGCTTCATGATTATGTTGAATACAGCGCCGAGTCAGGCGACATGACGGGCCAGACGGGCGCAGCGGCGCTTGCTGTCATGACGCAGACGCTCAGCTCTACCAGTCAAGAAAATGCAACATACACGCAGCAAGGTAAGCATAATGAAGCTGTATACAAGAGAGTTTCTTATTACAAGAACTGGTGGCATAAGCTTTGGAAAAAGAAGAGCTACAGATGGGAATTTGACTATTGGAAAGAAGTTGAATCTGAAGCTAAAGTAAATGTAGAGTATACAGGCTTCGATGCATCCGAGACATTTATGACGGTAATAGACCGTTCACAGATCGGTTCCGATAGATCCTACTACAGCAACCGCCGGCCGGTTGACAGCTCGATGGCATTATGTATGGCCAATACAGATAATGATTCGAGCATTATGAATTACACAGGAAGGCATTATTATACTTACACCGATCCAAAGATACTCGCAGTGCTGGCGTCACCGCCGTACTTCAAGGATCTGCTGGACCGTGACGACCTTTCGGGTAACTATCCGGAGTCAACTACGACGTACTCAAGCTCGACAGGAAGCGGTACGGGATCGGTAGGCTCGACTACGATAAAGGCCGGAGTTTATGTTTCATATGAGTATGAGATAAAGATATTCGGCGTGCCTATCGGAAAAACCGAAGCGGAGATGCAGGTAACGGGCGGTTTCACGTGGGAGACTGAAAAGACTTCAACGCTTGAGCAGACTGTTACGTACAGCGCGACATCGGGCGAGGACAAGGTCGCTTTCTACTCTATACCGATGGAAGTGTATGAATATATATCGTACGTTCCTAACGGAAAGGGCGGCTACGATGAGGTCACTACGACGGTAAATATACCGCACGAGGCTTCTGTACGTCTGCTTAGCCTTGATGCTTACGAAGCGATAGCGTCTGACTACAGCGTGCTCCCGAAGGTGAGCGAAAATGTGCTGACGCATACTCTCGGCGATCCGACGTCTTATCCGTCGAGTCTCAAGCCTTATGAAAAGAACAAGTCGCTTATAGCGAGCTACGTCGGCGATTCGGCTAAGGTCGGGTTTACGAGCGCGGGAGGCGGCTCGACTATTTCCCAGGAAATAGCCATGTCTACTGAAAAGAGCAACGCGTATATAGGTGTCGGTGCTATTGAAGGCAAGGTCGGCGCAGGCGCGGGCGGCCTGACTGTAGGCGTTGTAGCCGGTTTTGAGGGCAGCGGCGGTAAGGTCGAGATATCGACGAGCGGAAGCTCATTCTCGGGCGAGCTGCAGGATATGCCTGCTGAGGCTGAGGCCTACGGATACGCGATGAACTGGAGGATATTCTGCTACAAATACGATCAGAACGGAGTGTCGTTCCCTGTCGTGAATTATATAGTAAGCGACGCGGCGCAGCCTGCAAGCCTGCCTGAGGATTTCAGTCAGGATATTGCGGCAACGACAGATAAGTCTGTGACTCTTACATGGTCGTATGACAAGATGGTATCAGGCTTCCAGCTTTACCGTTATTATGAATTCCCTGACGGTTCAGGAAGCTACAGGCTGCAGTACGTTCCGTTCAGAGAAGGTAAAAAGAACAGCGACGGAACTTACAGTTTCAGTTATACGGATAAGGGGTTGAATCCATATACTGAGTATTCTTATCAGATACAGACTGAAAGCGCGTACAAACCGAATGTCAGCATATACAGCGAGCCACTTGAGTGCAGGACTAAAACAAGCGTCGGTTATCCTGAGATAACTGTGGACGGTCTTGACGAAGACGGACTGCTGCCTGTATATCCTGACAAGGATAACGCGACAGCTAAGGTGACTGTTGCTGACGAGGAAAAATACAACGGAAACGTGTCTTATCAGTGGCAGCGTCTTGTAAACAACGTATGGACAGATATATCGGGCGCAAAGAGCGCGTCATATACGATAGCCAACGCGAGCGCGTCAGACGAGGGACGATACAGATGCCGCGTAAACGTTATATACTACGATAAAACGGCTGCGCAGCAGTATCACATATCGGCATACTCACAGGATTTCGCGGCGGCTTACTCTAAGCGTACACCTGCCGCAGATCTGAAGGTCACGATAGTAAAGCCGTCCGATACGAGCGGAGAAGTAAATACGCTTCACGCTGAGATAAAGCTGCATTCAAAGAATAAGGGCAGCACGATTGCTCCTTCCGGAAATGTTGTGTTCAGGATATCCGGAGCTGATTTTGAAAAGAGCATAAGCGTGACGCTATTAAAATCATCAGGTACGGAAGTATTTGACGGCGAGAGCAAGGATTTCTCTACGGCGATCCTCAATATACCTGATACAAAGCTCAAGCTTTCGAAGCTTGTCGATGGTGCATATACGGTATCGGCGTACTACAGCGGAGATACTGTTTTCAAGGATCTTGAAACAGAATACAACGATCTGGTCCTCATAGGCGCCAATATGACGGGATATCAGCTGAAGCTCAGCAATACAGCGGGCGGAAGCAGTATGACGACGTTCAGCTACAGTGAGGATATATACGCGGAGCTCCTGTCAAAAACAGGAAACGACCCGCTTACGCCTGTCGAAAGCGCAAATGTAAAATACATACTTCTGACTGAATCACAGATAAAGGAAGAAGCAGCTGAGCTCGCTAAGCCTGAGAGCCAGCAGGATAAGGCAAAGATATTTGACGCGTTAAAGGCAACGCCGGCCGGCGCGGATGGACTCCTTGTATTTAATAAGGCTCCTTACGCAGGCGAATATACGCTGCGTGCTTTTGACGGCGAAAAGAATGCCGCTGAATCAAAAGTATCGATAAAGCGGAAGTCTGTCAGCATATACATCGAGGATAGCGATAATATAAGCGCGAACGATGTCGGCAATAATCTTCCGATAGTTAAATGTAATGAAGTGAGCGCAGATGAGCTTGCTGAGTTTAAGCTTGGCTTCAGCGCTGTGAATTCTGCGGGAAATACTGCAGAACTTAAATCAAACATGGAACCGGGCAATTATATTGTCACGCCGGGCGTGACGGGAAATACACCGGATTCGTTCTACAATAATTATGAGCCTGTTTACAGATCTGCTCGTTATACGGTTATAGGGCTTACTTACAGAATTTCTGTCAGCGCGGCTGATTATACAGATGCTGCGGGCGCGAGACCTGTAGGTAAGGTTGAGATCATAGGAAATGAGCAGGCGTATGGCGATTATCCATCGGGTACTCACGTTCAGTTCCGTGCGATACCAAACGCGGGATATCAGATAGATCACTGGATCTACAAGGTTGGTGAACGCGTCGAGACGAAGAGCGGAGACAGCGTAGATCCTCAGCGTCTTTCTGTTGAGACGGAGGCTGCGCCTACTGACGTAACGGCGTACTTCAAGCCAAAGACGATAACGCTGAAGGCTTACACGGATAAGGGCGGCAGCGTAAAGTGCACGAACAATGAGAATTTCACATCCGGCGCGTATGTGAGCAACGGAGCGGAGTTTACGTTCGTGGCTGAACCTGCAGAGGGTTATCATTTCAGAGACTGGTCTGTGAGCGAGGTCGGTCAGAGTACAGTGACTCACAAGGGTACTCAGAATGATGACGGTACAAACGAGCTTGATATAACTGTCAGAAACGAAAATATATCGGTAAGGGCGAATTTTGAGCGCGACAGCTACAAGCTGACGCTTACCGGCGACATAAAGGCACATTATACGCGTCAGAACAACGCAGGCGCCGATGTCGAGATAAATATTGAAAATGGCGCTGAGATAGTCGGGGATACTGTTATAACGGTTACTCCGAAGACAGGTTATCAGGCTGCTGAAAACGCTGTGTTTGTCGTAAACGGAGAGGAAACGGCTGAATCATCAGTATACAGCTTTGAGCTTAAACGTGATACAGAGGTATCTCTCGATACTGTAAGAAACGCGTATACTGTTTCAGCATCTGCTGAAAACGGATCTGTAGCTATAAAAACAGGTACGGATACGGTCGAAGGAGATACAGTCGAAAATGTTCCGGGAGGAACGGCAGTATCGTTTACTGCGCATGCGGACCGCGGCTTCAGGCTTAAGGGCTGGAAGATAAACGGCACAGACAGCGAGGAAACCGGCGATGTGCTGACGATACCGGCACTTGGAGAAAAGACAAAGGCCGAGGCTGTATTTGAAGCAATAGGTTCATTTACTGCAACAGCTGCAGTGACACCTGCTGAGCGCGGACGTATGCTTTATACGCTGAAGAATATCTACGGTGATATCGTAGGCGAAGAAAAGACCGTTATGCCTGATGAAGGTCTGACGGTTTACGAAGGCGAAAGCATACTTTTCAGAGCAGAGCCTGACGCAGGATATATGATAGAACAGTGGGAGCTTGACGGTAAATATGATGTTTCGTCATCGAAGAATTATCCGGGCGGTGAAGTAACTGTCATTGGTGATATCGATGTGACAGCATATGTAAAGAGCGCGTCAAACTACGGTGTATCATGGTTCACTCCGCATTCGGATGAAATGACTTCAGCTAACGGAACGCTCAGTGCAGTGGCTGACGGCGATGCGCTTGACGGAAACACAGCGCTCGTGCCTGGCGGAAGCAGCATAGAGTTTAAGGCAGAGCCTGATGGCGGACATATGCTCGACTACTGGACTGTGACTGACGGAGACGGTACAGCTGCTGAAAATACTGAAAAGCATACGGATGCTGACGATCAGATCTGCGTCGATCCTGTACTGAAGATAGACGGACTTTCAGGACATAAGACTGTAAGAGCGTACTTTACTGCAGAATCAAAGTCAAGCGTGGCATTAACAACAGGTAAAGCAGGAAACGCAGGCATTACTTACGCGACTCCTCTGAAGCATTCAGATAACGGAGAGATCGCCGATCTTAAATCAGTATCGGTACGCAGCGGCGGAAAGACAGTATTCTGGCTTGAGCCGGCGGCTGATCACTTCGCTAAGTCAGGCAATATCGAATCAGACATAAAGAATCGCATAAACAGCGACGCGGTGGTTACAGCTAAATATGCTGCAGGAAAGTATACTGTAACTGTTGTCAACCTGAAGGAAGATCTTGAATTCGCCATGAGCGATCTGTTTGAACATCATGAAACGTATGAGATAACAGTTCCAACGGGCGTGACGTCAGACAAGGTGAAGGCGCGCGAGGGTGACATTGTAACTCTTACGGTAACACCTGAAAATGGTAAAAAGCTTTCGTCGCTCAGTCTCAGCGGCGGAGCTGTTCTCAATGAAAATGTTTCAGCATCAACGCTCGTATATACATTTAAGATGCCGGCAGGACCGGTGACTGTAAGTGTTACGTTCCGCTCTGAAAGCTCAGGCGGCGGAGGCGGCGGTTCCGGCGGTGGTTCAGGAGGCAGCACTCCTGCAGATCCGAAGCCTGCAGATCCTAAACCTGCAGACCCGCAGCCGGGCAATACTCCGGGCGGAACAGATACGTCAAAGGATCGTCTTGAGATCGCTCAGGCAACTGACATAAACGGAAAGAAGCTTGAGATACAGAACAATAACGACGGTTCGGTGACAGTAAATACAGGTTCACCTGAAAGTCAGCCGATAATCCTTGATGTAAAGAACGCGGGAGCGGGCGCCGCAGCTTATGTAATAAAGCCTGACGGTACGGAAGAGCTCATACGCGATTCTGTATTAATAGACGGAAAGCTTTACATGCACGCGACTGACGGAATGAAAATAAAAGCGGCCGACGCCGGCGTCGGATTTGGTGACGTAGATTCAGATTCATGGTCTGCAGACGCTGTGGCGTTTGTTTCTGGTCACGGCCTCTTCAACGGAACAGGCAAGGGAACCTTCAGCCCGAAGGCCGAGATGACGCGTGAAATGCTCATGACAGTGATAGCAAGACTTAACGGCGCCGATACAGAAGGCGACGCGCTTGCGAAGGGCATGGCGTGGGCAGTTAAAAACGGCATTTCCGATGGGTCTGGTCCAAAGGCGAGCATAACACGTGAACAGATAGTAACGATGCTTTACAGAAACGCAGGAAAACCTGCACCTGCCGGCGGAACCGGCGCTCTCAACGCATTCTCGGATAAGGATGATATTTCCGGATACGCGGCAGACGCTATGGCATGGGCAGTAGAAAAGGGCATCATAAAAGGCATGGGCGGCAGCGAAGCAGGAAAGATAGCTTCGAAGGCAAACGCGACACGCGAACAGGTTGCTCAGATGATGCTTAATTACGCAGTATCGGTTTACAGATAATCAGAATTGTATACACAGTTGACCAGACGCCATGGGATGCAAACGATCAAACGTATCCCTGACGCCGGTACAAATATTTTGAGAGGGGCGCGGCGCAGGCTGTGCTCCTCTCGCTTTGCGGATGCGATACAGTTTTATTTTTGACATATTTTTCGGATATTTCAGATATATAATGTAAAAATATGTTATTTACTCCATCACCCATATAGTATGATGACAGAGAGGCAAAAATAATGTTATTATTATAAAAAGCGGACGACGTCAGCCGTGTCCGCATCGTTGTATTTTAATGCAGTTATAAAGTATCGTGAGGTGTGATGCGTTGAAGATAGCTCTTGTTGACGATAATGAAAAAGAACGGTCCCGGCTCATAGAAATGCTCAGATCGTACGGTGAAAAAGCGTGCGGGGAAGCGGAGATCGCAGAGTTCGCATCAGCTGAAGAGTTTGCTGACGCGTTTTCACCGGGAAGCTTTGACGTAGTCTTCATGGATATCTATATGGAAGGCCGCGACGGCATGCAGGCCGCCAGGCAGGTATACGAGTCAGACCGCGCCTGCCGCATCATTTTTACGACATCAAGCCGGGAGCATGCCGTCGAAAGCTACGATGTAGGCGCGGCGTACTATCTTGTGAAGCCTGTAGAAGAAGAAAAACTCAAAAAGGCGATAGACACGGTCTGCGGCGCGCGCGCGCCGGAAAGATCTAGCATTAAAATACGCACCGGAGGCGTGAGCGCCTGCGTGAACCTTTCGGATATATTGTTTGCTGACGTCGCCGAAGGCCGTACGAGACTGCACCTGCGTGAAATGATCGTAAAACTCGATGACAGAGCATCCGACATATTTCCGATTCTGTCGGGAGACGAGCGCTTCATTTCGTGCAACAGAAATATAACAGTCAACATGGATCATATAGAGCGCGTGGCAGATGACTTTTTTATAATGAACAACGGCGAATACGCACCCATAAAGCAGCGCGGACGCGCCGGAATAAAAAAAGCGTTTCTTTCTTATACGCTGCGCTCGCTGCAGCAGTGAGCCGGCGCCCGGCGCCGGAAAAACAGGTGGATAAAATGTTGAAAATTTTTACATCGGCGGCAGCCGTCCTTATATTATCGTATCCGTTTGCGTCTTTGCCTGTATATGCAGAGTCATTTACCGGATCTCCGGCGGCTGTCTGCGAAAATGTCACGGAAGATGTTACAGAAAATATTACAAAAGACAAAACCGAGAAAACAGAAAACGAACCGGAAGTCAAAGATGATGAGTCCGAAAGCAGCATTGATAAGCCGGAAATCAGAGATGATGAATCTGAAAGCAAGGATAATGAATCCGAAAGCACTGAAAAAATAAAGCTCTGCTTTATCGGTGCCAAATACCCGAACACCAGTTACGATCTCAGACTGCCCCCGGGCAGCGCTCTGAGCGCTGAAAAGCTTTCCGCATGGAAGGCGTACGGCTGCGACAGCAGTTATGAACATGAATACATTTTTGATGTTTTGTGGGATGTAGACAGCTTCAACGAGTCACTTCAGCCTGACAGCAGATGTTATACAATAACAGGAACTCCTGTGATACCTGAGGATCTGTATGAGATACCTGACGATATCACACGCGAGCCGCTGAAGCTCAATATTTTTGTCACTCCTGACGAGGGAGTTGACCTGAGAGCTTATCATACGGACTTTATTGGAAGGATAAAATGCATATGGACATATGTTATACAGGATATGACAAGCGCGCAGCTTCAGTATAAAGCAGAAGGTGACACAGAGTGGTCAACAGCCGAGGCAGAAACATTGATAGGTGATCAGAGAGCGTACGGCATGGCTGATCTTTATCGGATGTCGTCATATGACGAGATATATAACTGTCTGGTGATCTATCCGGATCGCCTGCCGGAGGATGCTGAAAATTACACGTTCAGGCTCATATACGACGGTGACCGGGAATCGACTGCGATAACCGTATCGCGCAGCGGCAGTGTGCAGATACCGGAGATTGGAGGAGACCGCGACGGCGGTGATGCCGGCGGAGGAAGTACAGGAGGAGATGGATCCGGCAGCAGTCCTGACGGATCGTCATCGTCCGGCTCACACTCTCACGGAAGCGGCAGTTTTGAAAGCAGCCTGCCCGCGGAAAGCGTTACATCTGAGGAAACAAAGATAGCAGCCGAGAGACTGGCAGTACTGTTAAAAAAAGGAAGCGCAGTATTGTTTGAAAAAAACGGCGCGGCGATAGAGATAATATCAGATATCCTCAAAAGACAGCTCCCTCCGGAGCATGGTGATCAGACGCTTGACGTAACGATAAAAAGACAGCAGCAGGACATCGTAAGCATAAGCCTGTCGTCAGGCGGCCGGAGCATAGACAATATAGCAGGCACAACAGTACGGATACCGTGGGAAAGCCGCGATAAAAACAAAATAAACGAAAAAGGCCTTACGGCAGTATCGACAGACGACGGCTCCGCGCGTCCGGCGACATACGAAGAAGCAAGCGGGACGGTAAGCTTTACGATAGATACGCCCGGAACTTATAAAATAACGGGCGGCAGCGCAGAAAGCGTGGGAGCGACTTCAGTAAGATCCGGAAGCGGAGATCCGAATGAAAATTCCAGCAGCGGCCCGGCTGCCGCGTCAACGGCGGCTGTATTGTGCGCGTCGTTAGCGTGCGTATCGCTTTACGGCAAAAGGCGGTATCGTAATGAAAAAAACAATGAAAATTACACAAAACAATAAATATACGGTGCCTGATATAACCGAAGACGCGGCTCCGGACAGAAAAAGCGCGCGCCGCCGCACGGTAAAGGCCGTTGTATGCTTCATGATATCAGCTGCTATCGCGTTTGCGGCGTGCGGGCTGCTTTACAAATATGACAACAAATACACAGGCAGCGATACGCGTGCGGTAAACGGCGTGATATTTCCGGATGAAAGCAGATTGAATGAAGGTAGCGTCATATGGCTCATATACGAATGGGAGTTTTTTCCGGGAGCATCAGCAGACGATCTTTCGGGATACCGCGTATATGCAGATATAGGCGGCGAAGATCGTATGTCGCACGGAAACGGAGTATACCGCATGACACTCATACTCCCGGAGCACCGTGAGAGCTATGCAATCGAGCTGCAGGAAATATTTTCCGCGAACCGCGTATATATAAATAATGAACTGAAAGCGCAGACGGGCGACCCGTCGCCCGACAGATACAAAGCGCGTACAGGCGTGAAAACAGTTAACTTTGAAGCTTCAGGCATGACGGAGATCATGATCGAGACAGCGGATCATTCGTGGATATACAGCGGGATGACTTACGCGCCGGCTTTCGGAAGATCGGACGCGGTCAGCGCCATGCATGACAGACAGCTGGTTATAAGGACCGCGCTGTTTATACTCGCGTTTGCGGGATCGTGCCTTTCGGTCGTATTTTGCGCCGGCGCCGGGCGCCGGAACAGAAGCCGCAATATCAGCTATATCGCTGTATTTGTATCGGTGTGCGCAGCTTCGGGATGCATTCTTATGCACATGCTCTGTGAAACAGCGATTCAGCCGTGGTACACAGTAGAGGTAGCTTCTTATTATACGCTTATGCTTTTTGTGGCAGCGCTATGCTGCGATTTCTGCGGTACAGGTATACAATTGAAGGCTGTTTTGACAGCCCCGTGTGTGATCGGCGCAGCGGCAGCTGTGATAACGTGCGCAGCGGCATCGAGTGTGCCTGAACAGGCGATGATGGCTTTTTCGTGTTATTCAGGAGCATTGAAGATATACTGCGCGGTGCTTATCACGGGAACGGCAGTCATATCACTGCATGTAAAAAGGGAGCACGCGATGACTACGATCTGCATAGCTGCAGTATTTTCCGCGTGTCTTTTATCTGACAGGCTTCATCCTCTGTATGAGCCGGTATATATGTGCTGGTTTGAGGTACTCGGCGGCCTCTTCACCGCGGGTCTTCTTGCCGCAGCCATGTGGCGCGACGCTGTAAAAGCGTACAGGCTGCGAAATGTATACGAAGAAACCAGCTTTTATATGAAGCAGCGCTTCAAGATGCAAAAAGAACAGTACAGAAGGCTGAGGGAGAGCATAAAGATATCGCGGCGCGTATTTCACGATATGAGGCATCACGTAAGGACTCTGCGTGAGATGGCAGAGAACGGACAACTTGAGAGCATAAAAGCGTATCTTGATGTGTATGAGCCGCGCCTTGAGGCCGCGAGAGTGCCGGTATGGTCTGAGAATCAGGCAGCTGATGCTGTTATAAATTATTACGCGGCAGCTGCGCAGAAGGTGAAGGCTGATTACGACGCAGTATTTGCAGTGCCGCCGGATATCGATATATCTGATGATGAGATGTGCGTCATACTCGGCAATCTGCTTGAAAATGCTGTAAATGCAGTATCGAAAGAGCCGGAAGAAAAACGTGCCATAAAGCTGCGCGGTCGGTTTACTGACGGAAGGCTTCTTATACTGGTTGAAAATTCTTATACCGGAACGCCTGACGTGCGCAACGGCGTCTATATGTCATCATCTCACGAAGGACCGGGCATAGGCATAGGTTCTGTGTGCGTTATAGCGCACAAATACGGCGGCCTGAGTGATTTCACCTCCGGAGACGGACTTTTCAGAGCTGAGATCATGATACCTGCGCACACTGTAAACAATAAAAACATTTCTTGAAAATCTGTATAGTCAAGCATGTGATCCCATCTTTGACAGTCAATTAAGGGTAAAAAGCGCCAAGCCGTTGATATAACTCGGCTTGACGCTTTTTTAATGTTCTTGAAAATGTAGTATTTTTTCTACTTTTTACTCGCTTTCAAAATTTTTTTCATGTTTTTTTCAGTTATGATCTCACTATCTGTCCTGAAGCCTGAGATATCATGTAGTTTATCTGTAAGTGCCGTCCTTTCAAATGCCGGTATATATCCGATCCCGTCTATTTTTCTTACCATTTGAGAAATAATCATTGTAATTTTAATAGTGAAAAATTATAAGAGTGACGGAATGTGTCTAAGTGGATGGTGTAATATAGATTTAAGAGAAAATATAATTAAAAAATATGCAATATAGAAAAATATCTTTATTGGTAAGTATAAAAGGTGCTATAATAAAAATATAAAATAAAAACTCGCTTCCGCGAGTTTAAAATCCACACCGTGTGGAGCCCGTAAGGGCGATTAGAAAAATTTTTTATTTGAACATGTAGTGTAATCTCTATGGTAGTCAAACGAGATTAATTACATAATAAACATATTTAAAATTATTGTCAATAAAAAATAAATATTATTATATGAAAGGCGGCATATATGAGCGATTATTATATGGGAATCGATATTGGTACAAATTCTGTGGGATGGGCTGTAACTGATCAGGAGTATAACATACTTAAATTTAAGGGAAAAAGAATGTGGGGTATACGTTTATTTGAAAGCGCTGACACCGCTGAAGAAAGAAGAGTAAAGCGTGCTAACAGAAGACGTTTGGCAAGAAGAAAGAAACGTATAGAGTTATTGCAGGAGCTTTTTGCGGAAGAAATCTATAAAGTAGATAATACATTTTTTATAAGATTGAATGAAAGCAGATTACATATTGAAGATAAGACAACTGAATGGAAATATCCTCTTTTTAAGGATGATAATTATAATGATGTACATTTTCACTCTGAGTATCCCACTATATATCATTTGCGTGAAGATTTGATTAGAAACACATCACAGCATGATATAAGAATGGTGTATTTAGCTTGTCACCATATATTGAAAAACAGGGGACATTTTCTTATTGATGGTGATATAGGAGAAGCAAAGAATCTTAAAAATATATGTGAAAATTTTGAAGCCTTATTTAATGATATATCAGAATATGAATTGAGAATTGATGATATTTCACTTTTGGAAAGTACTTTATCTGATAAAAAGAAAGCAAATTCGGTAAAGGCAAAAGAAATAGCAGCAGCATTTATCTTTTCAAATTGTGAAGATAAATATGATGAGAAAATCTGTAAAGCAATTTGTGATAATATTTGCAAGCTGTTAGTTGGAAATAAAGGAGATTTGAAGAAAATCTTTAATAGTGATCTTGAGGACATCGATGTAACATCTTTTAAATTTTCAGAATCTAAGTTTGAAGATGAAATAATGCCGCAAATAGAAAGTCTGTATCCTGATGAAGCTCATGTATTAAGTGGGCTTAAAGCTATATATGATTGGAGCATACTTGTTGAAATTTTAGCAGGAGAGGAATATCTTTCAGCGGCTAAGGTTCGTGACTATGAAAAACATGGTCGTAATTTAAAGCTGCTCAAAGGAATAATGAGAAAATACTGCACAAAAGAACAGTATCGTGAATTTTTTAATGATATAAATGGTAAGAGCAATTACGGAAATTATATAGGATCCATAACTAAAAATGGAATGAAGTATTCTATGAAAAAAACTTCTGAAGAGGATTTCTACAAGAATTTGTCAGGCATTTTAAAGAACATGCAGCCTGAAATATCTGATGCAGAACTTGTAGAGGAAATGATGCTTGAAGCAGAGAATCATACACTTCTGCCGTTATTGAGAACAAAGGATAATGGAGTTATACCAAATCAGATACATGTTCATGAATTAAGTAAAATATTAAACAATGCAGAAAAATATTTACCGTTTCTTAATGATTCAGATGAAGATGGTATAACCGTAAAGGACAAGATCATGTCATTGGCATCATTCAGGATTCCATATTATGTGGGACCGTTAAGCAAGAGGCATGCTGATGAGGGATCAAATACATGGGTAGTAAGAAAAAATGAAGGAAGAATCTACCCATGGAATTTCCGTGAAATGGTTGACCTTGAAAAATCAAATGAAGCATTTATACGTAGAATGACCAATAAATGTACATACCTAATAGGTGAAGATGTTTTACCGAAGAATTCAGTACTTTATTCAAAATTCATGGTATTGAATGAATTAAATAATTTGAAGATACGTGGTAATGGTATATGTGTTGAATTAAAGCAAAATATATATAATGATCTATTCTGCAAAAGGGCAAAAGTCAAAGGAAATATATTATTAAACTATCTGAAAAGATTTGATTCAGAGCTCGAACTTGAGGATCTTAGCGGATTTGATAAAGATTTTAAAGCATCGTTAACGTCTTATCTGGATTTTGAAAAGAAGGTGTTGGGAGATAGGATCGATGATGTGAAATACACCGATATTGTTGAGAATATAATCAAGTGGAGAACTATTTACGGAAATGACACAAAAATGTTAAAAGCTGTTATACAGAAAGAATATCCACAGATATTTGATGCGGAGCAGATTAAAGCTATTGGAAGATTTAGTTATAGTGGCTGGGGAAATTTTTCTGAGAGATTCCTTACAGGAATAGAAGGAACTGACCTTGAAACAGGCGAATGTTTTAATATTATGGATGCACTTTGGAATACAAATTGTAATCTTATGCAGCTGCTGAGCAAACGATTTACATTCAGAGAGCAGATAGATTTAATAAATGCTGAAAATGAAGGAAAGATAGAATGTATTACATATGATATAGCTGTTAAAGATTTGATTACTTCACCGGCAAATAAACGTGCGATCTGGCAGACTCTTCAGATTACAGAGGAAATAAAGAAGATAATGAAAGGGGAACCTAAACGAATATTTATTGAGATGGCGCGTGGTAATGAAAATGAAAAGAATAGGACTAAATCGAGAAAGGATAAACTTATAGAATTATATCAGGCATGCAAGGATGATACTCGTGACTGGCTTAAGGAAATAAATGAACGAGATGAACGCGACTTTAACAGTAAAAAATTATATCTGTATTATTTACAGCGAGGAAGATGTATGTATACAGAAAACGAAATAGATGTTGAACTGCTTATGAGAGGAAATTTAAAGTGGGATATAGACCATATTTACCCTAGATCAAAGATAAAGGATGACAGCATTGATAATATGGTCCTTGTAGAGAAGGATGTGAATAGCAGAAAGGATAATGAATTACTTTCTGCAGATATAAGAAAGCGTATGCGAGGTACTTGGAAAAGCTTATATGATCAGGGTTTTATGAGTAAGAAGAAATATGATCGTCTGACACGCACCAATGATTTTACAGATGAAGAGTTAGCCGGATTTATAGAAAGGCAGATAGTTGAAACAAGACAGTCTACAAAAGCTGTTGCAGATCTTCTTAAAAGAATATATGAAACATCGGAAGTAGTATATGTAAAGGCTAGATTGGTGTCTGACTTCAGACATGATAATAAAATTGTAAAGTCAAGACTTGTAAATGACTATCATCATGCTAAAGATGCATATTTAAATATTGTTGTAGGAGATGTTTATAATGCTAAGTTTACATCAAATCCATTGAAGTGGATAAAAAATAATAGAGATACTAATTATAGTATAAAGAAAGTATTTGATTATGATGTTAAGCGTGGAAATAAAATCGTATGGCATGGGCGTAGAAACAACAATGAGTCAATAGCGCGTGTTAAGAAAAATGTAGAAAGAAATGATATCCTTTATACCGAATATACATACTGTGAAAAAGGACAATTATTTGATGAAACTATTTATCCAAAGGGAAATGAAAGTATGATTCCCATAAAAAAAGAACTGGATACGAGTAAATATGGTGGATATAAAAGTGCAAAGACATCAGCATTTGCCTTAATAGAGTTTGACGGAAAGAAGGGTGTTCGACAGAAACATATTGTTGATATACCTATATATATTGCTAATATGGCAGTTAAGGATAATAATGTCATAGTTACATATTTAGAGAGTAAGGATGAATATAATAATGTGGAGGTTAAGAGATATCCTATAAAAAAGAATGCGTGTATTTCTGTTAATGGGTACTTAATGAGGATAAGAGGAGGTAAAGTTAGAGATATATTATTTAAGAATGCTGTACAGTTGATTTTAAATAAAGAAAACTATATAACCATAAAAAAAATAGAAAGCTATATAAATACTGGAATGACATACGAACCGACTGCGGAATATGATGGTTTCACAAGCACTGATTTAGATAGAATATATGATGAATTAAGCTTTAAATTATCATCAACAATATATAAAAATAGACCGGCTAATCAGGTAATTGTTTTAGAAAAGGGAAGGAACATATTTGTAAATTTAGAGAATATATCAGATAAAGTGAAGATCATAAAAGAAGTTTTAACTATGCTGAGATGTGATGCTGCAACAACCGCTAATTTACAGTCAATAGGAGGGACTTCAAGTGCTGGAAGAATGAGTATAAATAAAAATACTGTAGGAAAAAGTGAATTAGTATTGATAAATCAGTCTGTCACAGGTTTATTTGAAACAAGAGAAAAATTATAATGAGCTGGAGAAATGTAATAATTACCGGGAATGCGAAGCTTGACTTTAAAATGGACTATATGGTTATAAGAAAAGCTGACCGAACTACTAAAATTTATATTGGGGAGATTGCTATGCTGATAATACAGTCAACTGCTGTCTCCCTGACAGCGATGCTTTTAAATGAGCTTATTAAAAATAAAATCAAGGTTATATTTTGTGATGAAAAGCATAATCCAAGTTCAGAACTTGTATCATACTATGGAAGTCATGATACAAGTATACGTATAAGGAATCAGGTAGGTTGGTCGGAACATATTAAACAAATGGTCTGGACTGAGATAGTTATAGAAAAAATAAGTCAGCAATATCAGCATTTATATGACTGTGATTTGAATGAACAAGCAGATATGCTTAAGAAATATATATCAGAGATAGAATTAGGAGATAAAACTAACAGGGAAGGTCATGCCGCTAAAGTGTACTTCAATGCATTATTTGGTTTAAATTTTACGCGAAGTCAGGATAATGCCATAAATGCTGCGTTGAATTATGGCTATGGGATATTATTATCATGTTTTAATCGTGAAATAGTTTCGAGCGGATATATTACGCAGTTAGGTCTATATCATGAGAATATGTTTAACCAGTTTAATTTTTCGTCTGACTTGATGGAGCCTTGCAGAATTATAGTAGATAGGATCGTTAAGGATATGGAACCTGAGAAATTTGAACATGAGGAAAAATTGAAGCTTATGTATATGTTTGACAAAGAGCTGATAATAGATGGTAAAAAACAGTTTTTGAACAATGCTATTAAAATCTATTGCAAAAGCGTGTTCAAAGCGCTTAATGAAAATGATATATCACAGATAAAATTTATAAAAACAATATGAGTTACAGATTTATGAGAGTGATAGTGTTTTTTGATTTGCCTACAGAATCTCTTAGTGATAAGCGTGAATACAGGAGATTCAGAAAATTCTTGATAAAAAGAGGATTCTTGATGATGCAGGAGAGTGTATACAGTAAGCTTGCTATGAATCAAACAGTTGCAAATGCAGTCATGGAAGCAATAAGAGCAAATAAACCAAGAGAAGGTATAGTTCAGATGTTATGTATAACCGAGAAGCAGTTTTTGAAAATGGAATATGTAGTAGGTGAAAAAACATCTGCAGTACTTGATTCAGATCAGAGAGTGGTAGTGATATGATATTAGTTGACGGTGAGAATAATCTTGAATGTGAAGTAAATTCCAGAAAACTTAATTTTATAATAATTGAAAATAATATTTACTTCCAAAAATTTATATCTGATATATATAATCAAATAAATAAACTAGAAGAGAACCTTATACTTTATAATGGTGATTACGATATCCTCGATATGAATAAGTTCTGCGATGTTATTTTTTCTACAATGGATATTTCGCTGCAGAACAGCAAAATTAATAAAAAGTTCATTAAATATCTTCAAGATGAAATTATCGTCAATGACATAAATGAACGATTCATAGCAAATCACAGCCAACTTGTAAATATTTTGGATGAATTTAAAAATATATCAGATTATGAGTTTGTTTATAATGATGAATATTCACTTGATCAGATATTAAAAAATAATTCCGTTAAACTTAAAGAATATTCAGGTAGCTTTGCGGAGCGCTTAATTGAATATATAAAAGTAAGCAGAGACTTTTTAAATATTAATATATTTTTTCTGGTTGGATGTAAAATATACTTTAGTGACAGCGATTATGAGCATTTAAAAAAGTGGACAGAATATCAGGATATAACATGTATTTTTATAGAGCGTGATGATACATACATGCCATTAAATGCTAATAAATATATATTAGATAGAGACATGTGCATAATTCATTGATATAATAATGTTAGCTATCATTTGAAATTGATGCTGTAGTGGGCATGGACTTGAAAATTGAGGTTTGAGAGTTATGTAATTTCATATGGTAGTGAACCGAGACCGAGATGGTCAAGCTGCTGCCTGCGGTTTGAGAGTTATGTAATTTCATATGGTAGTGAACCCGAGTATTTGAGCGCACAATATCCGGAGGTCGTTTGAGAGTTATGTAATTTCATATGGTAGTGAACCGGTTGCTGGAATAGTTGGAATTGGCGACGCGTTTGAGAGTTATGTAATTTCATATGGTAGTGAACCTCAAGCCGATAACAAAACCATGTTCCGTAAGTTTGAGAGTTATGTAATTTCATATGGTAGTGAACCAAAGCGGGCATGTGGTTATGTAACAATTTTAGTTTGAGAGTTATGTAATTTCATATGGTAGTGAACCTAATGGGCAAAGTGCCTGAAGCTGTTTGGAGTTTGAGAGTTATGTAATTTCATATGGTAGTGAACCATAAGAGAAAACAAAAAAAACGGCGTCGCGGTTTGAGAGTTATGTAATTTCATATGGTAGTGAACCCAGAGGTTTATATATAAAGTGCAAGGGCCGGTTTGAGAGTTATGTAATTTCATATGGTAGTCAAATTATTTAAAAAGGTAGCGCCTTACGGCAGACGTTTGAGAGTTATGTAATTTCATATGGTAGTCAAATTATGGGTACTCTGTTACCACCTAAGTATTCGTTTGAGAGTTATGTAATTTCATATGGTAGTCAAATTGGATACATTGCAAACCGCGGTAAGTATAAATTTGAGAGTAATGCAATTTCATATGGTAGTCAAATGAATTTGAATTTCAATTCACGCCCCCGTGAGTTTGATAGTAGAGTAATTGTATGTGGTGGTCAATTATCATGCTATTAAATTTATAAAAGTAAATAAAATATCAACAAATTCTTGTTATTGAACTAATTGTATTCTGGTAGTATAATACAATATAACTGAAAACAAAACCAAAGGGGTGCTCGCGCCTGAAGCGGGCTGAGATTGGGCTGTGTCGCCCTGACCCTTATAACCTGATTTGGGTAATGCCAACGTAGGGAATATACTTCAGATTTTTGATTTCTTGCTTTTATTTTATCGTAAAGCTGCGGATATACCCTGTTTTGGTGTATCCGCAGTTTTACTTTTTGTAAGGAAAGCGCAGTCAGCGTGCAGGAAGCAGCTGCCCGGTAGCCGGGCGGGCGCGCGGGAGCGCGCGTCAGGATAAAGATCATTCTGCGATCCCGCATCCTGTATTTGCAGTAAAGTATACTTTATTGCAGCTACTATTATTACAAAGATGCTGCAGAGCTGATGAACATACGGATAAGCGGAGCGTCGGAGCTGAATGGTGACGCTGCCCGTGAGGTGAACAGAGCCTATATATTAAAAATATGTTTGAGCGGAACGCGCGTAAGCGCTTACAATGGTTGAATTTTCAGAAGGAAAATTCATTCTCTGCCGCGAGTTATTTTTAACACGAAGCTCTGTGAAGCGAACGGAATGCAGCATCCCATTCTGCGACCGCGGAGTGTTCCGTATGTTCATCAGCAGTACCGCATCCTGCACTTACAGTAAAGTATTGTTTTCAGTTATTCGTTACAAAATTGTTCCATAAATTACGCCGGGATGATTTTAAAGGAGAAAAAGGAAATGTTAGGAAAGTATCTTGAAAATGTAAGAAACAGCGTGCCTCTGGTACACAATATCACAAATTATGTAACTGTGAACGATGTAGCCAATATCCTGCTCGCGTGCGGCGGCAGCCCTATAATGTCTGACGAGCCTGACGATGTCGCTGACATCACGTCTATATGCGGCGGACTTAACATAAACATCGGAACCCTCAACAAAAGAAGCATAGAGGCTATGACGATCGCCGGGAACCGCGCAAATGAGCTCGGACATCCGATACTGCTCGATCCTGTAGGAGCCGGCGCGAGCGCTCTGCGCACAGACACTGCTGTAAAGCTCATGAGCACGCTCGATCTTGCTGTTATCAGAGGCAACATTTCGGAGATAAAGACGCTTGCGTTCGGAAGCGGCACTACTAAAGGCGTAGACGCTGACGTGGCTGACGCGGTAACTGACGAAACTCTCGACAGCTCTGTTGATTTCGTGAAGGATCTCGCAAAAAAAACAGGCAGCATCATAGCTGTTACAGGCGCTATAGACCTCGTAAGCGACGGTGAGAGATGCTACGTCATCAGAAACGGCCGTCCTGAGATGGGTAAGATCACAGGCACGGGCTGCCAGCTTTCAGGCATGATGACTGCGTATGTCACAGCTAACCCTGATGAAAAGCTCGACGCTGCTGCTGCTGCGGTATGCGTTATGGGCATCGCGGGCGAGATCGGCTGGGAGCGCATGCAGGACGGCGACGGAAATTCTACATACAGAAACCGTATCATAGATGCTGTATACAATATGGACGCAGGCACGCTCAATGACCGCGCAAAATACGAGATCAGATAGGATCACGCAGGATCAGGTTTTTAAGAAGGTGAAGATAATGAAAGCAGATAAGGACTCGCTGCTGCTTTACGCGGTCACAGACCGCAAATGGACCGGAGACAAGACGCTTTATGAGCAGGTAGAGGACGCCCTTGAGGGCGGCGCGACGTTCGTTCAGCTCCGCGAAAAAACTCTTGATGAAGAGCATTTTCTCGAAGAAGCTAAAGCTCTGAAAAAGCTCTGCGCAAAATACAGCGTGCCGTTCGTAATAAACGACAACGTTGGCATCGCTCTCGCGATGGACGCTGACGGCGTTCACGTAGGCCAGAGCGACATGGAAGCGGGCGCCGTTAGGGAAAAGCTCGGTCCCGGCAAGATAATAGGCGTATCTGCGCAGACTGTGGAGCAGGCGCTGCTTGCGGAAAAGCACGGAGCCGATTATCTTGGCGTGGGAGCCGTTTTTCCTACAGGCTCAAAGGATGACGCTGTAGAGGTATCAAAGGAAACTCTGAAAGCTATCTGCGAAGCTGTCTCCATACCTGTAGTCGCTATAGGAGGCGTCTCAGGAGCAAATGTCTGCGAGCTTGCAGATACCGGGATAGTCGGAGTTGCAGTTATAAGCGCTATATTCGCTCAGAAGGATATAAAAGCTGCAACTGCGGAGCTTAAAAAAGCCGTTTCCGAGGCTGTAAAGCAGTAGATAAATAGCATAGAAGATCATGTATACCGGTCTGACAGCAAGTGAGACGTTATTCGCAGCATCAGACCGGATAATTGAATAATACCGGAATATTACAGCAGCCAGCTGCTGTGATGATATATCCGCGGCCTGTCGGGGGCACCACTTCAGGTCGCGTTACAAAATTAATGCTGTCATGGCGTCAGCGCGAGCTGTCGTCGGGAAAGGAAGTTTTATATTATGAAAAAAGCATTAACGATCGCAGGAAGCGATTCCAGCGGAGGCGCCGGCATCCAGGCAGATATCAAGACCATGATCGCGAACGGCGTGTACGCTATGAGCGCGATAACGGCCCTTACTGCCCAGAATACGACCGGCGTAACAGGGATAATGGACGTAACTCCTGAATTCCTGAAGGAACAGCTGGACAATATCTTCACAGATATCCGTCCGGATGCAGTAAAAATAGGCATGGTATCATCAGGCGGCATCATAACCGCGATAGTTGAAAAGCTCAAGGAATACGATGCCGCAAATATTGTCGTTGACCCTGTCATGGTAGCGACGAGCGGCGCAAAGCTCATAAGCGATGAGGCGATAGAAGCGCTGAAAGCAGAGCTCCTTCCGATAGCCTCAGTTATAACTCCAAACATTCCGGAGGCTGAGGTCCTGTCAGGAATGACCATAAAAAATGAAGATGACATGGTCGCCGCGTCCCGCGCCATAAACGCAAAATACGGCTGCGCAGTCCTCTGTAAGGGCGGCCACAGCATAAACGACGCAAACGATCTGCTCGTTGACGGCGAAAGCATGAGGTGGTTCTACGGAAAGCGTATAAGCAATCCTAATACACACGGTACAGGATGTACTCTTTCAAGCGCCATAGCGTCAAATCTCGCAAAGGGATTCAGTCTGGAGGAGTCGGTAGACCGCGCCAAAAAGTACATATCGGGCGCGCTTGCAGCAATGCTTGATCTGGGAAAGGGCAGCGGCCCTATGGATCATGGTTTTGCGATAAATAATGAATTTACAGTAACAGCTGACGAAGCCGGCGCCCGCGCCGGTGAAAATGCCGGATCCGCTGCGGCAGGCGCAGAGGAGGTGCGCAGATAATGGAAAAACGCACTTCGATATTTGAAAACGGCCTTATATGGTTCGGTGCAGGCGTATCGCTTGCAGAGATACTTACAGGTACATATTTCGCTGACATGGGCTTCAAAACAGGTCTTGCAGCGATATTAACAGGTCACGTGATAGGCTGCATAATGCTGTTTTTAGCCGGCGTGATAGGCGGAAACTCGCGCCGCAGCGCCATGGAGTCAACAAAAATGAGCTTCGGACAGAAAGGCTGCATGCTGTTTGCAGCGCTTAATGTCCTGCAGCTCGTAGGCTGGACAGCCATAATGATATACGACGGCGCGCTCGCAGCCGGCGGTGTAGCAGATATAGGCAACTGGATATGGTGTCTCGTCATAGGCGCGCTTATCATCCTGTGGATATTTATAGGCATAACTAACCTCGGCAAGATAAATACAGTAGCCATGGCTGCGCTTTTTATACTTACCATAGTGCTGTGCAAAATGATATTTTTCAGCGGCGGAGCCGCTGCAGACCTTAACGCTCAGGGCGCAGACGCCATGTCATTCGGCGCTGCCGTAGAGCTTTCAGTAGCGATGCCGCTTTCGTGGCTGCCGCTCATAAGTGATTATACAAGAGAAGCTGAAAAGCCTGTAGCCGCTTCTGCAGTGAGCGCTGTCGTATACGGCCTCGTAAGCTGCTGGATGTATGTGATCGGCATGGGCGCAGCGATCATAACGGGCGAGTATGACATATCGATGATCATGATAAAAGCCGGACTCGGAGTTGCAGGCCTGCTCATAATCATATTCTCGACTGTAACTACGACATTCCTTGACGCGTACTCCGCAGGCGTATCAAGCGAGTCGATAGTCTCAAAGATAAAAGGAAAGCACGCTGCTATAGTCGTAGCCGTTATCGGAACGATAGCTGCCATAGTTTATCCTATGGACAATATAACGAACTTCCTTTATCTTATAGGCTCGGTATTTGCACCTATGATCGCGATCCAGATCGTTGATTACTTTATCATAAAGAAGGACAGAAGCACTGCTGCAGTAGACATCCCTAATATGATCATCTGGCTGGCAGGCTTCGTTGTTTACCGCTATCTGATGACGGTTGACATCCCTGTGGGAAACACGCTTCCGGACATGGTCATAACGATAGCGCTCTGCCTTATCGTAAATGCCGTAAGAGGAAAGAAAAATTAAGATATTTTAAAAGTAAGACCGCTTATCTTCACAGGTAAGCGGTCTGTTTTATGAAAGTAATAAGCCCCAAAAGGAAGCGCGCGTCACCGCGCGGGATAGTATTGCCCGAAACTAAAAAACGGGTGAAAAAACACATCATTGCCTTTTTGTATATTTTCTGCTGTTGCGTAGTTTTTCGTATCGTGTTATAATTTAAACAACAACGGAGAGCTTGACGGCTACCGATTATATGGTTTTAAAAAATAACCGCAAACCTTTGCCGAGGGCGGTTATTTTTTTAAGATTGCTATGATAACGCCAATAACTGTTGCTACTGTACTCACTGTTGCAAGTACCAACATAGCTGTATTGTATGTAAACATAAGCCTCACCCCCTTTCAGGGGCAGCCGCCTTGGCTCTCCATATGTTGTTGTATTGTCCATCAGGACATATTTACTATAACATACCATGTACAGTATATTCAATATATTTGTTCGTTCTATACTAAATGTTACTAAACCGTAACTGTTATTGTAGTGATTTGTAGTAGTTTACCTGAAACTGAAGTACATTGCCCGAATTCTTGCCCAAAACTAAAAAAGGGTGGAAAACACATAATTTTCACAGCATGAAAAAAGCCTTGAAACATTGAAGTTTCAAGGCTTTAAAACTGGTTGCGGGAGCAGGACTCGAACCTGCGACCTCCGGGTTATGAGCCCGACGAGCTGCCAACTGCTCTATCCCGCGATGTTTATTCTTGTTATTCAGTTAAGTCTAAAATGTATTTTAGATGGTGCCGGGGACCGGGGTCGAACCGGTACGATCGGTAAGGATCGCGGGATTTTAAGTCCCGTGCGTCTGCCAATTCCGCCACCCCGGCAAAACTGGCTCCAAGGGTGGGGCTCGAACCCACAGCCTATCGGTTAACAGCCGAGTGCTCCACCATTGAGCTACCTTGGAATACCTCAGTGTGTCTGTCGTAACTGTGTATCACTGACTGACAACATAGATTATTATAGCCATATGGCTGCTTCATGTCAACAACTTTTTTTATTTTTTTGATTTTTTTTAAAGAACAGCATCTTTATAGCATATTTATGTAGAAAAACGTTGAAAAATGGCGAATAATGTGTAATGCTACGCCTGTAATGTCATTTACATTTCAAAATTATAATATTAGAATCAAAGACAGATCAGCGCCTGGAAATAAAAAATGAAGATATATGCTTGATACTTAACTTTCTGCGGCGCTGTATGGAAACAGGGGACACAGCGTAAAATGGGAAAAAGATCATCATTATACAGGATATTGACGTTAGTATCTGCAGCAGCGGCAGTAATATGCGCAGTATACGGGTGCTTTGTACGCGCCGCAGGGTCAGGAACGGCGTTTTTCGCTGTCTGGCTTTTGATCGCAGTTTTTTTCTGCTGCCTGGCAGCAGCGTTTTGGACAGGCTTGTGGAAAAAAGCGCCTTTGGCGCTTCGGAGGATATTTATTGCAGTCGTATGTGCAGGTCTTATTTTATTTGCCGGATTTCAGGTATGCGCAGTCAGTCATTTTGATGATGACGGGGGCGATGATCTTGACTATATAATAGTTCTCGGAGCGCAGGTATACAAAAGCGGACCAAGCTCGGTACTGAAATACAGGCTTGATAAAGCTGCGGAGTACCTTGCAGAAAACAGCGAAACTGTATGTATAGTATCCGGAGGCATGGGGGCAAATGAACCGGAGCCTGAGGCAGTCATCATGGCTGAGTATCTTGAGGGAAAAGGCGTGCCTGCTGACAGGATAATAAAAGAAGAAAAGTCTGAAACGACAGCTGAAAACATATCAAACAGCATGAAATATATAAACAGTGATGCTGCTGTCGGGATCGTTACAAATAATTTTCACGTCATGCGCGCTCTTCAGACAGCAGAACGTCAGGGTCTTGAAAATGCAAAGGGCATATCAGCCGGTTCTAATAAAGCTTATCTGCCTAACAATATGCTTCGTGAGTTTATGGCTGAGATAAAATTTCTTATTGTAAGGTGATATTTCCAAAGATGATGCAGACACAAAATGAGTAAAATTTAAAAAAAATTAAGAAAAAATATCAAGAATAACCAATATACCAATAGTTTATTGGTACAGGTGATAGATAAATTCCGCTTCAATGATTAAAATGCACATGACAGCGTATATTCATTTAAAGCGTAGCAGAGCACTGGCAGGCTTATGACCCGCGACCGGAAGTCAGGGATGGAGGCTGCCGCCTGCAGAGGCAGGGAAGCATTTGGCGCTACGTTATATTCGCAGCAAAGCTGTCGGAGGTAACTGATGCCGGATAATGACTACACCAATATTGGACGCAAGATACGTGAAAACAGAAAAAAGCTGGGGATGACTCAGCAGCAGCTCGCAAATCGTTCAGGCGTTTCTATGCAGCACATATCTAATATGGAAAATGGAAAGACAGAATTCAGTCTGAAGACAGTGAGCAAGATAAAAAAGGTGTTTGAGGAATCAGGCCTTTACGACCCCGACCTTGATGGCGATACAGCTAAGCAGCCGTGGATAAACGATGTATACGATATAATGTCAGACTGTACGCTGGATGAGAGGCATTTCCTTATGATAATGCTGCAAAATATGAAAGACGCCATGCGCAAGACCGGCATTACAGGTCCGCGTTAAAAATAGATTACATAATAGATCATAATGCTTTGCAGACAATATACGCAGCAATGCGGTACATCTGCTATCGCCGGCCCGGCCGGCGCTCATGATAACTGTTTTATTCTACGTTGCATTACTTACTGTTTACTGTACCAGCAGATCTGCCCCGGTGAATTTAACCTGCAAGGCAGTTTACGTTATATGCTTTTACTTTTTCATGAAATTCGGTAGGAATAGTATGACAGACAATATAAAAATGGAAAAACTGGAAGCGGTAAGTAAATTGTACGGGCCGTATATATACAGAGTATGCCTGAGGATACTTGGAAACAGGGCTGATGCTGAGGATGCGGCACAGGATACTTACATAAAGATACTTGATTATATGGATCGTATAGAAGATATAGGATCAAATTCGGCAAAGAAATACGTGGAGCTTACAGCAGAGTCTGTAGCTAAGAACATGCTGGCGAGAGAAAAAAGAAAGCATCCGGCTGATATGGTAAGGATAGATGATGAGGTAGCAGTGACAGCTCTTGATGCTGAAAGAGCAAGGACATCTGCAGAGGAGGATCATGCGCGCGATAACTGTGAGGAAAAACTTTATCGGTACATGACAGTTCTTAGTGATACAGAACGTAAAATGCTTGAATATCATGCCGTTGAAAAAAGAACGTTGAAAGAAACTGCTGAGCATTTCGGCGTGAGACCTGATACTTTCAGAAAAAAGATGCAGCGCATACGTGAAAAGGCAGCGGCGATAAGATCGGCATCTGAAAACTGAAATAAAAATACAGGTACGCAGCGGATGAGCGCAGCGCAGTAAAAATATATATGTTTTAGAATTTAAAGCAGACATTAAGCTCAAAAGACCCTTCGGATACGGTATCCGGAGGGTCTTTTTTGTATGCGTGGCTGCGCATGTATACAAGCGCCGGGCGCTTGCAGCTGTTGAGTCATATGGCTATGTTATTGACAAATCACAACTATAAAATTATTATTAATTTAATACATATTAATGTAGCTTATTTTACGCTGAAAAACGTTTTACGGGAGAATTATCATAAATGAGGATATTTACAGGAAAAGGGGAAAAGGGAAAAGGAGAGTATGAAAACGTCAGGTCTAAGCTGGAAGATATGGAATTGATATTTCAGCAGATGGTCATGATCGACCGTGCCCAGAGTATGGAAGATATGCATAAAGCGATAAATACCATGCTCAGAGTCATAGGCGACTATACGAGCTCCGAGCGCGTGTATATATTTGACGCAGATGAGAGCGGCACTGCGTACAGGCATGCGTTTGAGTGGTGCAGTACATGCGTGACGCCTCAGATAGACAAGCTGCAGTCTGTGGAATTCGCAGATATGCCGTACTGGCAGTCTGTGTTTGAAAGGGGCGGGAGCATAGTCATAAAGGATATAGAAAATATAAAGAGCATCATGCCGTCAGAGTACGATATCCTCAAGGTACAGAATATAAAAACTCTTATAGCGTTCCCTATATTCAGCAGAAAAAGCCTGAGCGGATTTATAGGGCTTGATAACCCGGAAATGCAGAAATCTGAGCTTTTCATACATCTTCTTGCTGTAGTTGGAGGACACCTGGGAAACGCACGCGAAAATTTCCGCATGGGAGAGCTGCTTAAAGAAAACAGGGGAAAACTCGATCAGAGCCTTGAGGCTCTGGAAAAGGATAAGCAGGTACTGGCGGCGCTCTGCATGGACTATACATCGGTATACTATGTAGATCTTGCAAGTGCTACGTTTGAGATATGCAAGCTGGATAATGTGGCGAATGCGACAGAATTTTTTGATTATGATAAAGACGAGTATGATAATGCGTCTCACGATTATCAGCTCATGATACGCAGATATTACGATAGGTTTGTAGTAAAGGAGAATTCGCCTGACTTTCTTGATAAGCTCAGCATAAAGAATATAATGCGCGAACTTTCCTCTAAGGAAAGGTTTGTCTACCACTATCAGAGTGTTCCGAATCCTCAGGGACACGAATACTTCGATGCAGTTGTGAGCCGCCCTCTGGGGGCGGATGATCCGTACAGGGTGATCATAGGCTTCAGACATACTGACGAGCTGCTTAAAGAGCGCCGGAAGCATCAGCGCGAGCTTGAAGACGCACTTGCTGAGGCCAACCTCAATAATGAGATAATATCTTCCATAAGCAGGATATATTTTTCGATATACCGCATAGATCTTCGTGATGATTTTTATGAGGAAATATCAAGCAGCAATGACGTTCACAGGCTGACAGGACATATGGGAAGGGCATCGTCAAAGATGATGGAGCTGTGCGACAGCTTCGTATCGCCTGATTACCGCGAGCGTGTGAGAAATTTCTTTGACCTTTCAGATCTGCCGCAGCGCATGAAAAATGACGAGAGCGTAGCTATAGAATATCTGGCTAACGATGGAAACTGGCATATGGCGCGTTTTATAGAAAAAAAGCGTGATGAAAACGGCGAGCTTACAAATGTACTGTATGTAACGAGACTCATAAGCGATATGAAGCGCCGCGAGTACAACTGGATGGTAGTTGCTGAAGAGGCAAACCGCGCAAATGAAGAAAAATCGGATTTTCTGTCACGAATGTCACATGATCTGAGAACACCGTTCAATGCGGTGATGGGACTTACGCAGGTAGCCGCTGACAATATAGATAATGAAGAAAAAGTAAGAGAATGCCTGTTAAAAATAAACAGAACAGGAAAGCACCTGCATCAGCTCATAAGCAATATACTTGATATCTCAGATATAGAAAGCGGTCTGCTGAGACTGCACGAGGATACTATCGATATTGATGAGATGATAGCTGACTTTAAAACGGATGCAGAAAATGTAAAGTCATACAAGGATCTTAAATTTATATATAATGTAAACGGCATAATGCACCATAAGTTCATAGCTGACAGAGCCAGGCTTGAGCAGATATATATGAATCTGCTGTCAAACGCTGTAAAGTATACGCCTGAGGGGGGAAGTATAAGGCTTGGGATCTCTCAGCAGGAGAGCGCTGAAAGCGGAAAGGTGAAGCTCGTATTCGTCATAAGTGACACAGGATCCGGAATGTCGGAGGAGTTCATGAAAAAAATGTACTCCAAATTTACGCGTGAAATAGATACACGGCTGAACACTGTTCGCGGAAGCGGGCTCGGACTTGCGATAGTAAAGCAGCTTATCGATATGATGCATGGAAATATAAAAGTTAAGAGTGAAACAGGAAAAGGCACTGAATTCACGATAACGCTGGAATTTCCGTATGCAGACGGATCAGAGCCGGCGCCCGGCGCCGAAAAGGAAGATACCGGAGAATTTAAGCCTGAAGGTATAAATATCCTTATAGCAGAAGATAACGATCTTAATTATGAGATAGCGTCGGAGATGCTTGCGGCACGCGGCATACATACGGAACGCGCTGAGGACGGTGCTGTGTGCGTTGAAAAATTCAACGCATCGGCTGACGGAACGTACGATGCCATACTTATGGATATGCATATGCCTGTAATGGACGGCATAGAGGCATCGCGCATGATAAGAAAGCTTAATCATCCGCAGGCGCATACGATACCTGTCATAGCGATGACAGCAAATGTATTTGCTGAGGATATAGAAAAATGTCTGTCCGCAGGTATGAACGATCATATGTCTAAGCCGGTAGATGTGAATGATCTCATAGAATTGCTCAGGAAATATATAAAGTAAAATACATAGAAGGCAGCATAGCTGCCTTCCTGCGTACGCTGAGCAGGCTATGCGCCAAACCGGTCCGGCGGTCAAGCCGGTCTGTCAGTGCGCTGACACGTTTAAAAAACGGGGGAAAGAGAAGCGATATGGAATATACAGGACAAAACGGTTCAGGATCTGACGCTGTCCTTACGGAAAATATATCTCAGGATGAGGAAGCGTACCGCCGGAGCCTGAAAGGAGACGCAAAAGCTGCAGAGATGCTTGTAGAGCGCTACGGTGATGCTCTTACATTTTATGTAAACGGATATATACATGATATGCACGAAGCTGAAGATATAATGATCGAAGCGTTTGCGCAGATGTTCGCAAAAGAGCGTCCTGTGACCCGGAAAGGAAGCTTCAGAGCGTACATATACAAGACGGCGAGAAATCTTGCACTGCGCCATAAAAGGCGCAGCAGGATATTTGTGAGCATCGACGAGCTTACATTTGAGATACCGCACAGCGACACGGCAGACTCGCGTATAATGGAAAACGAGCAAAAGACCGGCCTTTACAGAGCAATGTCGCAGTTAAAGGCCGAGTATAGAGAAGCTTTGTATCTTGTATACTCACAGGATATGAGCTATAAAGAGGCCGGCGTGATAATGCATAAAAGCGAGAGCCAGGTAACGAAGCTGATCTACCGCGGCAAGCAGAGACTTAGGACTATCCTTGAAAACGAGGGTTTCAGATATGAAAACGACTGAGGAACGTATGAAGCTCATATCGCAGAGAACAGATGAGCTTAAGAAAGAAATAAAAATAAAAGAAAATTTAAAAAAACGCCGCATTGCGTCGGCAGGCTGCATGGCTGCGTGTATCATGATAGTCGTGTGCGTGGGCGCACTCATGCCGTCGCTTATTAAAACCGCTGAAAATGGCGATGTTACGTACAGATACGGGGCAGCGAGCATTATATCTGAAGCCCCGGCAGCGGGTTACGTCATTATGGGTCTGATGTCGTTTGCGTTGGGCGTGTGCCTGACTCTTGTTATATTCAGGATTCGAGGCGCTGAAAAAAAGCGAATGAGTCATCGAATGGGTCATAGTGATGATAAAAGCAAAAATAAAAGTGATGATGATGGCGACAGGGATGCTGCGGCCGGCCGCAGGCGGTGAAATGTATGAATTTTGAGATAATAGACAACCTGTTTCAGGTATTTGTTATGTTTGTTTCAGCACTTATATCATATATTGCGGCCGTAAAGCTTTCACAGCGCAGCGCGCGCTGCAGCAGGATGTTTATGACGCTGGCTTTCGGCTATACGAGCTTTATGCTGGGAACTCTGTTTTTTGTACTTCATATTATTATATTATCATACAATGCAAAGATATTTTACGTGTCAGAGATATCATGGACTGCCGCGCATATGTTTTTCCTTTCGCTTGCGATGATGCGCGAAAGGGGGCATGAGAAAGAGAGCAGGACGATATTTGCGTGGATACCGGTCGGGATAGCGGTATGTATAGTGGCGGCATTTGTCATTTTGTACGGGCCGTCAGTCATGGGAGGCTTGTTTTCTGTCACTGTTACAGCTCTTGCATACAAAGCAGCAAGAGGCGTGCACAGAGCGGCTCTCACCGGCGCGAGCATGCGCCTTGATATAACGTTTCTTGCTGCCGCAGTGCTGCAGTCTCTTGTATATATAGTATCTGTATTTACGCATGATTATACGAGATTCAACCTTTATTTCGCTGTAGATATAACATTTACGCTGATGATGGCGTCATTTGCGGGCGCTCTGTACAAAGAGGCAGTAGCAGGATATGAAGAGGGGAGTGAGGAACAGTGATATATATAGAAAATATATTTATATGTATTACTATACCTCTCATTATCTCGCTTTTCTTCATAAAAGGCGCAGCAAGGAGATACACGTTTTTCATAGTTACGGGTATGCTTGTATGCATGCTTTCTGCTTATGTAAACAGCTTTTTCATGTCAGCATACGGCGCTGATGAAATGATCGCTGCCATAGAGATAACGCCTGTGTGCGAGGAGCTTATCAAGCTCCTGCCGCTTCTTTTTTATTTTCTGGTGATTGAGCCTGAGCCGTCACAGCTCACACCTGCAGCCATAGCGATCGGCGGCGGATTTGCAACATTTGAGAACGCGTGCTATATGACAGCAAACGGTGCTGATGACCTGATATTTCTGGTTATACGCGGCATGTCTGCAGGAGCTCTTCATATACTTTCGGGCATAATCATAGGATTCGGCCTTTCATACATTTTCAGAAAGAGCTGGCTTATGGTAACGGGGACTATGGGTCTTTACGGTGTAAGCGTCACGCTTCACGCGCTTTATAATCTCATGATAACTGACGAAAGCAGCGTATGGAATGCTTTGGGATACATATTTCCGGCGGCGATCATAATAATATTGTTTATTTTAAAGACTATCCTGCTAAGAAACGTTGTACATGGCGAGCCGGACGCGTCTGAGGAAGCATGTGAAAACGTACGTGAAGAGTAAATGCGTCAAAACTATGACCGAGGGAAAATCAATATTTCATATGCTCCGAAATAGATACGGAAAATAAAAAACTGAAAAAATAACAGCGGCTGAGCTTTTTGCGAAAGCCGCTGTTTTCAATGCTTTCAGCTATGTGCGCGCGCCCGGCGCGCGAGGCTGAACTATATTGGCAGGACCGATTTTCTGTTCGTAAAAATTACAGAAATTTTATGAATATTCCTGTTGACTTTCCTGTAAGGTAAGATTGCTATAATACAGACATCGATTACGGGCATGCTGCCTCAGACGGATGAAGCGCCTTGCGGTAAAGGGGACTGCAAAAGCGCTTCAGCTCCGTGTTGAATATGATCATCCGGATATGAGTCATATGCAGCGCGGTATTCGCGGTATTTATAAAGGCGCCTGTACGATTGAATAATTGAAATAATTTACCGTTAGTAATATAATTTTGAGTGGATAGCTCGTTCAGGCGCTGACGCCTGCTGCGGGTCGTATTCATTTGGACATTTTGACATTTGCATATTTATGATATGTTTGTCTGGCGATAGATCGTTTTAATATATTTTAATTGTACGAGGTAAAGCATGGCTGATATGAGATTGGGAAAAACAGAAATAATTACAGATAAAACGGGATTCGGAGCTCTGCCGATACAGCGCATCTCTGATGATGAGGCCGTACGCCTTCTTAGAAAGGCGTATGATCACGGTGTGACGTTCTTTGATACTGCGCGTTTTTATACGGACAGCGAGCATAAGGTAGGGCTCGCGTTCAAGGGCATGCGCGATAAAGTGTTCATAGCGACAAAGACTATGTCTGACACGCCGGATCAGTTCTGGTCTCAGCTTGAGACGTCGCTTAGCGAGCTTGATACCGACTATATAGATCTTTATCAGTTCCACAATCCTGCTGTCTGTCCGAAACCGGGCGATGGCAGCGGGATGTACGAGGCAATGCTCGAGGCAAAGGCGCAGGGAAAGATACGTCATATAGGCATAACTAACCACAGGCAGCGTACAGCGCTTGATGCGATAGAGTCAGGTCTTTATGAAACGCTTCAGTTTCCTTTTAATTATCTCGCGACTCCTGAAGATGAAGAGATCGTAAGGAAGTGCCGCGAGGCGGATATGGGGTTTATAGCCATGAAGGGGATGTCCGGAGGACTTATAACAAAGTCGGCTGCGGCATTCGCCTTCCTCGACCAGCCACAGTACAGTCACGTGCTGCCGATATGGGGCGTGCAGCGCGAGAGCGAGCTTGACGAATTCCTTTCATATATGATGGATCCGCCGGGAATGACTGAAGAGATAAAGAAGATCATAGAGACCGACCGGGCTCAGCTGATCGGAGATTTCTGCCGCGGCTGCGGATACTGTATGCCGTGTCCTGTCGGAATAGAAATAAACAACTGCGCGCGTATGTCGCTTATGATAAGGCGCGCACCGCAGTCAGCACAGCTGACTCCTGCCATGCAGGAAAAAATGATGAAGATAGAAGAATGTCTGCATTGCGGGCAGTGCAGCAGCAAGTGCCCTTACGGACTTGATACGCCGGCGCTGCTTGAGAAAAACCTTGCGGACTATAAAGAGATACTCGCGGGAAAGCAGGTATAGCACACTATGAACTGGATAAATACATATACAGAAAAATGTTTTGACGTCATGGACCCGGATCCGGATCTTATCGACATCCGGGATGTCGCGCACTCTCTCTCACTCCAGTGCCGCGGCAACGGACATGTTAAATCTTTCTTTTCAGTAGCTCAGCACTGCGTGAACTGCTGTCGTGAGGCAGCAGCGCGCGGCTGTAGCCGCAGAGTGACTCTCGCGTGTCTGCTTCATGACGCGTCAGAGGCGTATATGTGCGATATACCTCGCCCTGTAAAGAAGCTGCTGCCGCAGTATATAGAGCATGAAAACAAGCTTCTTGACATAATATATACAAAGTATCTCGGATCGAAGCTTACTGATGAAGAGCAGAAGCAGGTGAAGCAGATAGATGACGATATGCTTTACTATGATCTTACAGTCCTTCTCAACATGGACATCGACCAGGAAGAACCTGATACACATATACACATAGACTTTGAGCCGGTACCGTTTGAAAAGGTAGAGAATGAATATCTCAGCCTTTTCTACGGACTGATCAGAGCGCTGTAATTAATTAACAGGTTTACTTTAAAGGATAAAAGTAATATAATTAATTAGTTATTAAAATCGTAAATCAGAATTGTTCATAAATATAACGAAATGGGAGGAGCTGCGGCTCCTCCCATTTCGTTGCAAGCGGTCGCTGCGTTCTGAGCAAGCGAGATTCTTATAACGTAAACAGAACATGCATACTATTGACATGCTTATGGTATATGTGCTAATATCAATACAGGATGCAGGTCGGTGGATATCCGGTCTGCATAAAAAATTGTTATTGGGTTAGCTATTACTAACTGAATTGCAGGTGGAGTGCTCCTGCAAAAAATTTTTACCGTGAGGTTAGTTACTGCTAACTATAGAGGTGCTGAAGGAGGGAGAATCTTGAAAAGAAGGAAAAACAGGATCATTGCATGGATAGCTGCGGCTGCGATGGCGTTGTCTATGACGCCTTCTGTGGCGTTTGCTGATTCATCGTCTGCGTTTGCGGGCGGCAGCGGTACGGAAAACGATCCGTATGTGATAAAGACGGCGGAACAGCTTGCAGCTGTGGCGGGCGACTTGGACGCTTATTACGTGCTTGACAGTGATATCGACCTTTCATCTTATGGAGCATGGATGCCTATCGGCGAGTTTGAAAATACAAATGGCGACGGAGAAACGCCTGATGAATCAAAGGCTTTTTCGGGCGTGTTTGACGGAAAAGGCCATAAGATAACCGGCATAAACATAGACGGAATGATGGCAGCGGGTCTTTTCGGCGTCACCGCCGGAGCAGAGATAAAGGATCTCAGTCTTGAAAACGTTTCTGTAAAGGGAACTTGCATGGTCGGCGCTGCTGTAGGTTACGCATTTGAAAGTACTATCAATAATGTAGATATAACAGGCAATAACAATAAGCTTCAGGGAAAACTCTCTGAAAACGACGCTTTCGGACCGGGCAGCGGAGTTACAGCGCCTAATATGATAGCGTTAGTTACAGGCGCTGGTATGGATTCCGAGTTCAACTACTGTGATGTAGATGGTGCGAAGGTAGTAGTAGAAACAAAGTCTGAGGCATCGGCGTATACAGAAAATGTTCACGATGTCGGCATACTCGGCGGCGGCTTTGAGGGCTGCAGACTCTACAATTGTACTGTTAAAAACAGCAGCATCAATGTTGATAACGGCCCGTATGTTTACGGTATAGGCGGTCTTTCGGGCTGCGCGGTTTTGGCTGAGTATGTAACAGCTTGTAAGACTGATAATGTATCAGTATCAGTAAACGGTCAGCATGCGTACTTAGTTGGGAGCATGCTGGGATATACAGGAACGACGGGAGATTCTGAAGCGACAAATGTATCTGGCTGCAGTGTAAAAGGCAGCATTACTGTAGGATCTGATGCAGAACGTATCGGAAAGCTTATCGGCGGAGGATATTACATAGAAGGAACTAAAACATATTTCCCTGTACCGTCTCGCTACAATATAAGTGAATCGAGTGCAGATGTTAAAGTTACAGGTAAGAGCGATGTCGGAATGGCAGGATACGCTACAGAGCTTGATACAATAGACGGTCAAAAGGGCAATGTTAGAGTGTTTTCGGGAGGTGACGGCTCAGCATCATCACCATATATCATCACAACGCCTGAAGCACTTTATTCTGTACGATATGCTCCATCAGCAAATTATAAGCTTGATGCAGATATCGATCTCAATATGTTTAATATGGACATGGGCGCATACATTTACCACGGATGGCTCCCTATAGGTACAGTAGATTTTTCAACAGGCTATGATAATCCGGATATATCAAAGATATTCAGCGGAAACTTCGACGGTGGCGGTCATACGGTATCTAATATAATCGTTGACGTTATGCCTGACAGCGTCGGCATGATGATCTCAGGCGGTCTTTTCGGATATACGATGGACATGACTGGAAGCGGAGCAAACATCCATGATCTGATAGTAAAGGATGTCTCTGTAAATGTTGACGAGAGCATGGTGACTGACGATCACGGTTCAATGGCTACAGGCGGAGTCATCGGCTATGCAATGAACGGCGGAAGCGTTACAAATGTAACTCTTACAGCCAGCGAAGGCAAGCGCAATACGATATCGGGAAGCAACTGCGTAGGCGCGATCATAGGCGGAAGTTCGTCTGTAAATATTGCAAATTGCAGATCTGAAAAAACAGATATAAATGTACTCGGGAACAATAAGTTCGATAACGGCAGGATCATACAGTACGATATGGCAGAGTGCGGCGGCGGTATAGTAGGCGGCGGCTTCGGCGGTTCGATAGAAGGCTGTACTGTAAACGATGTAACTATAAATGCTGAAGGAAACGAGCCTGTAGGTCTCGGTGGTCTGTGCGGCAGCGGCCAGCTCATGACTGAGATAAGCGGAAACAACGTAAACGTCAGCATAAATGCCCCTAAGGGCGGACATGCGATAGGCGGTCTGTGCGGCTACACAGGAAACGGAACGCAGCCGACAGGAGATGTAAACAGTGATCCGGCGGCTCCTACATCTGTTACCGGAAATACTGTAAATGCGTCTGTAAGCGCGCCCGGCGCAACACACGTTGGCGGACTTGTCGGAACGGGAATGTATTACCTCGGAATGGAGCATCGCTTCAATGCATCAGGCAATACTATAACAGGAAGCGTAACTGCGGGAACAGACGAAAACTCTGTATACGGCTTTTCAGCGCCCGGCGCTGTAGCTGGACGTGCAGTAGGATGCACGATAGGCGAAAATAATACAGATGATCTTACAATAAATGGCAACAAGGCATCTGCCGTCACCGGCACTACGTCGATGATGTACGAAAGCTCAGACCAGTATGACGATAAAGACAGCGGCAGCCTGATAAGCGCTATTTCAGAAGAATATCAGCAGCTTTTCACAGGCGCGACATTTAACAGCAAATACGATCATTACTGGCATGACTACAGCGCTGCAGTCATCGGCACAGGAAAGACATTCGGGCAGGAAGACGACAGTACAGATGCGGATATACTTGCCGCAGTAATGAAGCAGAGCATAGGAGGAAGCGAAGCGGACTTTAACGCAGGAGCGCTTAAGGATCAGTTCTTCTGCGATTTCAGAACTGTTGACGGAAAGAAGCTTGACAGGCTTGTATTTAACGGAACTCAAATATCAGGATATGATGCTGACGGCGCGGAGCTGTTCTCACATGCGTATCGTTACATAGGGATGGCTGATATCTGCATGGGCGATCAGCCTGTAATGGAAGATTTTACTATATTAAAGAGCCTTGATGAAAATTCAGGCGAATACAGGTATTTCTTTATGGCACCTGACACTCCGGATGAGACATTCCATATAGAGTTCCGTTACGGCAGCAGCCTTGACGATCTGAAAAAATACGCTGAGGGAAGCTATGCGAACTGGATGGCCGCGGGTATACCTGTAAGCGCCCTGTCAGAAAAGAATGAATCAACTATAGAGAAGGTAATATCACTCTTCTGCGTTGAAAATGCAGTAGGAAACGATTTTGACGGAGACGGGCGGCCTGACGCGAGAACAGCTTCATCGCTCAGTCAGTTAAGTGACCTTGTCGGCACGTGGGACTGCAATGTAAGCGATTATCCTGAAGCAGAAGAATACGGTATAACAGGCATGTACTGCGTCTTGGACGCAGAAGGCCATGGCAAGACGTTCGTGCGCTCAAAGGGTTCAGACCAGTATGTACAGTCTGCCGAGTATGATTATTACGCTTATGATAACGACCCGAACGGTAAGTCAGGCGTTTATGTTCCTTATACAGAGGGCGAGACGCCTGTAGGCGGTCGGTACGAGGTCATCGGCAATACGCTTAAATTTACGACTCTTGACGGTGAGACTATATCATACACAAAGAGATCGACAGGCGGAAGTTCGTCAAGCGGAAGACCTTCAGAATCAGGAAATTCCAACACAGGAAATACTGCCGATCCGGGTCAGGATGGCAATAACGCTTCAAACGGCGGTTTTACTGACGTAAGCACAAATGCTTATTATACTGACGCAGTAAAGTGGGCAGTAGAAAAGAAAATAACGAGCGGAATATCAGCAACGACATTCTCACCTGACGCAAGCTGCACGAGAGCGCAGATAGTAACATTCCTGTGGAGAAATGCCGGAAGCCCTGCAGTAACGGGATCGGCATCAAAATTCATAGATGTCGCATCTGACGCGTATTATGCTGACGCTGTAGCGTGGGCGGTAGAAAAGGGAATAACGAGCGGAACATCGATGACTACATTCTCACCTGATGCTACATGCACAAGGGCGCAGATAGTAACGTTCATGTGGAGGTCGGCAGGAAGTCCTGCAGCGTCCGGAACAGCTCAGCAGTTCGGCGATATATCCGCAAACGCTTATTACGCAGCCGCTGCAGCATGGGCAGTAGAGAAGGGAATAACGAGCGGAACATCAGAGACTAAATTTTCTCCTGACAGCGCGTGTACCAGAGCTCAGAGCGTAACGTTCATATACAGAGCGTACAAATAAATATAATAGCAGTAAAACAGGAAAAAACTCATTACAAACAGTAACCAGAAAAGCAAGCGGCAGCAGGTCTATGATCCTGCTGCCGCTTGCCTTTTGAATATTTTCAGTATATTTTTAACGTCATATATACGCTTGCGCTATGCAGCAAGCTTAGTCTCACCTGTAGTATAATCTATATCCACGCCGTCCTGGACATTGTAGGCAAATACGCAGAACTCTACGCCGTCGCCTTTATCTTCTACAGACTCCGCTTCCATAAGAACGCCCTGTGCGACGAGGTCGTCGCCGTCATACATCGGCGTTACTCTGTAGAGTACGTGGTTATCTGTTTCCTTTACGTAATCGGCGACCATGTTTTCAAACGGAAGCATACCGTCTACGTTAAACTGGCGCGTGCCTGTTATAAGGTTTGTTTTGTAGTTGTCGCCTGCGAGCTGATATCCTATGAGGTGGCATCTGTTGTAGAGATATTTGCCGTCAACGAAATCATACTTGTATGTGTGCCAGCCGGAAGGCTTTATATTGCTTATAGAGCCGCGCGGCTGCGTCGGCATCGTATCCCGGCATATATTTACGTATGCCTCGCCGCAGCGCCCCAGCGGATCGAGATCGCTGTAGTGTTCGAAATATGTAGTTGTAAGGTCGTCGCTCTTGAAGTACGGAACGTTGTTGTTTACTGCTATATACGGATCTCCTGAGTAGTCGGGTATATCCGACACATCTACTATATCTGATGCAGAGCCGCCCGAAGCCTGCACAGTGTCGCTGCCGCCTGCGAGTATGGATGATACGAGTCCGTCGGCGGAGTTGCTGTCTATAATGCCGAATGCGCCTGCAGCAACTACGACTATAGCAAGTATGACTGCAGGCAGTGAATGTCTGTTTTTATTATTTTTGCTCATGATATATTATATCCTTTTTTATGTCTGTTTCTGTATCGTATGCGTATGTTTTATCTGGCGGAAGCTTTATCTATTCTTTGCGCCTCCAGTGTTCTATGGTCATCTTTTCGTGTGAGCTGCCGGGTATCTCAGCGAGAAGCTCGATACTGTATGCGGCAGGATCTGCTGTGAGCTTTACGTCAGACGGATAGCGTCTGTTCCAGCGGCAGACTATGTAGTCGCAGCCGTCAGGCAGAGCGTCTGCGTTTTTTTCCGTAAAGCAGATATCGCTGTCGCTCATTTCAGATATATAGCTGTCAGATACGACGAGATGATCCTGCGGCTCATCTGAAAACTGTCCGTGGGTATAGCTGTCCATAAACAGTTTTTTGCCATCAAGAAATGTAAGTATCCATTTTCTGAGCTCAGAGTCCTTGCTCTGGCGTCTTTTGTTGAACATAAGGCCCATCCCGTCATCGACACAGACTATAGCTGTTATTTTTCCCATTTGTGTTTCTCCCTGATAAAATGCAAATGCAATATACGGTATATGCGGCAGCAAAGCTGCCTGCGCGTGCGCCGGGCGCACGTGATATTTATCTATATAATAACACATATGTTCTGAAAATGCTATCGAAAAATTTTATAAACGCAGGCAGGATCATTTATTTTTTTTTATTATTCATGTATAATCTAAAAGTATACTTTATTGTAAATACGGGGACGCCGATGCCGGCGGCTGATATACGGAACGCTCCGCGTCGCAGAATGGG
>CAKQOE010000007.1 GCA_934255545.1 uncultured Clostridia bacterium | reverse complement strand
GGTGTGATGAAAAGTCAGCAAAGGCTGAGTAAATGGGAAAATGCTGAAAATATCTGAGCCAGGAAGTCAGCAAATGTAGTCAAACTGCGAAAATGCTGACCGAGGGTGTGATGAAAAGTCAGAAAAGGCTGAGCAAATAAAAAAATGCTGAAAATATCTGAGTTAGGAAGTCAGCAAAGGTATACAAAGTTCGAAAATGCTGACCGAAGGTACGATGAAAAGTCAGCAAAAATCAATATAAATAATCATGCTGACTCCAAAATCTTATAAAATGATCTATAATACCAAACTGTTATATGCTAAAGTGAAAAGATAAATAATATAAGATCACCCAATGTAAAAAAATAAAATGGAAGTAAAAAATTGGATATAAATACAGCAAAAAGCATAATAAAAGGCGCCGCATCTGCGTTCATAGACGCGGATATAACATCCAGCATCGCCTGCCGCCCGCAGTTCCTTTCCAACAATTACCGCGAAGGAAGAAAAGTACTGACATCTATAGAAGAAGAACTCTCCTCATGTCAGGAATTCTGCATAAGCGTAGCATTTATGACCCTCGGAGGTATAACGCCGCTGCTTCAGACGCTGAGCGAGCTGGAAAGCAAAGGGATCCCCGGAAAGATACTGACGACCGATTATCTTAACTTCAGCGAGCCGCGAGCGCTCAAAAAGCTTGCCGGGATGAGCAATATAGAATTACGAATGTATAAAACATCTGGCGCTGCCCCAGGCAGCGTACAAGACGCTCCATCAGCTTCAGCGCCGTACTCAAAAGAGGGATTCCACACAAAAGGATATATTTTCAGAAGCGGCGAGATATACAGGATCATAACAGGAAGCTCCAACATGACGCATAGCGCGCTCACTCTCAACCGCGAATGGAACACCAAAATAGTTTCAACAGAAAAAGGCGAATACGCAAAAGAAATACTTGCTGAGTTCAACAGTATGTGGGATTCGCCCAAAACAGTAAAATACAATGATTTTATCGATGAATACGCCCAAAAATATAAAATAATAAAAGAACAACGCCGCGTCACCGCGGCCCAGACGATCCCGTCACTTGATGCATACAGACTAGAACCAAACACTATGCAGACAAGATTTATAATGAATCTAAAAGACATGCGCGCAGACGGAGAAAAAAGAGGACTTCTGATAAGCGCTACAGGAACAGGAAAAACATACGCCTCAGCGTTTGCTATGCGCGAGCTGGGATTTAAGCGCGTGCTTTTTCTTGTTCACAGAAATCAGATAGCGACGCAGGCGGAGCGTTCATATAAGAATGTATTCGGAAGCAGTGTGACCACGGGAGTGGTCGGAGGCGGATCTTATGGATTTGACGCTGATCTTGTATTTGCTACGATGCAGACCATGTGCAAGGATGAAAACCTGAGCCGGTACGCCCCTGATCATTTTGACTGTATAGTTTATGATGAGGCCCACCATACAGCAGCCGGCAGCTACAGAAAAATAATGGACTATTTTGATCCGAAATTCAGCCTGGGTATGACCGCCACGCCTGACAGGCGTGACTCAGATATGGATGGCAGAAATATTTATGAGTTATTTGATTACAATATAGCCTGCGAGATACGCCTTCAACAGGCTATGGAAGAGGACTTATTATGTCCGTTTCACTATTTCGGAATAACAGATATTACAATATCTGACAGCGATACAGTCACTCAAACCATTAATAAAAATGAGCAGAAATTCCAGGATTTCAGGCGTCTGACGTCAGACGAGCGTGTAAAGCACGTAATGAAAAAAGCGGAATATTTCGGTTTCAGCGGCGACAGGGTAAAAGGCCTGATATTCTGCAGCCGCATAGAAGAAGCTCGTGAACTTTCTGAGAAATTCAACAGGAATGGCTGGAGGACCGCCGTAGTTACAGGCTCCGACAGCGAAGATACAAGAAAGAAAATGATAGAGCGGCTCGTTATGCCAGAATCCGAAAAAGAACGAGCAGAAAATCATGAATATATAAAAAATAACGGTATGATGTTGTATAGTGGCCCGATAGATTATATACTTTCGATAGATATATTTTCAGAGGGTGTCGATGTGCCTGAGATAAACCAGGTCATCATGCTCAGACCGACCGAGTCGCCTGTTGTATTTGTGCAGCAGCTTGGACGGGGGCTTAGAAAGGCTGATGGAAAAGAATATGTAGTCGTACTCGATTTTATAGGAAATTACAGTACAAATTTCATGATACCGATAGCGTTGTCCGGTGACCGGACGTATAACAAGGACAACATCCGCAGATTTGTTTTAGAGGGCGTAAGAGTCATTCCCGGCGCGAGCACGCTTCATTTTGACGAAATATCGAGAAAAATGATATTCAGATCGATAGACGGCGCAAATTTCAGCGACATACGATTGATAAAGCAAAGCTACGCAGATCTGAAAAACAAGCTAGGGCGCATCCCGTCACTTATGGATTTTGACAGATACGGCGAGATGGACGTATTAAGGATATTCGATAACGACAGAATAGGTTCGTATTACAAATTTCTTGTAAAATATGAAAAAGAATACAGCATCCGCCTGGCGGATGACGAAGCAGATCTTATCGAATTCATTTCAAAAAAACTTGCTGCAGGAAAGCGGATACACGAGCTTGAGCTTATAGAGCGCATAATGACAACAGGCGAGTACCTTATATCAGGCCTTGCCGACACGCTTTACACAAAATACGGGATAGAGCTTTCGAAGGAATGTGCGGAAAACATCATAAACATAATGACGAATGAATTCCCGACAGGCGCCGGAAAGAAAAAATATGAAAAATGCGTATTCATAGAAAAAATGACGCCATACGACGCGCCCGGCGCGTCAGCAGGAAAATATTTTGAGTACGCTAAAAGACTTACAGCCGATCATGATTATAAAATAAGCAGCGCGCTGCGAAATATGCTTGAAAACAAAGATCTCTGCGACATGGTCCGTGAGCTTGTGAGGTTCGGCATATCCAGGTATAGATCAGGATACAGTGAACGCTATGCAGGAACAGACCTAGTACTGTATAAAAAATATACATACGAAGATGTATGCAGGCTGCTAAACTGGGAGCACAGCGAAGTCCCTATAAACATAGGCGGCTATAAATATGACCAGAAGACAAAAACATTTCCGGTATTTATAAACTATGAAAAGGAAGAGGGCATAAGCGCCACTACAAAGTATGAGGACAGGTTCACAAGCGACAGGACGCTGACAGCGATCTCCAAAAGCGGAAGAAGCCTTAACTCAGATGATGTGCAGAATTTCCTGCACGCCGGCGAGCGCGGCATAGCGGTACATCTTTTTGTAAGGAAAAATAAAGAAGACAAAGGATCAAAAGAATTTTATTACCTCGGAAAAATGTCAGCATCAGGGGATGCAAGAGAGATCATAATGCCTAATACAAATAAAAGCGCAGTCGAGATAAACTGGGAGCTTGACAAACCCGTGCGCGAGGATATATTTGAATATATCACGAAGTAGGAAGGAATATAACTGACAATGAAAACAGTAAGAGTAGCCGCCGCAGTTATCAGAAACGGCGGCAGGATATTCGCGACGCAGCGCGGTTACGGCGAGTTCAAGGACGGCTGGGAGTTCCCGGGCGGCAAGATAGAACCGGGCGAGACACCGCAGGAAGCGCTTGCAAGAGAGATACGCGAGGAGCTTGACGCAGATATAACAGTCGGTCAGCTCATAGAAACTGTAGAGTATGATTACCCCAAATTTCATCTCTCTATGGACTGCTTCTGGTGCGGCCTGAACTCACAGGAGCTCGTGCTCAGGGAACATGAGGATGCGCGGTGGCTTACAGCTGACGATCTGTACAGCGTTGACTGGCTGCCGGCGGATATCGGAATAATAGGAAAAATAAAGCAGGCGCTTGAATAAATATGATCATCATGCGCGCGCCGGGCGCGCGTACAGCCGGATGACAGCACATTCTGCATGAGCGCGGAAGCATTGGAGCAGAAAACATTAGAGCATAAACAAAGCAGAAAAGGAGAAATGAAATGCCGCATATTACCATAAATGTATGGCCGGGAAAGACAGAGCAGCAGAAAATGGCTCTTGCTGCCAGGATAGCAGAGGCTGTAAAGGAAGAGTTTGGAAACGATCTTGGATATATTTCAGTAGGATGCCGCGAGTACCTGCCAAAGGACTGGCCGGCGTTTTACAGAGACGAGATATACGGCCTCGATCAGGAGCTTCTGATAGCGCCGACAGCTTACGCAGAACCGAGATTTGACGTAAAGGACGACAGGACTGAGTATGTGACGCCTGATGGAAATGTGCTTGCGTTAGTCATGTACCCCGAAACAGCGCCGGGCGTAGTTGAATTCACGCATACAGAAGTAGACCCAGGCCTGCAGGGGCAGGGAATAGCAGGAAAGCTGCTCGAACGCGCAGCCGCGCGCGTAAAGGCCGACGGCAAAAAAGCAAAGCTCACATGCTCATATGCAGTAAGCTGGTTTGAACGCCATCCTGAATACTCCGATATGATCGTTAAATAACGATGTGTATGATCGGCTGCACTGCAGCTCTGATGATAAAAAGATCAGAAAAGTTGACTTAAGTACGATAAAATTAGAATGAATATCGAATAATATATAAATGGATCAATGGCAGAATATATAAAAGTTTACCATAATATACCGCCGCTGTGGGCAGCGGACTCGCGCGTTCTGGTGCTCGGATCGTTTCCAAGCCCGAAATCACGCGAACAGAAATTTTTCTACGGGCATCCCCGCAACCGCTTCTGGCCTGTGCTTGCAGCCGTTTTTAACGAACCGGTACCGCAGACTGCAGAGCAGAAAAAAGAGCTCGCACTGCGTCATCATATAGCAATGTGGGATACGATAGCATCATGCGAGATAAAGGGCGCGAGCGACACATCCATAAAGCATCCGGTCCCCAACGACCTTAAAAGCATCATAGGCAGATCGCAGATAAAGGCAGTGTTCTGCACGGGCGCCGCATCGTATAAATACTATGTAAAGCTGTGCGAAAAGGATACAGGCATACCGGCAGTCTGCCTGCCGTCTACCAGCCCCGCAAACGCAGCATGGACGCTCGAGCGCCTGACAGAAGCGTACAGAGCTATAGCTGAGGCTGTGAAATAAATTATCCGGGTATAACGCAGCGCCGGATATCCCCGGCCCGGGGCTCTGCTGCGATCTAAACACAAAAAATAATAAGACCCGGCAGCAGAGCCGGGTCGTTCATATTAACGCTTATTATCTGAAAACACCGCTTATGACCAGATCTTTATAGTATCGATGAGCTTTTTCTTCTTGTCATCGTCAAGCGCAGTTATCATATCAAGCAGCTCGTTGTCGAGCGCCGTAGTCTGGTATGACGGCTCAAGCTGGCCTACGAGCGAGTCGAGCGATATGTGCATGAGCTGCGCAAAAAATATAAGGATGCGAAGCGACATGGCTGTCCTGTTGTTTTCAACATTGCTTATGTATCCCGGAGTAACATTGAGCGCCTTAGCGACATCAGCCTGCGTAAGGTTCATTTTTATGCGCAGTTCCTTTATGCAGCTTCCATAATCCTCTTTTTCATTCATTTTCAAATTCTCCATTTCAGTTCGATTATACAAATAACATACAATTAATATATCATATATTCGCTCTGAATACTTAATAAAAATAATTTAAAATGCAAAATATTGTATGTAAAATATTAAAAAAGGAAAACGCTGTGATAAGCTGCGGTCGCCCGCAGAGCAGGATTAAAAGAATAAAAATTTACGGTAACAGATTATTGTAAATAAATAAGACCCGCCCGGCGGGTCCGGCAGCGCGGTGACGCGCCGCAATAATGGTCAAATTTATTTGTATATATCTGATGCTATTGAGAAATAAGGCCTGCCGTGATAAAATATGAACTATTGCGGCCCGGAGTATCGGAACCGGAGATGCCGGGTCATGCGCAGACCGTACCTCGACTGTGCAGCAGGTTTGAAAACGGCGCAGGAAAGGGCGTAAAATAAAATTGACGAAAGGCGGAAAGCGTTGAGTATCAGGGCTTTCCGGATAAGGTAAGAAATAAAATGAAATTAGGTATCGTAGGCCTGCCAAACGTAGGCAAGAGCACACTTTTCAACGCGATCACAAAGGCGGGCGCGGAGGCTGCCAACTATCCGTTCTGTACTATAGAGCCGAATGTCGGCGTAGTTACAGTTCCGGACGAGCGCCTGAAAGTGCTGACTGACATATACAAGGCTAAAAAGACTATTTACACGACTATAGAGTTTTATGACATCGCAGGACTGGTAAAGGGCGCGTCAAAGGGCGAGGGCCTCGGCAACAAGTTCCTCGGCCATATACGCGAGGTAGCTGCCATAGTCCATGTTGTACGCTGCTTTGAGGATCCTAACGTAGTCCACGTTGACGGCAAGATCGACCCGCTCTCTGACATCGAGACTATAAACACTGAGCTTATACTGTCAGATATGGAAATGATAGACAGAGCTATACAGCGCACGACAAAGAACCTCAAGGGTGACAAGAGCCTTCAGAAGGAGCTCGACCTGCTCAACCGTATAGCAGGAGTCCTCGCCGAGGGCAAGTCAGCGCGCACGCTCACAGACCTCGACGAAGAAGAAGCTGCTTTCGTAAAGACGCTCAATCTGCTTTCATACAAGCCGATCATATACGTTGCGAACGTTTCAGAGGATGACGCTTCCGGCGACGGAAACCAGTATGTGGAAGCTGTTCGCGAGTTTGCCGCTACAGAGGGTTCTGAGGTCATCATGGTATGCGCTCAGCTTGAGGCTGAGATAGCAGAGCTTGAGGACGATGAAAGAGCTGCGTTCCTCGAAGACCTCGGCATAGAGGAGTCAGGCCTCGACAAGCTCGTAAAGTCTTCTTACTCACTGTTGAATCTCATATCTTATCTGACAGCGGGCGAGCCTGAGGTACGCGCGTGGACTATAACACGCGGCACAAAGGCTCCGCAGGCAGCAGGCAAGATCCACAGCGACTTTGAAAAGGGATTCATCCGCGCTGAGACTATCACGTACGATCAGCTCGTAGAGTGCAACGGAAACCTCGGCGCAGCCCGCGAAAAGGGCCTCCTGCGTTCAGAAGGCAAGGAGTACGTTGTCCAGGACGGCGACGTTATCCACTTCCTCTTCAATGTTTAATACTTGAAAATACAAATGTATACGGCATACGCCATGTCGGTGTACTGTACATGATATCACGCGCCGGGCGCGTGCTGTAAGCTGCAGGGATGAGCGATATTCCTGCAGCTTTTTTAGTTATTTCAAAAAAAATAAAAAATTTCGATTTCAGGGTGGAAGGTTTTCGGATCTTCCGCCTTTTTATATATGTAAGGAATAAATGATCTGCAATTTGAACAGGCACGCGCCGCCGGCGGCGCAGACAGAGCATAAGGAGGAGGCGTATGTGAGTGAAAAAACGAGACTCAGAGTGGAACGGATCATGAGGAAGGTGCGCGGGTACAGGCGCAGGCGCGAGAAACGCGTCACCGGTGTTTTATGCGCGATGTGTGCGGTGTTTGCGTTCGGTATATACCGTGTGATTGCGGGATCGTATACAGGCGGCATCATAACTGAAAGTACCGGTCACGGCACCGAAGGATACGGAGCGGTATTACTTCATGACGGAGCAAATGCCTACATAATAGTAGGTCTGGCGGCTTTTGCCGCAGGCGCAGCGCTCACGGCGCTGTGTATAAGGTTTAGAGGAAAGAAGTGACAGGAAAGGAAAAAGGAATGGATCTTAGAAAGAGATGGCTTGCTATACTGACGACGATATGCATGCTGGCGTCTCTCGCGCCGACAGGTGTTTTTGCGGCAGGCTCAGGCTCAGCTGCCTCACAGGCTGCAGCGGCTGAAAACAGCGCGGTGAGTCCTGTCAGCGCAGAGACATACAGCGACCTTGGTCTCAGCCGCGATGTGTCGGGCGAGGCGCTTGTGAAGCAGAAGCAGCCTTACGGAAACGACGTTACGGGCAGCGTAGTAGCGACTAACGTCATAAACGAGCTTTACGTGAACTTCAACGGAAGCATACACTACGGCTGGTCGATACTCGATGAGATACCGATGCAGTACAGGAGCGGAGATAAAGCAAGCAAAGACTGGCAGAGCTCAGATAACTTTTACGGCGCTATGGGCTACTGGCGTCCGAACCAGCGTCCTGTAAAATACAGCACAGGAGGCAAATCTGTCGGCGCGCTTTACGCAAGGAACGGCAATGCGCCTTCAGGCAGCCCGAACGCTATAGGTCAGGATATAAGCTCAGCCAATAAGCATCTGACTAACCAGTACAACCTTGCAGAGGCGTTTTCACCGGGTACAGGCAAGGATAATTACGTAGCTCAGATGAGGCTTGATTATAAGAACGATGTTTATCTCGAAATATACAGCGTTGCTAAGGGAAAAAGCGGGAAGTACGAAAATAAATGCGTAGCGAGCGTGAAGGCCGGAGAATACGGAAATGACGGAAGTGCCGGAGATAAGGATCATATCATATATAACTATGAGTATGACGCTATGTACGACCTGGCGACGGGCGATATTGACGGTGACGGTTATGATGAGATAGCGCTGTATTATGGCAACAGAGTATATCTTTACAGCTATAAGAACGGTAGTTTAAAGCGTGTGCAGATCGATGGTGAAGCCAGTTTTTTAACTATACAGCCGGAAAATAAAGGCACTGTTGCTCCTAAGTTTGGTTCTTCGATCGTAACACTGGCATTCGGAGATATAAACGCGGACGGAAAGGATGAGCTCGCAGTGGCTCAGACACTGCCATATACAAGCAATCAGGGTGCCAGCTATGTGTGTATTTTTTCTATGAAAAACGGAAAGGTAAGTATTTTAGCAAATCTAGTTGATCTGAATTTAGATAATGGAGTTTTAAGATACGCAAATGTAGCGACCGGAGATATAAACGGCGATAATGTAGATGAGCTTATCATTGCAGGATATGCGGCTAATGGAGGCAGAGGGCAGGTATGCAGCAAGGATAATATATACTATAAGGTAATAGATAAAAAAATAATAGATGACCTTGTAAAAGATAGAAATGCAGATACAGGCTCATGGAAAAGCGTAGACTTTAAGTTAAAAGAATACCTGGGCCGCGTAGTGGATAACGAAAACGAAATGATACCGCCTGTATCTCTCGTATGCGCTGCAACGCAGGGCACGGGATACGCCGATCAGGTGTTTATGGGCGGATGTCTGTATTCGTATGATACATCAAATGACAAACTGAACTATCTGACGCGCATGACGATGAATCGCGAGTATAAGCAGGACGGCGGAGAAAAGAAGAACAAGGAAGACATGTTCGTGCTGAATGCTGTAGCGGGTAATTTCGACGGAAACGCGCACGGGCAGGAGCAGATAATATGCGCGCTCGGCATGAGAGCGGAAGACCGCGACAATTACTGGTACGATATAGCTTATATAAACAAGATGTATCCGGGCGATTCAGATGCAAGTGACGAGACGAAATACTGGTACGGTCAGGAACAGGTGATGAACTTTGAAAGCTCTTACAACCATGATTCAAATAAAGACAGAGCCAGCCTGTACCTTTCACTTGCCGCGGTAGACTGCGATGATGACAGTACTCTTATGAGATATAAGAGTAAAAATGTTACATACAGCAAACCGGAGGTCTACACTGTGCTGCAGTCTGCGCCGTATTTTAAGGATCTTGAGGAGAACCGGGGATACCTGAACCAGAGTGAGACGTCTTACGGAAAGTCAAGCTCAGACGGTACTATAATAACTTCGGGCGGAAAGGTCACAGCCGGGATGTATATGAGCTTTTCGCAGGACATATCCGTATTCGGAGTAAAAATAGCATCATTTGAAGCAGAAGGACAGTATACGCATACGTTCAGCCATGAGTTTGACTACGAAGAGACGGTAACGGAATCCATAGCGTACAGCGCAAGCGCAGGTGACGACTATGCTGTAGTCTATACTGTGCCGTATATGGACTATCAGTATCAGGTATGGGTGCCGAAGAGCACGGTGCCTTCGGATAACTATGAGGCATGGCTGACAGATTTCCTGAAGAACAGCTACGGTAAAAATGATAATGGTTCGTATAAATGGGACTCCCTGTCGGACGCAGAAAAGAATACTGCCATAGCCGAGTCAAAGAATGTAGTAACGCCGGGCTCGACTGTAGGCGGCTACTGGGACGACTGCGTTATATCCATCCCTATGACTCCAAAGACTGTTATACTGACTGTAGACGCGTATGACGAGATAGCGGCGAGGACTGCGGGGCTCGAGCCTATAAGGGGCAACGTGCTCAACAGCGAAGCGGGCTATCCTGCAACGTATAAGTATTACAGCGAATACGGCAGTGACAGCTTCCGGGCGATAGGCAAGGAGCAGATGGTGACTAACGCAGAGGGAAGCTACATAACCATCGAAGGCTCAAAAGAAACAGTATACGAAAATGAATTTAAATATGATTTTGATGTAGAAGGGCGCGTAGGCGTCGGAGCTGCAGGCATGACTGTCGGCGTTATAGGAGGATTTGGTTTCGGCGTAGGAGGCGGCGTTATAAGCTCAAGCAGCAAGTCTTACTCAGCGACCGTAGACAACCTGCCTGCAGATGCCTCCGCATATACATTTAACTGGAAATTCGGAACGCGTAAGGCTAAGCTGAACGGAAACGATCTTCTCATACTCGAATACAGAACGAGTAATGTACAGCAGCTGCCGAGCCCTCCGAGCGACCTGCGCGTCGAGTCTGTGACTACAGACAGCGTCTCACTTGAGTGGACGGGAGTTCCGGGCGCGGTGAACTACAGGGTATATCAGATAGATAAAAACACAGGAATGCAGTTCCTTATGGCAGCAGTACCGGGAAGCGCGACATCGTATACAGACGATCAGCTCAACCCGAATACGACTTATACGTACAGCATACAGTCAGTAATGGCTAATAACGCTTCAAGCATCCTGACGAAGGAAGTAACGGCGTCAACGCTTTCAAACAGTATGTCAGATTTTACCATAAGTAAGCATCCTGAGGATACGAGCACATTCGTATCGGGAAATGCGACGTTTGAGGTAGAAGCTCAGTGTCTGGGCGCGGACGGAAAACCGTATACGCTTCATTATCAGTGGCAGAAATACAATGAAAACAGCCGCGAGTGGGAAGTATGCGATATGCAGGAAAACGGATATGCTCAGTATACTCATAAAAATGTTAATATCTCAGACGCCGGAACAAAATACAGATGCCTTGTCTATGTAAATGCAAAGCTCTATATAATGAGCCTGCCTGCGGAGCTGAGCATCGGCAGAGCAAAGAGCAGCATAGCGTTTTCAGCATCCTCCGGAGGAACGGATCTCGCAGACGGAAGCAGTGTAAAGTCGTCGTATACGGAATCTCAGATCCGGGATGTTACGGATGCGGAAGGCAATAAACAGTATAACGAAGTGCCTGTTACAGAAGTTATAGACTCAAAGACGTATACTCTGTATACATACAGCACTGCCGGTGACGGCAGCGATACGATCACGCTTTATAACGACGGAAGCGGAAATTATTACATTAAGGACAGCTCAGGAACGCTCAGTAAGCTGACTGTTTCGAATGAACCGCAGTCGCTTTCTTACCGTGAAACGACAGGAAGCGGTGACGCAGCTGTAAGCACGGATAAAAATGTACCGTGTAGCAGCCTTGTAAAGGATACAGCGTACACGGCTGGCAGCAAGTCATTTTACGTTGATGGAAACGGTAATGTGGTTGCATCGTCAACGACGGGAGCAATATCGCATAAAGCATCTGAAAAGTATGATGTGACTGAAAACGGCGTAGTGACTGTTTCGTTCTACAAGTGCAGTATAACTGAAACTATAGAAGGCAGCAGTACGGTAACATATGACAGCTGGTTTGCAGTGACCGGCGCAGGCGCCGGCGAAAAACAGTATAACGCTGTGCTTACTACAAATGACATACTTAAAAATGGAAGCGTTTCTATAGACATAGACGATATAAAGCTCAAGACTGAAAAACAGGAAATGACGCAGACTGTCGATGTACAGGTCCCTGGCGATACAGTAGTGATGAGCGCAGCGGTGACAGGCCGGCAGGACAGGATGCCGACCGGCTATATTACATTCTCGATGTCGAGCGCTGACGGTACTGATATACAGAAGATAACAGCGACAGTAGGCAGCAACGGAAAAGCGACCGCGGAATGGAAGCCGTCTGTATCGGGAACGTACACGTTAAAAGCCGAATACGAAGGCGATGACTGCTTTAAGGCTTCTACGTCAGGTTCGGTAACGATAAATGTAATAACGCCGAACGAGCGAAAGCTCACGCTTTCAGGAATGAACATGACATACGGTGACAAGCCGCAGATACTGCAGCTTATAATGCTTGACGGAAAGGTAACTGGAGAAGTAACAAGCGAAGTTATTAAAGCTTCAAACGTGTCGATATCGTATGAAGGCAAAGGAGTATACGGTCTTTACGATATTTTGGACAGCGGTATCAGATTCACGCCTGACAAAGCAGGAGTTTACAGCATTACAGCAACTTACAATGACAACGGCAATGTCATGACAGTCACTAAAAATATAACTGTATACAAGAGAAATGTAACTATTACGGCCGATTCCCTGAAAACACCTTTAGGAACAGCTGTTGCCCAGGATAAACTGACGTATACTATCGATGGCGTAGCAAACGACACGGATAAAGCGCTTTTCAATACCGGAGTAACGCTTTCGTGCGACGGTATAAATGCTGACGCAAAGGGTCAGTTCCCTATAAATGTCACGTTTACAGCCAGTATGTCGATAACGGAAAAATACAACGTATCGGTACGCACGGGTACTTTAGATGTAGTAGAAGACGCTTACCTTGTAAACAATGAAACAAGTGACGCTAACGGCACAGTCAAGCTGACTTACAGCGTCGGAAATGTAACTCTCGATGTGAAAAAGGGCGAGCTCGTGCCGAAGGGCGCAAAGGTGACAGCGAAAGCCTCGCCTGCAGAGGGCTACAAAGTAAAGTGCTGGTACATAAAGGAAGGCGGCTCCGGCAGCGAGTATCATCCGGTATACCAGGGCGGAAGCACGGGAGCCTTCGATATGTCAAATACTTTAGTTATCAGTGATTCACTTGATAAGGAATACAGCGTAAAGGCTGAGTTTGAGCTTGCTTACTACAGGCTTGAGTTTAATATAAGTGACTATAAATCAACTATAACTGCGAAATATCTTTCATCTGCCGGAACAGCAGGAGAGACATTCAGCTCCGGCAGCAAGGTAAATCCTATACAGAAGATACAGCTTACGGCAGCGCCTGCGGGCGGAAAGTCTATAAAGGAATGGCGCATATACAATAACAGCACCGTCGATCCTGACAAATACGAAATTGTAAAAGTAGACGACGGCGTCAGCAATTACACGGGCAGTACGTATACTGTATCGGGCATATCGGCAGATACTAAGATAACCGTAGTCACAGAAAATGAATCGTCGCAGACTGTCAGCATCACAGTAAAGGATACTGCAGGAAACGACATTTCAGCGAGTATAAACGGCGTTAAATTTAACGGTGATGCAGCTGCTGCCGCTGCCGGCAGCGGAAAATTCACATATGCGGGCAAGAAGCATGACAACATTACTGTAACGCTTGATATCCCTGAAAGCCTGATAGTTGCGAGCTGGAAGGAAAACGCCGGTTCGGACAGCGAAAAGCTCATAACAGACGGTCTGTCAAATCAGAAAAAGACGTATGTTATATCAGATCTGCAGGCAGATATGGATATAACTGTAACATGCGATATACCGAACAGCTATACAGTAACATCAGGTGCAAGACTGACATTTTCAGGCGATTACAGTAATAATAAAGGCGTAAGCATAAAGATCTATAAAAATGGAACGTCAACACTTGTAAATTCAGGTGAAAAAGTACTTCAGTCGACTGTGCTTCGTGTTATTGTTAAAACAAATGAAGGATATGACCTCGAAGGTTTTACAGTAAACCGTATACCTGTGGAGCTGACTGATACAGGCAGCGGAGACGGCTCAAAGGCTTACATGATAAACGGCGTGAACGGAGATATCGATATTCGCGCAACTTATGCAAAACGCCCTGAAATAATACTCAAGGCTGAATGCGGTGATGAAGGCAGCGCACCGGGCGCTGTAAAGGCTGTCCAGAACGGCAAACCGATCGCATCATTGTCTGCGGGAGATGCTTCAGCTTCGGGAACTGTAGCATATTCAAGTACAGGCGATATAGTTGTAACTGCTGACCCGGAAAAAGGCTATGAGGCAGTTGGATTTACTGTAAAATATGATAACGTGTTCAATGATAACAATATGAACAGGACTGAAAATGTTGACGGCACAGGAAATGACAGCGATAACAGCCGTACATACATTATCCCTGCCGGCAATGCAATAGTAAGGTACAATATAACTGTTACTACAGTTACTGCTAAGTTTAGAAAGATACCGACATATAAGATAGAACACTCGGTAGTTGACACTAACGGTACTGAAGACGGCGGCCTGAACGGCAGCATCTCAGTGACTGCATCGCGCAAGGGTATAGCGGACAGCATAGCAGGAGCTGAAGCGTCATACGGCGGCACGACTGATCTTAATATATACGAAGGCTCAGATGTTATCATAAAGGCTGTCCCTGACGCAGGCTACAGACTGAAATATCTCTGGGTAGACGATAAAGAAGTGACTGACGCTGCAGCCGGCGGAATTTACACGTTAAGATCGCTCGACGGCGATCATACGGTAAAGGCGCAGTTTGATGTCATAGGCAACAATATCTACTACACCGCTGACTCTTCACAGGGCTCTGTAACAGCAGTCCGCAAGGTATCTGACGACGCAGATGAAAAGCCGTTCGTAAGCGGTGACAGTCTGTTTGTCGGTAAGCTGATATTTAAAGCGAACGCGAACGACGGATACCGTATAGCCGGATGGACTGTAAACGAAGTGACGCAGACTGACGAAAACGGCGATGCAATAAAGGACAGCGAGTTCGTTTACACTGTCAGCGATACTGATACGGGCGCTGATATAAGAGTCATATTTGAAAGATCGAGATATAATGTTTCGTTTGATATAGCAAACAGCAGCACAGCGTCAGACCCTGACGAAGGCTTATGGGGAACAGTTTCGGCATACGGAAATAATATCAAAAACGGCGGTACAGCCGAGGCGGCTGCGGGCGAAGGCTTTACATTCACTGTAGCGCCTGACAGCGAGCATATGATCGGTTATGTAAAGATAAACGGCGTTGAGTGCGCAGCAGCAGGCGGTTCGCTTGATGCTCAGGAAATAACTGTACCGGCTGTATCGGACGATACAACTATAGAAGTCCGTTTCGCAGAAATACCTGAATACACCGTAACGGTGTACATTGAGGGCGGCGGTCATGTGATACATGGCACAGCTGAGGTAAACTCAGGCGGAACGATAAACGTAAAACGCGGAGATACTGTAACACTTACAGCTGAAGCCGACGAGTTTAACGCGCTTTACGGCTGGAAAAAGACCGGAACTGACGGATATGTCAGCACCTCTTCGACTTATACATTCAGGGCTGACGGCGACAGCAGCATAACTGCTGTATTCGGAAAAGAGGGCGCCCATAATGTAAGCTACGATAAACTTGATCCTGCCATAGACGGTGGAACGATAGCGAGCATGACTGTAGAAAATATAGAGCATACAGGCAAGCCGGGTCCTGACGGCAAGGTAGAAAAGGACAATATTTCAGAAGGAAGTAAGGTAGTATTCAAAGCTGAGCCTGCTCCTGGAAGGTGCGTTGAAAACTGGACCGTTAAAAAGAAACAAAACGATCAGAACAGCGGAAAGACACGCATGATGTCAGTAACAGCAATGGACGATAGCGTCAGCCCGGCTGACGAGTCAGCTGTAAAATTCATTATTTCTGACGGAGGAAAGACGCTCACCATACCAAACCTGACTGAAAGCGTAGACGTAAGCGTAAAGTTTATGAACGCGATCGACTACAAGATAAAGTCAATAAAGGATGCGGTCATAACAGTCGGCGATACGGCAACAGGACCGGGCGCAGACGATGCGGACAGCGTAACTGCAAATGCTCCGCGCTGGAGCTCGGCGACTGTAACAGTCGGAAACAAGTACAAACTTGATCAGTCAAAGCTGAAAGCTGCTGTCAGAGAAAACGCAGAATACTCTGTAACAAATAACAGCGACGGCGTCGTGACAGTCACGCTTAATAATATCCTCGGCGATATAGACACGACATCAGCATTTACGAAGAAGCCTGAAAGCACCGGCGGAGACGGAGGCGGCGGTGGCGGCGGTGGCGGCGGAGCTGCTGCTCCGGCACCTGCAGAAAAGCATACTGTAAAATTCGTTACAGGATGGTTCGCATCACCTGCAGACCAGACGGTTGAGGACGGAAAGAAGGCTGTAAAACCGGAAATGTCAGAACGCGGAAATTATGTGCTTGAAGGCTGGTACACTGAAGAAACGTTGAAAAACAGATATACGTTTGATGAGCCTGTAACGGCAAATATCATGCTTTTCGCCAAGTGGAAACTCAAGGACGAAAAGCACGGCTGCGATATGTTTACAGATATGGAGCAGCACTGGGCTAAGGATGCGGTATGCTTCAGCGTTGAGAACGGCCTTATGAACGGTGTGAGCAAGGATACGTTCTCACCTGACGGACGACTCAGCAGAGGAATGCTCGTGACTATATTATGGAGAGCGGACGGCGAGTCAAAGGCTGAAAACGCATCAGCATCGAGATTCAGCGATGTGAGCGGCGGCGCGTGGTACGCAGACGCAGTAGCCTGGGCGAACGCAAACGGCATAGTGACAGGATACAGCGCAGCGGCTGACGGAAAACAGCGCTTCGGCCCTGATGACAGCATAACGCGCGAGCAGCTTGCAGTCATACTGTACAGATACGCAAAGTACAAGGGCATAGATACGACACAGGGCGGCATGGCCGCGCGCGAGTATGACGACTTTGAAAGCGTGTCATCATACGCGGCAGAGGCTGTAGACTGGGCTGTAAACGCTCAGCTCATATCAGGAGTGAACACCACGACTCTGGCGCCAAAGGGCAACGCGACGAGAGCCCAGACATCAGCCATACTCAAACGTCTTACAGAGATGGCGTATCCGGCTTACAGCAGGCTTGTGAGCTGATATATAAAATAAAAGCTTAAAGTAAACAGTTAAAAAATCAAGTACTTTGCTTAAAGAACGCAGAGCAGAGTTTTAAGTAAGAATCAACAAAAGTATACACAAGTAAAAAGAACGAGTTGTCGTGTAAAAGCGGCAGCTCGTTCTTTTTCTATAACTATTAAATTACAATGATATGTATAAATTTATTGTTATGGAATATGTATATTGATTATATAGTTAGGTTATGTTAGTATAATTTTATTAAGATAGTTAATGCATTAGGTTATACGAATAAGAAAATATTTATTTATATAAATTTATATTTATTTAAATAAATATAACGGAGGTAAGAATGAAACATCCTGATTATGATTATGATGAAATAGCTGATAATATCTTTTTCCCTATATATGACAGGATAGCAGAGCAGATCATAGATGCCACTGATGTCAGAAACGGAAAAATGCTGGATATTGGATGCGGCGGAGGGCATCTTGGTTTTGCTGTTATGGAAAAGACAGAGCTTGAAGGATATTTTGCAGATATAAAAAACGCTCCGGTCGAGATAGCTATGATACGCGCAAAGGAGCGGGGCATGCAGGCAAGAGCTCATTTTTATGTTCAGGATGTGCAGGACCTTGATTTTGAAGATGATTTTGCAGATCTTATAATCAGCAGAGGTTCATATCTTTTCTGGGAAGATCAGAAAAAAGCCTTCGGTGAGATCTACAGAGTCCTGGCTCCCGGCGGAAGGACATACATAGGCTCCGGACTGGGAAGCAGAGAGCAGCGTAAAAAAATAAAAGAAAAAATGAATGAATTATACGGAGGATGGGAGTCTCCGGCATCAAAGCCGAATCATAGTCTTACGACTGATGAATACAGAAAGATGTTCGACAGCTTTGGATGGAAATATGAAATACGTGATAATGACGAAGGACGCTGGTTTATTATCCACAAGGAGAAGTAATGATGAAAAGCAGTAAATGGCTGACAGTAGTTCTGCTGGCGACAGCAGCCGCGGTCATGTTCGTCATATCATTCTGCATAGGAAGATATTCGATGGATCCGAGTGAATTCATAAAAACACTCTTTTTTCATTTATATGATCCGTCGGCTATAAAAGATCCAAATACTGAAACAGTATTGTTTAATATACGTCTGCCAAGAGTAATAGCCGTTATGATATGCGGATGCGGTCTTTCGGTCGCCGGAGCAGCGTACCAGGGAATGTTTAAGAATCCGCTTGTTTCACCTGATATACTGGGCGCGGCTGCAGGATCCGGCTTTGGAGCTTCTTTGGCTCTGCTTTTCGGGTTTTCGATGGGACTCGTGCAGGCGTGCTCATTTGCAGGAGGCATAGCTGCGGTGTTTATAGCTGTAAGTATAAACAGAAGGGTATTTTATGATCCGCTGCTCGGACTTGTACTTGGAGGAATGATGGTCAGCACTGTATTTCAGTCAGGAATATCGCTTATAAAGTTTCTTGCAGATGCGGACGATCTGCTTCCGTCTATCACATTCTGGCTTATGGGGAGCTTTTCATCAATAACAAAATACGATATCAGGATACTTGCTCCGCTCGTTCTTGTCGGATGCGTGATAATAATGATGATGGGAAGACGTCTGAATGTTATGTCATTTGGAGAAGAAGAAGCAAAAACCATGGGGGTAGATCCTCGTATCACAAGGATAGTTGTAATATCTGCAGCAACTGTCATAACTGCGGCATCTGTTTCTGTATGCGGCCTTATAGGATGGATAGGACTTGTAGTTCCGCATCTGTGCAGGAGCCTGGTAGGACCGAATTTCCGGATACTTCTTCCGGCAAGCGCTGTTACAGGCGCAGGATTCCTTTTGCTGGTAGATACCGTAGTCAGGACAGCTGCAAGTGTCGAGCTTCCTATAGGAGTTCTTACATCGCTGCTTGGCGTGCCTGTGTTCTTTGTAATATTCAGAAAAAATTCAAGAGGTAAGAGAAATGCTTAAAGTCAGAGATCTTCATGCAGGCTATGGCACAGACCGTTCATCTGAAGTGCTTAAGGGTATTTCATTTGAAATAGGTGATGATACGTTTGCCTGTATACTTGGAGCAAACGGATGCGGAAAGACGACTATATTAAAAAATATACTGTGCCTTATGAGGCCGTCGAACGGCAGTATAGAATTTAACGGATGCGATATCTTAAAAATGAAGGACAGAGAAAGAGCAAAGCTTATAGCATATATACCGCAGGCGCATACACCACCTTTTCCTTTTACTGTACGCGATGTAGTACTTATGGGCAGATACTCGCATATTCACGGCGCATCACGCGAAAGTGAAAATGATATAAGAGTGGCTGATGAAATGATGGAAGAGCTTGGAATAAGCCGACTTGCTTACAGATCGTATACGGAGCTGTCAGGAGGACAGAGGCAGATGGTCATCATTGCCAGAGCACTTGCACAGGAACCTGAGCTTCTTATTATGGATGAGCCTACGAATAATCTTGATTTCGGAAACCAGTACAGAGTACTGGAAAAAGTAAGATCTCTCGCTGCAAGACGTAATATGAGCGTGCTTATGGTAACACATTCGCCGGATCATGCTCTTTACTGTGCAGATAAAGTGCTGGTAGTTAAAGACGGTCTTATTATTGCTGACGGTGATCCGAAAAATGTGATCACAGAATACAATATGAAAGATATATATCATATGGAAGTGGAAATGACGCACGTATGCCTGAGATCGGGCATGGATACTCTGATGTGTGTGGCATCTCCTGGAGAAAGGAAGGCTTTATGAAAAAGACAAAAAGAATTTTTGCAGTCATGATGGCTGTGCTGCTTGCACTTGGCATTATGACAGGATGCGGCAGCTCAGAGTCTGATCGGGGATCGTCTGCAGAGAAGAGCAGTGCGGGTACTGTTTCGTTTACAGACGATGCAGGGCGTTCGGTAGAGATACCGGGATCTGATGATCTGAAAAAAGTATATGTTACAAGTCCTATAGGCTTTATACAGATATATACGTTTTCGCCGGAGCTTCTGGCAGGTACACCTATGAAGTTCTCCGAAGAAGAACTTGAATACCTCGACCCTGTATGCAAAGAAATGAAAAATCTTGGGGGAATGCAGGTCGGAGCTGAGCTTAATAAAGAAGCTATCATGAAATCAGGTACACAGATAATATTTTCAATGAGTGCAAAGACGACAGACACTACAGTCAGCGATGCTGACGAACTGCAGGAACAGCTTGGAATTCCTGTAGTCGTTCTTAATGCTGACTTTAATGCAATGCCGGATACATACCGCCGCCTCGGCGAGATATTCAACATGAAGGATCGAGCAGAGGAGCTTGCATCTTACTGTGAAAATGTGATAAGTGATGTAAATGAAAAGATATCTGCGATCCCTGATGAAGAGCGTGTAAGCGTATATTACGCTGAAAATGAGGATGGACTGGCTACAGAGCCTGAAACATCGAGCCATGCAGCTGTATTAAAGATGGCCGGAGCCAAAAACGTTGCACAGATAGAAGGCAAAGGTGCAGGCGGACTGTCGCCTGTATCGCTCGAACAGGTGCTGTCATGGAATCCTGATGTTATAATATCATGGGGAGATGAACGCGGCGGAGCTTACAGTAAAATAAAAGGATCATCTGACTGGTCTACGATAAAGGCTGTTAAAGACGGAAGGGTGTATGCTATGCCAAACAAGCCGTTCAGCTGGATGGACCGTCCTCCTTCAGTAAACCGCTTCCTTGGCGTACAGTGGGTAGCGAATCTTTTGTATCCTGACGTGTATGATATAGATCTGGCAGAAACTACAAAGGAATTTTATAAACTGTTCTATAGCGTAGATCTCACAGATGATCAGGTGAGTGATATCCTTAAATATGCAGCATAGGAGTAATTAAATAGAAACGATCGCAGGAACGGCGGGAGAAAATAAAATGAATAACAGATGGAGCATGTATGATGAGCTGATATCAGGGATGCCTGAGGATATTATTGTTGATGAATGTATACACGGTACAGTGTGGACATGGCTGTCGGCAGGACCTTACTGCGGTGTTGCACTTACGGTAAAGCTTGAGTCGATGCCGCGTATGTCAGCATCATCGCCGGTGGGACGCAGTCTGAGATCAGTCGCAGAAGGTGTAAGATCATGGAATTTTACAGAAGCGTCAGCAGGAATGGCAGCAATAAATGCTTTTTACAATACAATTGAAAATATGAAAATACACGGAGCGTCCGGTCCCGGACTCGATGGAAGATCAGAAGATATAACATCTGCTGATATATCGGTAAGAAAGAAAAAGAATCCGTTCGATCACCCTGAAGAGCTTTCTACAGATGCAAAGGTGGCCGTCGTAGGACATTTTCCGCACATAGAAAAAAAGCTTGAGGGAAAGTGCAAACTGTCAATACTGGAGAGGGACCCTTCTAAGGGAGATCTTCCTGACAGCGCGTGCGAGTACATACTGGGAGAGCAGGACTATGTTTTTATAACGGGTATGACATTTATAAATAAAACGCTGCCGAGGCTGCTTCAGCTGTGCGGTGAAAAGACGAGAGTATCACTGGTAGGCCCGTCAACAGCTATGTCGCCGATAGTATTCAAATACGGCGCAGATGAGCTTTCGGGATTCTGCGTGACAGATCCGGGACTTGCAAAACGTCTTATCTCAGATGGAAAAAGAGATATATTTGAAAGCGGAATAATGGTTTCTCTTAAAAATAACAAGTAAATAAAAAGTAATATAAGAATGAGCCGGCAAAGAGAGACTGCCGGCCCATTTTTTATAAGAAAATCAATTATTTAAAGTTGAAGATAAAATAATGCTATACAGCGGCGCTAATGCGTGTCCTCATCCTGTTCTTCCGGTGACGGAAGCTCTGACTTCTTATCATTACTGCATTCGTTGTTGTCAACGGTATCGGCGCCGGCGGATCCTTCAGCATGCTGCGTTTCGGGATGTTCGGCAGAGTCAGACTTTTCATCGGCATCGTGAATCGGATGCGGTGATGCCTTTCTGACCTGCTCGGATGTCACAGGGTTGAGCGTGCTCAGGTCGATAATGTCTGAGTTTATGACAGGAGCCTTCTGCTTTCTGAGCAGGATGAAGAGCACTGCGGCTATGATGATCGCAAGCAGGCTTATGACCTGGGCCGTCTTTGCAGGGAATACAAGGAAGTTTCCGATGTGAAGCACTCCGTCAACTGCTGTCGGGTCATAATCGGCCTTCTGAAGCGCTGTAACGAGCGATTTCGGGCCTATGAGCAGACTGTCGGTGCGCAGCTCCTCTACAAAGAAGCGCTCAAACGAGTAAAGCATGGCGTAAAGGCAGACGGTCTGGCCGTTGAAGCTCTTGCGTTTGTCGATGAACGACAGAACGAAGAACAGCATAAGGCACCATAAGGACTCATAAAGGAATGTCGGATGCACTTTTACGCCGTCTACCATGATGCCCCACGGAAGGTCAGTCGGTCCGCCGTGCGCCTCCGAGTTAAAGAAATTGCCCCAGCGGCCGATAGCCTGAGCCAGCGCCACGCACGGGATCGCTGTGTCTATCATGTTGAGGAAGCCGATCTTCTTATGACGGCATACGAGATAAGCCGTTATGATGCCGAATACAAGGCCGCCGTGGATGGCGAGCCCGCCGGCGCGCGTATTTATGATGTCAAAAAATGTATGATAATAAGCTCTGTTAAAAAAAACGTACCACGCGCGAGCGCCCACTATGCCGACAGGTATGGAAAAAAGCAGCGTATCGAGCAGGTCGTCAGACTTTATGCCGCGCTGCGGGCAGCGCCTGTACGCGATAGCGCTTCCTAATATCATTCCTGCGCATATGAGCAGCGCGTACCATCTGATGTCGAGCCCGAAAAGCGTAAACGCCACGGGGTTAGGTGTAAAGTCCATTTCAGTTCCCTCCTGAATATTTCGTATAATATCATGTTCATAATGAGTAAATAAATGCACATACAGCTGCGCGCGTCACCGCGCGTCGGGCAGCAGAGCTGCTCTGCGATGTCTGCAGTGAGCGACTGCCGTGTTGATTAACTGCGCAAACTGTTGTAATATATAATTTAAACTTGATGCAAATTTTACAGTATGCAGCATGCCTGAGCAGTCCGGATATGTGCGCATACATTGTATCATAAAATAAGAAAACGGAACAAAAAGATGGACTACTTTTTGAATCGCATATGAAACGGAGATGAATATATAAATATGATATGGAAATTACTGGCTGCGCCTGTTATAGGCGCGATAATAGGATACTGTACTAACTGGCTGGCTGTTAAGATGCTTTTCAGGCCGCGCGAAGAAAAATATATTTTCGGTCTTAAAGTACCGTTTACGCCGGGCGTTATACCTAAGGGAAAAAAGAGGCTTGCGGCAGCTGTCAGCAAGGTCGTAAACGAGCAGCTGCTCACAAAGGAAGCTGTTGAAAAGCGCCTGCTGGCGCCTGAGATGATCCATATGATAAAGTCGTCCGTAAACGAGCGTATGGCGCTTATGAGAAATGACGGAGAAAAGACTGTAAGAGAAACACTTGCAGGTATAGTATCCGTATCGGATGACAGGCAGGCTCCAGCCCCGCACGCGGCGTCCGCGATAACGACCGGACAGGCGGACCCCGCCCCCGTCCCGGACGTCCCGGCTGCATCCGCGTCAGACACCGCCGCGGCAGCCGCTGCCCCGCAGGAAACAGCAGCCGCTGCCTCCCTGTCAGAAAACATGAAAAAACTGTCAGACATAACAGTATACGAAGACACCCCGGAACGCCGCGTAAACGAGCTTGCAGCGTCAGCAAAGAGCTTCATAACAGAACGCGTATTTGAAAAGATCAGCAGTGCAGGCCTCGGACAGATAGCCGCTGACACAGTAAACGAAAAGCTCAGCCAGGCTCTTGCGGGATCGTTCCTCGGACATATGATGGGCGGTTCGGTCACGCAGATGATGGGACCTGCCGTAGCGCAGACAGTAGACGGATACATCGCGGAACACGGCAGAGAAATGATAGGAAAGATGGTAGACGAGGAAGTTGATTCAGTTCTCGACATGAAGGCGTCATCCGTAATGGAAGCGATAGAAAAGAGCGGCACAGACTTCGGCGCAAAGGCCGCTGACATATACGAGTCAGCCGTAAAAAACAAGTCGGGTGAGATGCTCGAACGCCTCAACATAGGCGGCATCATGCAGGAAACTATAGAAGCCATGGACAATGAGCAGCTCGAAGATCTCGTTATGTCAACTATGAAAACAGAGCTTGGCGCAGTAGTCAACTTCGGCGCTGTCATAGGCCTTGCGCTCGGTATAATTAATATGATCATTTATCTTATTTAAAAGGCGCGCGGGCGCCGCTTTACTGTATCATATGTATGTTTGCGATATATGTTCTTTATATGGTGCGGAGCATCGCTCCGGAGCATTCTGTAAACATTTTAAATCGGTTACATTTTTTATGCCGGAGCATATGAAATATGTGCTTTCAGGATAAAAAATGCATAAAATTTCAAATAATTTTTGATCCCCCGGATCTTGTCGAAAAATCTGTTCCGTTTTTCATTGTCAGACGTATTTTTTTCTTGAAAAAGGGTGCGAAGTGGTTTATAGTGGAGAGGTAAGGTCACGATAGTGGGGGAGAAGGATGTTTAGTGGAACATATCAAAACAGTTTAGACTCCAAAGGGAGAGTGGTGATCCCCGCAAAGTTCAGAGATGAGCTTGGCGAAGGTTTTGTCATAACCAAAGGACTCGACAGCTGCCTTTTCGTTTTTCCCGCTTCCGAATGGTTGATATTCCGTGACAAATTAAAAAAAGTGCCGCTGACAAGCAGAGAAGGCAGGGCGTTTACGCGCTACTTCTTCGCCAGCGCGACAGAGTGTGATATGGACAAGCAGGGCAGGCTTACCATACCGCCGTCTCTCAGAGAACACGCAAAGATCGACAAAGAACTTATCACTATCGGAGTTGACAGCCGTGTTGAGATCTGGAGCAGAGAGGCATGGGAAGCATATAATGATATCCCTGAGCTTGACAGCGAATCGATTGCAAAAAATATGGAAGGATTAGGTATTTAAAACTATATGGAATTTTCACATGTACCTGTACTTTTCAATGAGACGATCGAGAATCTGAACATCCGTCCGGATGGTATATATGTGGACGGAACTCTTGGCGGCGGCGGTCATTCACGCGGTATATGCGAGCGTCTTGGGGAGGACGGTCTGCTTATCGGCATCGACAGAGATACCGACGCGTTGAGGGCTGCTCAGAAAAATCTTGAGGAATTCAAGTGCAGGAAAATATTTGTTCATGACAACTACTCAAATATCAAAAGGGTGTTAGAAGGGTATCAGATAGAACGCATAGACGGTGCGGTGCTCGATCTCGGAGTATCGTCATTTCAGCTTGACGCTGAGGAACGCGGCTTCTCATATATGAAGCCTGCTCCGCTTGATATGCGTATGGACGCTGAGGCCCCTTTTTCAGCTTACGATGTTGTAAACACGTATACTAAAAAGGAACTCTGCGACATTATCAGGTCATACGGCGAAGAAAAATGGGCTTCGCGCATAAGCGATTTTATCGTAAAAGCACGCGGACCTCATTGTGAGACGCCTATAAAGACCACTGATGCGCTTACTGATATTATAAAGGCAGCTATACCGGCTTCAGCCAGAAGGGAAGGCCCTCATCCGGCAAAGAGAACATTTCAGGCGATAAGGATAGAAGTAAATGATGAGCTCGGCGGACTGCGCAGGGCAGTCGATGAGTTCGTTGACGTCCTTGGGGAGAAGGGACGTCTGTGTATCATTACATTCCATTCACTTGAAGACAGGATAGTAAAGGAAAAGTTCAATTACAGAGCAGATCCGTGTACATGTCCTAAAAATCTTCCGTGCGTATGCGGAAAAAAGCCTGAAGTCAAAAAGATAAGTCGAAAGCCGATAATACCGTCAGAAAGCGAGATCGAAAGCAATCCGCGCTCTCGCAGCGCGAAACTTCGTGTGGTAGAAAAGCTTTAGATAAAGAGCTTTAATACTGCGCAGCAGCAGTCCGGTCCCAAGGGATGACCGGGCGGTGTAAGCGAGCGGACCGGCGAAGGCCCGGCCGCGTAAAAGTTACTTTACTGTTAAGCTGTTACAGTCTGGGGGTTGTTTAAGAATGTTAGCTGCTGAAGAATGGCACAGATACCAGGAAGATTACGTAAGGTACGGAGTCGAGCTGAAACCCGGGGAGCCTGATGTAAAAAAAGAAAAAAAGACCGGACAGAAAAAATCGTCCGTGAAGATAAGCGCCGCAGAAAAGACGGTAGTGCTCAGTTTCATACTGGCAGTAGGTCTGTGCTGTATCGCGATAATATTTATGCAGGCATATACCTCAAATATCAGTTACAAAATATACGAACTTAATCAGAAAATAGACGTTGTGGAGGGTGATATAGATAACCTTAATGTCACGCTTCAGAGCCAGAATAATCTGAGTCAAATTGAATATTATGCTACAAATACTCTCCAAATGGTTTACCCTGAAAAGGAACAGCGCGTTTCTATCAGCGGACTTGCGGGAAGCGAGGAAGTTGATGCTTATATAGCAGCTCTTTCGCAGTCTCAGAAAGGCGTGGCTGTGAATAAGAACATTACTGTCGCTGTCGCGGCCAGGAAGCTTCTTTCACAGGCGTAGGGCAGACGGTTACGCTTTCTGCGCGTCAGGCGCGGTATATTAATATAACAGAAAGCATAGAGTTCATATAGCGATTTGTTTAAGACGCCCAGTGTAAGCATTAAGCATACATCGGCGTCTTATGCTGTTTTTAAGGTGTTTTGGCGTTTTTCAGGCGCTGGCGCCTGCATATACCGGCCGATTATTGACCGACCGCATATATTACAGCGTATTGGTATTTGAAATTAAAAGGGGACAATATGGCATCAAAAAAGACAAAAACGGTATCGCAGATGACTGCGAGGAAAAGACTGCTTTTCTTTTTCTTTGTAGTAGTTCTGGCAATGGTGGCAGTTGCCGTAAGGACCGGCTACATACAGATCGTAAAGGCTGATGAGTACTCGGCCAAGGCGCTCAATCAGCAGACGAAGGATCTGCCTATAACGGCTAAGCGAGGAACCATATACGATACAAACATGAAGGCTCTGGCTATAAACCAGTCTACGAGCACTATATGGGTGAGGCCGGCTGATGTGGCAGACGCCGAAAAAAAGAGCAAGGGATTTACGAAAAACATGGCAAAGACTCTTGCCGGTATACTTACAGATAAGACTGAGGATGAGATATATGAAACTATAACGTCTGACTCGTCTCTTTTAAAGCTGGCGAAGTATGTCGATGACGATACGGTCGAAAAGGTCCGCGCAGCTATGAAAGATACAAAGGATCCCGATACGGGCAAAACTGTAAAAGCGACTGTAACAGGGCTGCAGATAGCGGAAACGCCGCATCGTTATTACCCGATGGGCGAGTTTGCGTCACATATTATAGGCGCTACAAATGATGACAACAACGGAATGTTCGGACTTGAGCTTTACTATGATCAGTATCTGACCGGTACGGAGGGACGCTGGATAAGGAGCACCGACGGAGGCGGCAGGAGCCTGAGCAACGGTGTTGAAAAGTATTATTCAGCAGAGGACGGGTACAGCATAGTCCTTACGATAGATGAAATAATACAGCATTATGTTGAAAAGGCTATAAAGCAGGTACAGGCTAACACTGACGCCGACCGCACTATGGCTATAGTTACGGACCCTAAGACAGGCGATATCCTGGCAATGGCCTCGTATCCTGATTTTGACCTGAACGATCCGAGAACGCCGCTTTCAGAGTCAGAGCAGCAGAAGCTCGAAAGCATGACAGATCAGGAAAAATCTGATTACTGGAACACCATGTGGAGAAATCCGCTCGTCAATGATACGTATGAGCCGGGTTCACCGTTCAAGCTGCTCACTACGTCGATGGCACTCGAGGAAGGTCTGACAAATTTAAACGATACATTCTACTGCAAACCGATGAATATAGCAGGCCAGATACTCAGATGCTGGAAGCGGAACGCTTCGCACGGCACCGAAACGCTTGCGCAGGGCGTAGCTAACTCCTGCAACCCGGTGTTTATAACGCTGTCGCAGCGCCTGGGCATCAGCAAATTCTACGAATACCTCGAAGACTACGGATTTATGGGGACTACCGGCATCGATTGCCCGGGTGAAGCGTCCTCGATACTTCAGAATAAAAAAACTGCGGGCCCGGTAGGACTCGCGACCATGGCATACGGACAGGGTATAGCCTGCACGCCTATACAGCTTATGGCAGCTCTTACATCAAACGGAAATGAAGGAAAGCTCATGAAGCCGCGCCTGGTACGCGCGCTTGCCGATTCTGACGGAAATATCATAGAAGAGTTCGATCCGACTGTCGTAAGACAGGTGGTCTCAAAGCAGACAGCATCAGAAATATGCCAGATGATGGAAGGCGTAGTAAGCAAGGGTACAGGTTCGGAGGCTTATCTTCCGGGCTACAGAGTCGGCGGTAAGACAGGTACGGCGCAGAAAGCTGTAAACGGAAGATATACACAGTACACTTATTCATCATTCTTTGCGATGGCGCCAATGGACGACCCGCAGATAGCAGTACTCGTTATCGTAGACTCTCCTAAGGGCGTCCACTACGGAAGTAAGACTGCAGGTCCGGGCGTGCGCATGATACTCGAAGACACTCTCAAGTATCTGAACGTCGAGCCGCAGTATACAGATGCCGAACTCAAAAAGCTCGGAAAGAGCGATGCAAAGGTCACACTTCCCGACCTCGTCGGAAAGACATACGCTGAAGCGTCAGAAACGCTCAGGAAGATGGGTCTGACAGCTATAGCGTGCCCTTCAGCCGACGAAACAGAGTTTAATGTAATAGACCAGTATCCTAAAGCAGGCACAAAGGTCAATGAAGGCAGCTCGGTCTGCTTATATAAGGAATAAACGATATATACGGGAGCGGCCGCCCGGCGGCCGTAAAGCCGGATGACATTACATTAATATATTAATGATCGATTTAAGGAGGCAGGATAATGCAGACGATCGTTTTATCAGAATTAATAAAAAAGGCAGGTCTCGACGGCTCCGCCGACATGACGGAGGCAGCGGGAGCGGCAGAGATAAAGGGCATAAGCTATGATTCAAGAAAAACACAGCCGGGCGACCTGTTCGTATGCGTAAAGGGCTTCAGCACTGACGGCCATAAGTACGCGGCAAAGGCTGAGGCAGCGGGAGCTGCCGCAATACTCGCAGCAGACAGGCTCGAGGGTATCAGCATACCTGTTATATATGTTGATGACGGAAATGACGGAAGAAAGGCGCTTTCAGCAGTGTCTGCGGCATTCTTCGGAAGACCGTCCGACAGTATGACGGTATTTGGCGTTACAGGCACGAACGGAAAGACTACGATATCATATCTTTTAAGAGCGATAACAGAAGCGTCAGGCCACGAGTGCGGCGTACTCGGAACTATAGCCTATGTTTACGGCGGAAAGACATTTGAATCTGTAAACACTACGCCTGAATCATTTGAACTTCAGAGGATGTTCCATGAGATGAAGGAGGATCACGGTATAAAATACTGCGCGATGGAGGTATCTTCACATTCACTCGCTTTATGCAGGACTGATGATATTTCGTTCGATTACAGTGTTTTTACTAATCTTACGCCCGATCATATGGATTTCCACCATAATTTCGAGGATTACTACGCTGCAAAGAAAAAACTTTTTGAGCAGACTGAACGCTGCAGCGTTATAAATACTGATGACAAATACGGAAAAAGGCTGTACAATGAACTTTTGGCAGAAGGCAGGACTGTTGTCGCATGCGCGATAGATGATGATAATGCTCATTACAGGGCAGAGATCATATCAGCGTCAGCATCAGGTACCGATGTGGAGATAACTGCGGGAGAAAAGAAGCTTGGGGTCATGCATATCAACACTCCGGGCAGATTTTCCGTTTCAAACGCGCTTTGCGCGGCTGCCATAACGCTTGAGGCGGGCATAAGCTGGGATGCCGTAAAGGCAGGCATAGAGCAGACTCCGGGCGTTGCAGGACGTTTCGAGAGCGTTGCAAACAGCAAGGGCATACCTGTTATAGTTGACTACGCCCATACGCCTGACGCGCTTGAAAAGGTCATAAAGACTGCGCGCGAGTTCACTCAGGGCAGAGTTATAACTGTTTTCGGATGCGGCGGTGACAGAGACGCTACAAAGCGTCCTCTCATGGGAAAAGTCTCAGGAGAGCTTTCTGATTACTGCGTAGTTACGAGCGACAATCCTCGTACTGAGGATCCTGATGCCATCATAGCTGATATCATACCGGGCATAGACCCTACAGGCTGCGAGTATACGGTAGAGCATGACCGCAGACGCGGCATAAAAAAGGCTCTCATGGAATGGAAGCCGGGCGATACTGTAATAATAGCAGGAAAGGGTCATGAGACATATCAGATCATAGGAACTGTAAAGACTCATTTTGACGACAGAGAAACAGCTATGCAGATAATAGAACAGGAACTGTAAAAACAGTTTTAAAAAGTTTTCAGTATTAAGGGGAGAAATAAATGCCATGAAAAAGATGAAGGCAGATAAAATAGCGAGATTCGCCGGAGGAAAACTCACAGGTCCGGCCGGAAATTGCGCTGAAAGTGTCGAAACAGATTCAAGAAAGGCTTCGGAAGGCAGCCTCTTCATAGGGCTCAAGGGAGAAAATAACGACGGCAACGATTTCGCGGCGGCAGCTTATGAAAACGGATGCCGCATGTTCATGCTTTCTTCTGAGGAGAAGGCGTCTGAACTCACCGGCGCTCACAGTGACGCAGCTGTCATACTCGTTGACGATACGCTCACAGGCATGCAGCAGTTTGCAAAGAACTTTATAGAAGACGCTGACATATACCGCGTAGCTGTCACAGGCAGTACGGGAAAAACTTCCACAAAGGAGATACTGCGCTGCATATTCGAGTCAAGATACGCGACTATATGCAACCATGAAAATTTCAACAATCATATAGGCGTTCCTCTGACTGCGTTCCGGATAGAGAACGACACAGAGGTAGGCATATTTGAAATGGGCATGAACCATATGGGAGAGATAAAGGTGCTTGCAGACATCGTAAGGCCTGAAACTGCCATAATCACAAACGTAGGCATATCTCACCTCGGAAATCTCGGAAGCCGTGAAAATATACTTGAAGCAAAGATGGAGATCACATCGTTTATGGACGATATGGAACATCTTCTCATTTACAACGCCGATAATGATATGCTTCAGGAGATAAACGGCGAGGATTTTGATTTTGATAAAGTAAGAGTAGGCGTGAAGGGCGGAAAGCGCGGAGCAGTTATAAGCGATGTAGTTGACAACGGCGAGGCAGGCGTAGATTTTACGCTTTCATTCGCAGGGGACAGCGTCAGGTTCCATCTGCCTGTTCCCGGAAAGCATAATGCATGGAACGCTTCGCTTGCTATAATCGCAGGCATACGCTATGGCATAAGCATGCGCGAGAGCGCAGCGGCGCTTAAGCATCTTGACATTGCAGGCAACAGGCTCAATATACAGGAGTCTGAAAACGGTATAAAGGTAATAAACGATGCATACAACGCAAGCCCTGATTCTGTAAAGGCAGGCATAGACGTGCTGATGTCTCTTGATGCGGACAGGAAGGTTGCCGTACTTGCCGATATGTTCGAGCTCGGAGACGGATCTGATGACTACCACAGGGAAGCAGGAAAATACGCTGCAGACAATGGCGTTGACATACTCATAGCCGTAGGCGAAAGCAGTACTGCCAATACAGCTGCAGCCGCAGCTGAAATAATGGGCGCGGACAGAGTATTCAGCTTTGCTGATGCGGATGCTTTTACTGCCGGCGTCGGCAGCATACTGAGAAAAGGTGATGCGGTTCTCGTGAAAGGCTCGCATGGAATGCATATGGAAAAAGCAGCAGAATTTATACTTAATATGGGAGCTTAGTAATGGACGGTCATTTTCAGATAATACTTACGATAATAATAGCTTTTGTGATAACAGCGATACTCGGACCGGTGACTATCCCGATCCTTCATAAGATAAAAGCAGGACAGAGCATAAGAGAGGAAGGTCCGAAAGCGCATCAGGTAAAGGCAGGCACGCCGACTATGGGCGGCATAATGATAATACTTGCCGTTATAATAACATGCGTGACTATAGGCCACGGCCTTAACGCCGATATGGGAATACTTCTCCTGTCATTCGCGCTCTGCGGCCTTATAGGGTTCTGCGATGACTTTATAAAAGTTGTAAAAAAGAGGAATCTTGGCCTTACAGCGCTTCAGAAGCTTATATTTCAGATAATAATAGCGATAATAATAGCTGTATATCAGGCAAAGGTATCTGTATACGGAACGAGTGTATACATCCCAATATGGAAAAATTATATAGATCTCGGATGGTTCTATATACCATTTATAGCATTCGTGCTCGTAGCGGCTGTAAATGCTGTGAACCTTACTGACGGGCTTGATGGCCTTGCGAGCGGATGCACAGCTATAGTAGCGCTTTTCTTCGCTATAGTAGGCAATGCTACGGGATGCACGAGTCCTACTGTATTTACGGCGGCGGTAGCCGGCGCATGCATAGGATTTCTTCTTTTCAATCATTACCCTGCAAAGGTATTCATGGGAGACACAGGCTCGCTGGCTCTGGGCGGAGCTCTTGCGACTGCGGCTGTCATGATGAATATAGAAATGATACTGCCGCTCGCCGGCGGTATATTCGTCGTAGAAGTACTGTCTGTAATAATACAGGTAGTAAGCTTTAAGACAAGAGGCAAAAGAGTGTTTAAGATGGCGCCGCTCCATCATCATTTTGAGCTGAGCGGATGGAAGGAAACTAAGGTAGTTGCGGTATTCTGGACGATCACACTCATTTTGTGCGTGCTTTCAATGCTGATACTTTAATCTGTGCAATGTTCATGGGAGGTCAATGATATGGAAAAAAAGGCAGAAAATATACGCGCGCTCGTTATAGGACTCGGAAGATCCGGAAAAGCAGGAGCTGAGGCTCTTGTAAACATGGGCGCTGAGGTAGATGTATACGACAGCAATGAAGACATTGAAAAACGCGACTGGGCCGGCAGCATAGGAGCTGCCATAAGCTTCGGCGAAAGACCTGTGAACGTTAAGGGATATGACATGCTCGTTCTCAGCCCGGGCGTGCCTACTGACAAGGAATTTATAAAAGAGGCAGAAGCTGAGGGCACTGAGGTCATAGGCGAGCTTGAGCTTGCATATAGATACGGTAACGGAAAGTACGTAGCCATTACAGGAACTAACGGAAAGACTACTACTACTACTCTTGTAGGCGAGATATTTAAAGAAGCAGGAAAAAAGACAGAAGTAGTTGGAAATATAGGCGTGGCTGTTATGACGAAAGCCATGGATGTAGACGATGATACGTACCTCGTTACGGAGTGCAGCAGCTTCCAGCTCGATACTGCTGTAAATTTCAAGCCTGAGATATCAGCAGTGCTCAATATAACGCCTGACCATCTCGACAGGCACAAGACGATGGAAAATTATGCAAATGCGAAGGGAAAGATATTTGCAAACCAGGGCCCTGAAGAGTACTGCATATACAATTATGACGACGAGATCGTAAGAGAACTTGTAAAAAACTGTAAGGCGAAACTCATACCTTTCAGCAGAAAGAGAGAATTCGAGTGTTCATCAGCCTATGTAAAGAACGGCAATATCGTAGTACGTGACGGCAAGTTCATATTTGTAGTCTGCCGCGATGACGCGCTTAAGATACCGGGACTCCACAATCTCGAAAACGCGCTTGCGGCTGCAGCGATATCCTACTTTGCAGGCATAAAGATAGATGTCATAGCCAAGGTGCTCAAAACATTCAAGGGCGTAGAGCACCGTATAGAGGACTGCGGAACTGTAAACGGAGTAAAATATATAAATGACTCAAAGGGTACTAACCCTGACGCAGCAATAAAGGCAGTCATGTCATTCAGGAACATACTGCTCATAGCCGGTGGCTATGACAAGGGCGCATCATTTGATGAATTCATAGCAGGCTTTGACGGAAGAGTAAAGACGTTGATACTTATGGGCGTTACGGCGCCAAAGATAAAAGAAGCTGCTGAAAGAGCCGGATTTACGGATATCCACATGGTAAAAGACATGAAGGAGGCCGTAACTACAGCCGCCAGGCTCGCAGTAAAGGGCGATACAGTCCTGCTTTCTCCTGCGTGCGCAAGCTGGGATATGTACAAAAAATTTGAGGACCGCGGCGATGATTTCAGAAACTGTGTCAAAGAGCTTGAAAAATAGCTGCTCAGGTCTCTACAGGGAGGTATGCTGATGCCATCACAGGACAATGTCATACAACTGAAAAAAAGACGTAAAAGTAAAAAAGAAAAGCCTAAAAGGATAATGCGCGGCGGCGATTTCTGGCTGGTAGCGCTCGTTTTCGCGCTTGTAGTATTCGGCGTTGTAATGGTGTTCAGCGCCAGCTATTATTACTCCATAAGCAAAGAAGGAACGCCGTATTATTATCTTACAAGAGATATAATATTCGTCATGATAGGTACAGTATGCTTTATGTTTGCTGCCATGATCGATTACCATAGATGGAGAAAATGGGCTATACCGGCGCTTTTACTGAGTACGGTCCTGTTGTGTATACTTCTTGTACCGTCGCTGCCGTTCGTCGTTTCACTTAACGGTAAAGCAAGATGGATAGGCGTCGGGCCGGTAACTGTCATGCCCGGCGAGATAGCGAAGGCTGCCGTCATACTTTGCGTAGCTGCGTGGCTTTCGAGAAAGCCTAACATGATACTCAGCATAAAAAAGGGCATACTTCCGATGTTTGTGCTGATGGGCTTCATATGCGGTCTTATAGGTATAAACAACGCAATAACAGCCGCTACTGTAGCTGTTATAATAATAGGAATGATGTTCATAGCGGGTATGAGGATAAAATACCTTGTCAGTATCATAGGACTTGGCTCGGCTGCTTTTGCCGGACTGATAATCCTTGAGCCTTACCGCATGAAGCGTGTAACGAGCTTCCTTGATCCGTTTGCAGATCCGCGGGGAGCCGGTTATCAGGTAGTTCAGTCGCTGCTTGCGCTGGGCTCCGGAGGACTTTTTGGAAAAGGGCTTGGACGGAGCGTGCAGAAAACGCTTTATCTGCCTGAACCGCAGAACGACTTTATATACGCCATAATAGGCGAAGAGGTAGGATATATAGGACTTTTACTGCTGCTGCTCGCGTATCTGCTGCTCATATGGCGCTGCGTACATATATCGATGAACGCGCCGGATCTTTTCGGAACGCTGCTCGGATCAGGCATAACTATAATGCTGGCGGTACAGGTCATAATGAATGTAATGGTAGTTACATCGATGCTCCCGCCTACCGGGATCATACTTCCGTTCATAAGCTGGGGCGGAAACGCGCTGCTGATATTTATGGGCGCGATGGGCATAATGCTCAATATCTCAAGGCAGATGCCGCGCTGACGCGCGGCCGCCTGAATGCTGCATTAAAAAAAGATAAAATGGAGAAGTGAATATGAAGGTCATAATGACAGGCGGAGGTACCGGAGGCCATATATATCCGGCGATAGCCATCGCTGACGAGATAAAGTCAAGACATCCCGACGCAGAGATAATATTCGTCGGAACAGAAAGAGGAATGGAAAAGGATATAGTGCCAAAAGCAGGATATCCTATAAAATTTATAACAGTAAGCGGTCTTAACCGCAAAAATCCAATAAAACTCATAAAAACTCTCAAGGATCTTAACCACGGGCTTCACGAGGCGAAACAGATCATAAAAGAGTTTAAGCCTGACCTTGTAATAGGAACAGGCGGCTACGTGTGCGGCCCTGTAATGAAAACAGCCGCAGGTATGGGGATAAAAACATACATCCATGAGCAGAATGCGTTTCCGGGGCTTACGAACAAGCTTCTGAGCCGCGGAGCTGAGCGTGTGTTCGTTGCGTTTGATGACGCAAAAAAATATTTTAAGACAAAAAAGGAACCTGTAACTGTAGGAAATCCGGTAAGACATGCTTTTACCGAGGTGGACAGGCAGGCTGCCCGCGAGTCGCTCGGCGTAAAAGAGGACGAGTTCATGGTCCTCAGCTTTGGCGGAAGTCTCGGTGCGCAGCGCATAAACGATGAAATGACTGTTGCAGCCGAGAGGCTGCGTGACCGCGTCGGGTTAAGGATATTCTTCGTTACGGGCAAGAGATATTACAGCAGCATAATGGAAAATGCTGACAAAACAAATGCGCGCGTGACATATCTTCAGTATATAGACGATATGCCAAAGTATCTCAACGCGTGTGATCTGGCGATAACGCGTTCAGGCGCGCTTACAGTCTCAGAAATAACAGCGTGCGGGCGCGCTTCTGTGATGATACCGTCACCGTATGTTACGAACAATCACCAGTACTACAATGCAAAGGTCGTTGCTGACAGAGGCGGCGCGATACTTATAGAAGAAAAGGATCTGACGAACGGCGAGGTTGCCGATGAGATAGAACAGCTGATGAATGACCGTCAGATACTTGAAAAAATGGAAAAAGCCTCCGCAGCGCTCGGCACAGTTACATCAGCCGGAAAGATCTGCGACATTATAGGGATATAGACCTTATCGTTCTGCGCCGTTATCCTGGCGCAGAAATATACAGGATAAAAGAGGAAACAGATGGATAACGGCAGAGATAATGACCTGGACCGCAGCCGGACTGATATGTACAGGACGCAGGATCTTTATAAGGATACGCAGACTGACATATACAGTGGATACGATACGGATTATGATACGATGTCCTGGCAGACTGATGATGAAAAAGCCAAAGCGCAGAGTGCCGAGCCGGAAAAGCCGGCCGCACCGGCAAAAAAGAGGAAGAAACGCAGAAAAAAGCATTATCTCCTCAGATTTCTGGTGCTTATCGCGCTTATAGCGGGCGCATATGTTTTTCTGACGTCACCTGTGTTCTCCATAGATCAGATAACGATCGAAGGAAACACTCTGATGTCGGATGACGATATAATAAAGCTGTCGGGAGTAAAAGTCGGCGACAATATGTTCGAGCAGACAGGACACAAGGTAAAGAAAGCGCTGACAGAAAATAAATACATAGCGGATGTAAAGGTGAGCCGCGAGCTGCCTAATATATATAAAATAAAAATAACGGAAAGACAGCCGGTCATAGCGGTAAGCTACAACGGAAAGTATATCATACTCGACGAAGAGGGATATGCTGTAGATGAAGCTGACAGCACGATGCATGCTACGCTTGTGACAGGCCTTAAGATAAATAAATACGAGCTCGGCGAGATACCGAAATTTGACGACAGCGCGAATTTCAAAGAAGCCGGTGAGCTTATAAAGGCTGTAAATGATTCTGGCATGTTCTTTAAAAAGGTCGAGCTTGGAAGCTCCATGACTGTAAAGGGCTATGTGACTGATACGATGGTATGTTCAGGTCAGAGCAGTGATATTATTTCGCAGCTTGAAGAAATAAAGGCTGTATTGTATGACCTTGACCAGAAAGGCATAAAAAGAGGAGTTATACGGGTCGGATCTGACAATTATATTTCGTTCAGCCCGATAACCGAATAATAAATGGTCTTACCCGGATATTGCGATTTAAGACGCTGTATGATCGGCAGGCCGCGCGGCCTGACAGTTGAAGGATCATATTTTTAAAAGTGAATATTTGTACTGATTTCAATACATGATAAACGCTTGAAAAATATTGATCAGCCGGGAGTCAAAGTTGTAAAAAAACGTCGAAAAATAACCAGTTTGAGGCGGTTATTTTAATTGCAGATTATTGCGATTGACGGGTCGTTATGGTAGAATGTTTCGTATATAGGTAACAGGAGGTTACTAGGGTTATGTTACAATTTGAAACTAGTGTAGAAGACAATGCTCAGATCAAGGTCATCGGTGTGGGCGGCGGTGGCGGAAATGCCGTAAACCGCATGATCGAGGCCGGTCTGAAGGGCGTTTCATATATTGTTGTGAATACGGACAAGCAGGCGCTCAACGCGTCAGTTGCAGAGACTAAGGTTCAGATCGGGGAAAAGCTGACAAGAGGTCTCGGCGCAGGTGCCAATCCGGAAACAGGTATGAAGGCAGCCGAAGAAAACATCGAGGAGATCGTAAAGTACTTTGACGGAGTGGACATGGTGTTCATCACTGCCGGCATGGGCGGCGGCACAGGCACAGGTGCAGCTCCGGTCATTGCCAAGGCAGCAAAGGAAATGGGGATCCTCACAGTAGGCGTAGTTACAAAGCCGTTTACTTTTGAAGGAAGCAAGAGAAGAAAGCACGCAGAGCTCGGTATAGAGTATCTTAAGCAGTATGTTGACTCTCTCGTGGTCGTTCCTAACGACAGGCTCCTTCAGATATCAGAAAAGAATACTACTATGAAGGAAGCGTTCGGCATGGCCGACGACGTACTCAGACAGGGTATTCAGGGCATCACTGACCTGATCACTGAGTCAGGCGTTATCAACCTCGACTTCGCTGATGTTAAGACAGTAATGAGCGACAGAGGCATCGCGCACATGGGTGTCGGTACAGGCCGCGGCGAGAACCGCGTTATCGACGCAGTCAAGGAAGCTATCGGAAGTCCGCTTCTCGAAACTTCTATCGACGGCGCAAAGGCTATCCTGCTCAATATCATGGGCGGATACGACCTCGGTATGCTCGAGGCGAACGAAGCTGCGGACCTTATCGAAAAGGCCGCTGCGCGTGACGCAAACATCATATTCGGTGCATCTATCAAGGAAGACCTTGAAGATGAGATCAGGATCACTGTTATCGCTACAGGATTTGATGACGGTGAGGCGGAAGCAGAGGAACAGGCACAGGCAGAGGCTGAAGCTCAGGCAAGAGCAGCTGCAGAAAGCGCAGCAAATGCGGCGCAGCAGAGCGCTCCTGTACAGGAGCCGGAAAGAAAGCCGGCAGCTTCAACTGAAGACGACAGCATGATAGTTCCTGACTTCCTCAGAAAGGCATTAAAGGATCTTTAAAATTTAAATGATCTTTAGAGGTTGACCGAAATGACGGTCAACTAAAATGTAATACATAATATATGTTTAAAGCTCAGCTGAACATATTACCGCCTGCCGGGCAGGCGCGGCGTTCGATCATATATTATGATGCGATTTTATTTAAGACAGGAAAAAACAGGGGCGGCCTTTGGCCGCCCATTGCACGTATATCAAAAGGTTACGGGATGAAGCGCCTGCAGGCGCCCGGTCCCTGCGATAAATATGAAAAAGATCACATCATCTGACAATGAAATTTACAAATCATTTGCGCGTCTTTACAAACGCAAGCACCGCGACCGTGAAGGACTGTATGTCATTGAGGGTATAAACCTCATAGAAGAAGCAGTAAAGAACGGAGCGGAGCTTAAAAGCGTTTTCGTGCGCGATGATTTTGACATATCGGCGCTTGAGCGTATAACAGGCGGCAGAAAAAATGACGTTCCTGTATATATGCTGTCAAGAGCGCTGTTTGATAAGACTGCTGATACTGAGACGCCTCAGGGCATAGCGGCCGTATCTGAAAAGCCGGAGTGCAGCGAGCAGCGTTTCTTTGATGAAACTGACGATGTCATAGTGCTCGACAGGCTGCAGGATCCGGGAAATATAGGTACCGTCATAAGAACGGCTGACGCTGCCGGTTTTGCCGGAGCTGTCATAGTAAAGGGCACTGCCGATCTGTTTTCGCCGAAGACAGTAAGGGCTGCGGCAGGCTCGCTTTACAGAGTCCGCCTTCTTTTTACAGGCTCGCCGGAGGATGCAGCCGAGAAGCTGAGAGCTCACGGCAGACAGATAATATGCACGTCGCCGTACGCAGAAAAGCTTTTTTATGACGCTGATATGGCACATAAGACAGCTCTTGTCATAGGCAACGAAGCTAACGGCGTATGCGAGGAGCTTCAGAACGCAGCAGACGTAAATGTAAAGCTGCCTATGGAGGGAACGATAGAATCGCTCAACGCAGCTGTAGCAGCAGCTGTAGTAATGTACGAGGCAGTAAGGCAGCGCCACATGCGCTGATAATACATAATACATTGATGATTCATGGAGGAATGAAATGCAGAAACAGCTTAAGACTATTCTTGAGGAAGTGAGATCTCAGATAAATGAGGCAGCTGCTCCGGAAAGCGTAGAAGAAATCAGAGTCAAGGTCCTTGGTAAAAAGGGCAGACTGACAGAGATACTCAGATCTATGGGCTCGCTCAATGCTGATGAGAGAAAGGAAGTAGGAAAGCTCGCAAACGAAGTACGCAGCGAGATCGAGACTATCCTTGACAACAAGAGAAAGGATCTTAAGGAGATCCAGAAGAAGGCAAGATTCAGAGCAGAAAAGATCGATGTTACTGAGCCGGGAAAGGTGATGCCTCACGGTGTCAAGCATCCGCTTACTCAGACTATAGACGATATGTCAAGGATCTTTATGAACATGGGTTTTGAGCTTGTTGAAGGACCTGAGGTCGAGACTGTATTCATGAACTTCGACGCGCTCAACGCAGGTCCTAACCATCCTGCAAGAGATATGACGGATACATTTTACATCGATGAAAACATACTCCTGAGAACGCAGACTTCACCTGTACAGGCAAGAACTCTGCTTACTAAGGAGCCTCCTATGAAGATCATATCTCCGGGACGCGTTTACAGATGCGATACTCCTGACGCAACTCATTCTCCTGTATTCCATCAGGTAGAGGGCCTTGTTGTAGGAGAAGGCATCACTATGGCTGACCTTAAGGGCACTCTTGCTGAGTTTGCCAGACAGATGTTCGGACCTGATACAAAGACAAAGTTCAGACCGCATCACTTCCCATTCACTGAGCCGAGCGCAGAGGTAGACGTTTCATGCTTCAAGTGCGGCGGCAAGGGCTGCAAGGTATGCAAGGGCAGCGGCTGGATAGAGATACTCGGCTGCGGCATGGTACATCCTAACGTTCTTAAGATCGGCGGCATCGATACTGAAAAATACACAGGCTTTGCCTTTGGTATCGGCGTAGAGCGTATCGCGATGCTCAAGTATGAGGTCGATGATATAAGGTTATTCTACGAAAATGACGAAAGATTCCTGAAGCAGTTTAAATAATTAAGGATTTAAATACTGCTCGCAAAATACGATACCATAAAAGCAAAACAGAGGTGAAAATAAATGTTAGTTTCCGTAAATTGGCTTAAAGATTATGTAGACATAGATGTTCCGGTTGATGAATTCTGCGACAGAATGATACTTTCCGGTTCAAATATCGAGACTGTTGAACCTATGGGAACAAAGTTCTCAAAGATAATGGTCGGCAAGATACTTAAAATAGAAAAGCATCCTGACGCAGACAAGCTCGTAGTCTGCCAGCTGGATGTAGGCGAAGACAAGCCTCTTCAGATAGTTACAGGCGCAAAGAACGTCTTTGAAGGCGCTGTTGTTCCTGTTATCCGTGACGGAGGAGTACTTCCTGACGGTACAGTTATAAAGAGCGGAAAGCTCAGAGGCGTGCTGTCTGACGGTATGCTGTGCTCAGCTGCTGAGATGGGTTATGAGGACAAGGTCATAAATACTCTCATAAAAGACGGTATATGGATCCTTGACGACGACATTAAGCCTGGCACAGATATCGCTGATGCGCTTGGCCTTAAAGACAGCGTAGTCGATTTCGAGATCACTCCTAACAGGCCTGACTGCCTGTCAATGCTCGGCATGGCGCGCGAGGCTGCCGCTGTTTTCGGACATGAGCTCAAGTATCCTGATACAAAGGCTCAGAACGAAACAGGCGATGTAAACGATTACATCAAGGTAGAAGTAAAGAACAACGAGCTCTGCCCGAGATATACAGCAAGAGTCATAAAGGATGTAAAGATCGGCCAGTCACCATGGTGGCTGCAGAAGAGACTCATGCACGGCGGCATGAGACCTATAAACAACATAGTAGATATAACTAACTTCGTAATGATGGAATACGGCCAGCCGCTCCACGCTTTTGATATCAGAGATATCGCAGGCGGAAAGATCATTGTTGATACTGCGGAGCAGGGCGCAAAGTTCACTACTCTTGACGGTACAGAGAGAGAGCTTTCTGACAGCATCCTCATGATAAACGATGCAGAGAAGCCTATCGCTGTTGCAGGTATCATGGGCGGTCTCGATTCTGAGATAAAGGATGATACTGCTACAGTAGTTCTCGAATCTGCAAACTTCAACGGCGACTCTGTAAGAGCGTCATCAAAGAAGCTCGTTCTCAGAACTGAGGCTTCAGGCAGATATGAAAAGGGCATAGACGCAAATCTCTGCGAGGCTGCTGCAGACAGAGTATGCAGACTTGTTGAGATGCTCGGCTGCGGTACTGTCGTAGGCGGTTCTGTAGACGTATATCCTGAAGTACAGAAGGCAAGACCTCTCGATGTAAGAGCTTCAAGGATAAATCACGTTCTCGGAACAGACATACCTGAAGAGGATATGGTAAAGATATTTGAAAGCCTTGAAATGACAGTTGAGGCAAAGGGTGACATAATGACTGTAACGCCTCCTACTGTAAGACAGGACCTTCTGATCGAAGAGGATTACGTAGAAGAGGTCGCACGTATGTACGGTTATGACGAGCTTCCTGTTTCACTCCCTTCAGGCGGACAGGCTGCAAAGCTCACAAAGGCTGAGACTCTGAGAACAAAGACAAGAAACATACTTACAGGCTACGGACTTGACGAGATACTTACTTATTCGTTCGTAAGTCCTAAGAGCGTTGATAAGGCCGGCGTTTCTGAAACGGATATCTCAAGAAGGAATTTCGTTAAGATCATAAATCCGCTGGGCGAAGAAAACAGCGTAATGAGAACTATGCTGACTCCTAATATGATGGAAGTGCTTTCAAAGAATTTCGCAAAGGGCAACAAGTCAGCAAAACTGTTTGAGATAGGCAAGATATTCAACAATGTAAAGATAAACTGTGATGGTCAGCCGCTGGAGGCTGAGGGCCTTTGTATCGGAACTTACGGCGACGGTACTGATTTCTTTGAGCTTAAGGGCATAGTAGACGGTCTTCTCGATCTTCTCGGTATAAAGGGTGCTGAGTACGAGGCTGAAAGCGGACTTACTATGTATCATCCGGGAAGATGCGCAAACATCATAAGCGATGGAGAGCTCATCGGTACTATCGGCGAGATGCATCCGGATGTTGCAGAAAGATACGGCATAAGTGAAAGAGTATATACTTGTGAATTACTCTTCACTATAGTAATGGCACAGTCAAAGACAGAAATAATTTACAAGCCGCTTCCAAAGTATCCAGCTGTTACAAGAGACATCGCTCTTCTCGTTGACGAGAACGTTACAGTTGGAAGCATTATGGACATCATCGAGGAAAACGGCGGAGATCTCCTTGAAAAGGCTGAGCTCTTCGATGTATACCGCGGCAAGCAGATAGAATCCGGCAAAAAGAGTGTCGCTTTTGCGCTCACATACAGAGACGCTGAAAAGACACTGACTGATGACGAGGTTTCAGAAGTTCATAAAAATATACTTTCAGGACTTGAAAAGGGATTAAACGCTGTCCTGAGAGAAATGTAGATAATTATCCCGGGAGGAAATCAATATGGGGGAAAACGGCAAAGTAACTGTTAAGATCTATGGACAGGAATACACGATAGCAGGCGGCGACTCAGGTGACCGCGTCGTGACCGTCGCGAGACACGTTGATAAGGTAATGACTGAACTCGCGAAGGCACTGCCCTCCATGTCAGTTTCATCACTCGCTGTACTCGCAGCTGTAAATGTAACAGACGACCTTTACGAGTCACGCAAACACGCGGCAGAGCTTGAGGACGTCATAGCAGACCTCAGAAAGGATGCAGATCACTATATACAGCTGTGGGAAGATGCGAAATCAAGCTTCAAGCAGTACAAGGAAGACGCTCAGAACAGCGTTGAACAGCTCCGCGAGCTGCAGCGCATATTCAATCTCAAGAATGTTGAGTTAAATAAGGCCGCTGATGAGATCGATGATCTTAAAAAGCAGATAGACAAACTCAAGGAAGAGCTTGATTTTGAAAAGGAGCTGAATTCAGAGACTGAGAAAGACTCTGACGAACTCAAGGATCTGCGCGTTAAGTACGACGAAGCACAGGCTGAGTCAGACAAGCTCCGCGACAGAATAAAGGAGCTTGAGGCTGAGCGCGACAGCGAATCTCAGGATGCGAGTGAAATACAGGATAAGTACAAGGAGCTTGAAAACAGCTTCTTTGACATACAGATGGAAAATCTTCATCTTAAAAACGAACTCGATAGTCTCAAGAAAGCCGGAAAGTAAAGGCAGGAGTGCATGAACGAAAAGGTTTACAGAGTATTAGAATTCGATAAGATAAAGGAAATGACTGCGCAGAAAGCAATTTCTCCGATGGCCCGCAAGGACATCGGAGAGATCGTTCCTGTGTTTGAAGAACATAAGATCAGAGATATGCTGGCGGAAACCGATGAAGCGGTTTCCGTTATTATGCATAAGGGGGCTTTACCGCTGGGCGGCCTGCGTGATGTTAAGAGGAGCGCGCGCTATGCAGAAAAAGGCGGAGTGCTTTCGATGGGAGAGCTGCTTGATATAATGACGAGCCTGCGCGTGGCGCGGGAGACGCTTGAATTCATGAAGGATGACGCATTCAGCGATCCTGATTCATTACATCATATAAAGGGCTATATGGAGGTCATAAACCCTGAAAAGCGTCTTGAGGATCATATAGACAGCTGCATAGAGAGTGAAGAGTCTATGCGTGACACGGCAAGCCCTCTGCTTCATGATATAAGGCGCAGGATAACGAGGCAGCGCGAGGCTGCGCGCGACCGTATAAACGCGATGGTCTCATCAAACACTAACAAGGAGCTGCTTGCTGACGCTGTAGTCACTATGAGGGACGGCAGGTTCGTTATCCCTGTAAAGCAGGAAAACAGAGCAAAGTTTCCGGGCATAATCCATGACAGATCGGCTACGGGAGCGACGCTCTTTATAGAGCCGCAGTCTGTAGTAAATATAAATAATGAGATACGCGAGCTTGAGCTCAAGGAACGCGAAGAAATAAACCGCATACTCGCGGAGCTTTCGCGCGAGGTCGGCTCTTCTGTAAGGCATATCATAAGCAACCAGAAATACCTGACGCGGCTCGACGTGATATTCGCAAAGGCAAAAATGTCTGTACAGATGGGCGGCTCTGCCGCCAAAGTAAGCAAGAAGGGCATAATAGACATAAGGCGCGGGCGCCATCCGCTGCTCGACCCGCAGAAGGCCGTACCGCTCGATATATACTGCGGCAAGGACTACAGGACGCTCGTAGTTACGGGCCCTAACACAGGCGGTAAGACGGTAACCTTAAAGACTGTGGGTCTCATGATGCTCATGCATCAGTCAGGCATGCATATCCCGGCAGGGCCGGGCACTTATCTGCCTGTTATGCGTAAGATATTCGCTGATATCGGCGATGAGCAGAGTATAGAGCAGAGCCTGAGTACATTCTCCTCACATATGAAGAATATTGTGGAAATAATGGCTGAGGCTGACAGCAGGACTCTCGTCCTGGTCGATGAGCTGGGCGCCGGAACTGACCCTACAGAGGGCGCGGCGCTTGCGATATCCATACTCGACTGGCTTAAAGAGCGCGGCTGCATGACGTTTGCGACTACGCATTACAGCGAGCTCAAAAAGTACGCTATAAGCACTGAGGGCGTAGAAAACGCCTCTATGGAGTTCGACGTTGAAACGCTGAGTCCGACGTACAGGCTGACTATCGGCGTTGCCGGCAAGTCGAACGCTTTTGAGATATCAAAGAAGCTCGGCATACCGTCAGAGATAATAGACCATGCGCGCGAGCTTATAGATTCAGAAGAACTTGAATTTGAAAATATCATAAGCGCTATCGAGGAAGACAGGAGCGCTGCAGAGGCTGAGCGCGGCAGGGCTGCTGCTCTTAAGCTGAAGCTGAACAGGCGAGAGGACGAGATACGCAGACGCCAGGAGAATGCTGAGGAAAAGCGCGAGAAGATGCTTAAGAAGGCCCGCCAGGAGGCGTTTGACATAGTCGCTGAGGCCCGCAGGTTTGCTGACGAGATAAAGCAGGAGATGAAGGAGCTGCGCGATATGCAGGAGAATGCGCCTGCGGCGAACGCTGAAATGACGCGCAGGCAGCAGGTAGTGCGCAGAAAGCTCAGGCAGAAGAGCGACGAATATCGCGAAACGTTTGAGCCTGCGGTAAACGCGAAGCCTGCTTCGCGGGATGAGCTTGAGCTTGGTGACAGGATAAACCTGGTAACTATGGGTCAGAAGGGCATAGTGGCTTCTCTGCCTGACGACAAAGGCAATCTATATGTCCAGATAGGCAATATGAAGCTCAAGGTAAAGCTGGCTGACATAACTAAGATAGACAAGCACGGCGTACAGAAGAGCTTTGATGATGAAAAGCCGCAGCGTTCAAACTACAGCAATATGTACTCGCAGAAGACTATGAATATATCTACAAGCATAAATGTCATAGGCAAAAATCTTGACGATGCTATAATGGAAGTTGACAAGTATCTTGACGACGCGTATATGGCAGGCCTGCCGCAGGTAACTGTGATACACGGCCGCGGTACAGGCACACTCAGGCGCGGCCTGCAGCAGCTCTTCAGAAAGCACGCGCACGTTGACTCGTTTGCGCCGGGCAGCTTTTACGAAGGCGGCGAGGGCGTTACAGTCGTTGATCTTAAACAGTAAAGTATACGTTATCAATAATATAAGGAACATGAAATATGTATGTTGTAAGTGAATGCCTTCTCGGGGTAAAATGTAAGTATAACGGCGGTGATAATCTGTCGCCGGGCGTTGTTGAGTTTTTAAAAGATAAAAAGTATATTACAGTGTGCCCGGAAAGGGACGGAGGTCTTACGACACCGAGGCCGCCTGCTGAGATACAGCCTGACGGGCGCGTCATAAATAAAGAAGGTTTAGATGTCACGCCTGAGTTTGAGCGGGGCGCAGCGCTGGCGCTCAAAAGCGTTTACAGGGAGCTCATGCGGGACGCGGATGCGGCCGAGGACTGCTGCGCAGCTTCATTCATGCATGACGGAGTCCTTACGGACAGTGACGGGCAGCCGGTGACGGCTGTTCTTAAGGCAAACAGCCCTTCGTGCGGCTGCGGGCGCATTTATGACGGTAATTTCAACGGGACACTGACAGACGGGGACGGCATTACGGCTGCGCTTTTCAGAAGAAACGGCATACAGCTGATGACAGAAAAGGATCTTGCTGACAGTAATTTTGAAGGAGAAAGATAGATGAAGGAACAGAAAGACAAGCTCGCGGAGCTTTTATCAGGAATGATAGACGGACTCGAGACATCTGACATAAGAGAGATGATAGAGATACCGCCTGACAGCAATATGGGAGATTTTGCATTTCCTTGCTTCAGACTCGCGAAGACTATGAGAAAAGCGCCTCAGATGATAGCAGCGGATCTCGCTGAAAAGCTCGCAGGAAATGAAGCATTTTCAAAGGTTGAAAACGTAAACGCTTACGTAAACTTCTTTATGAACAAGGCTGAGGTAGCAGGCGCTACTGTGGACGCTGTCATAAAGGCAGGCGCAGCATACGGCGGAAGTGAAGACGGTAACGGAAAGACAGTCTGCATAGATTACTCTTCGCCTAACATCGCTAAGCCGTTCCACATCGGTCATATAAGAAGTACGGTGATCGGCAACTCGCTTTACAAGATATTTGACTCGCTCGGCTACAACGTTGTAAGGATAAACCACCTCGGCGACTACGGAACTCAGTTCGGCAAAATGATCGTCGCATACAGAAAGTGGGGCAGCAAGGAAGAGGTAGAGGCTGAGCCTATAAAATCACTTCTCAAGTATTATGTAAAGTTCCACGAGGAAGCAGAAAAGGATCCGGCGCTTGAAGATGAAGCGCGTCATACGTTCACGCTGCTCGAAAACGGAGCAGAGGAAGAAACTGCTCTCTGGCAGTGGTTCAGAGACGAATCACTCAAGGAGTTCAACTACGTTTACGACCTGCTCGGCATCACATTTGATTCATACGCAGGCGAGAGCTTCTACTCAGATAAGATGGACAGAGTAGTTGACATCCTTGAGTCAAAGGGACTGCTGAAGGATTCTGACGGAACTCAGATCGTAGACCTGTCAGAGTACAACATGACTCCGGCGCTCATCAAGAAAAAGGACGGATCGACTCTCTACATCACAAGAGACCTCGCCGCAGTATTATACAGAAAAGAAACTTACGATTTCGACAAGTGCATCTACGTAGTAGCTTCACAGCAGAACCTGCACTTCCAGCAGCTCTTCAAGATCGTGAGCCTTATGGGCTTTGACTGGGCCGACAAGTGCGTTCACGTTCCTTTCGGTATGGTAAGTCTTGAGGACGGTACTATGTCAACAAGAAAGGGCAAGGTAGTATTCCTGCTCGACGTTCTTACAAAGGCTATCGAAAAGACAAAGGAAGTCATCGCGGAAAAGAACGTTGCCGAGGAAGATATCGATCAGACTGCAAAGGATGTCGGCATAGGCGCTGTAATGTTCCAGGAGCTTTCAAACAACAGGATAAAGGACTATGTGTTCTCATGGGACAAGGTCCTCAATTTCGAAGGTGAGACAGGCCCTTACGTTCAGTATACGCACGCAAGAGCATGCAGCGTGCTCAGAAACGCAGGAGCGTCTGCGGAAGCTGTATTAAACGGCACAGCAAAGCCTGACATGAAGTACATCACGGGTGAAGCGGCATACGAGCTTGTAAAGGCTATAGCGTCATTCCCTGAGGTAGTCCAGGACGCGGCTGCAAAGTATGAACCTTCTGTCGTAACGCGTCATATTATAGACGTAGCGCAGTTCTTCAACAAGTTCTATCACGACGAGCACATACTCGTAGACAACGAAGAAGAAAAGCAGGCAAAGCTCGCGCTCGTGTACGCAGCAAAGCAGACTATCGCAAACGGTCTCGCGCTGCTCGGGATCGCTGCGCCTGAAAGGATGTAACAGTAACGTATACGTTTTTAAAATAATAAGGATCACAGTACAGTATCAAAAATATGTAATATTAAGCGGGGCTCGGCGTGACGTCAGCTCCGCTGACTGTATGAGCATAAAAACAGAGTTGATATGTAGGAGGAAAAAGATGAGATACGAAGGAGATATTTACAGACCACCAAGCGAAGCGTACAGCTATATCCTGCAGGTGACTATAGGATGCGCGCACAACAAGTGCACGTTCTGCAGTTCATTCAAGGCAAAGAAATTCAGGATCAGATCGCTTGACGAGGTGTTTGAAGATCTGGCGATGGCCCGTCAGTACTACAGACGCATAGAAAAGATATTCCTCGCAGACGGCGACGCGCTCGTATGTAAGAATTCATACCTGATTGCGATCCTCGAAAAGATAGAAGAGCTCTTCCCTGAATGCGAGAGAGTCGGCATATACGGCAGAGCGAAGGATATACTCAGAAAGACTGACGATGAGCTGCTGGAGCTCAAGGCTCACGGGCTCGGCATCATATACATGGGCTGTGAGTCAGGCAATCAGGTCATACTCGACAAGATACAGAAGGGCGAGACTCGCGAGGAGATGATCGCTGCCGTAAAGAAGTCAGAGAGGCTTGGCATACCGACTTCACTGACGTTCCTTTCAGGCATCGGCGGACGTAAGATGTGGCGCGAGAACGCTATAGACACGGGTACGATGATATCAGAGATGGAGCCGACTTACGTGAGCTTCCTGACGCTCATGGTAGTTCCAGGAACTCCGCTTCACGATGAGATGATGAGAGGCGAGTTTGAGCTGCTGAGGCCTGATGAGGTGCTCAAGGAAGCGCAGCTCATGCTTGAAAATATACATGTTACCAGAAAATGCGTCTTCCGCAGCAACCATGCGTCAAATTATGTGTCGCTCAAGGGCGACCTGCCTGACGACCGCGAGTCTATGATAAAGCAGCTTGAGGTCGCGCAGAAGCACAGCGAGATGTGGAAGGATGAGCGCTTCAGGATGCTGTAATAACGTGTTTTTACAGGTACAGGATGCGTAATTGCTGATGAACATACGGAACACTCCGCGGTCGCAGAATGGGATGCTTTTTTCCACTCGGTTCACAGAACTTTTTGTCAAAAATAACTCGCGGCAGAGAAAGAATTTTCCTTCGAAAAATTCAACCATTATAAGCGCTCAAACATATTTTTGACGTTACGGGTCCTGTTCACCTCGCGGAAAGCATCACCATTCTGCTCCGACGCTCCGCTTATCCGTATGTTCATCAGCTCTGCAGCATCTTTGTAATAATAGTAGTTGCAATAAAGTATAATTATACTAACGCGCATGCAGCGCTATAATTGACGGAGGTGTATATGAACGACCGCCTTAATAAATATTTTGTGAAGTATCTGGGTGACTATGTGTTCCTGGAGCTCATGCCGGAGTATGTGAAGCGCGAGAGGCTTGATTTTATGCGCAATGTGCCTATGCCTGTCAAGAAGGATATGGTTGGAGCGCTGGCTGCGAACAAGGGCATAGAGTTTAAGTATTTCACGCTTGGAATGGTAAATATCATGGGGATAGACCCGACTTTCAAGTATGTGCCGCAGTACAGGACGTTCCTTAACTATGTAAATAAGGACATCGTGAAGTCTGTGGTGATAGTCGGCATGGAGCAGGCTAAGCATGATGAGCTTGAGGGGGCGTGTATAACGCTGCGCGCGGCGCTCGTGATGGAGCCGGACAATGTTGACGCGCTTTATAATTATATGCTCGTCTGCAGGAATCTTTATCTTGAGAGCGATGACAAGCAGTTTGTGACTGATTTTAAGACTGAAGTGTTTGAATCGCTTATACGGCTGCAGGAGCTGGCTCCTGATCTTGATAAGACGTATTATTACCTCGGTTTTGCTTATCTGAATGCCGGTAAGTATCGTGACGCGCAGATCGCGTGGGATCGTTTTCTGAAGCTATCCGGACCTTGCTCTGAGCGGATGGAGATACGCGACCGCCTGAAGGAGCTTGAGGAGCCTGTGAAGATAGAGAAGGGCTATGAGCTCGTTATCGGCGGGCGTTGGAACGAGGGGCTGTCTATACTTGAGCAGTACAAGGATACTAAGCATATGGAATGGTGGCCGCTGCCGTATTATCTGGGAGTCGGCTACAGCCGTACCGGGCGTTATGATGATGCTGTCGCGATGCTGAAGGAGGCGCTTAAGGGCGATCCTTCCGGCGCTGAGATCATGGCGGAGCTCGTTATCGCTTATAACGCTTTAGGCGATGAGGTGAATGCTGAGAAGTATAAGAAGAAGATGGATCTTGTACGGAACAGTGCGGAATAATTAATAAAAGCTATATACGTGCGCGCGTCACCGCGCGAGTGGATGTAAAAGTAAAACGCTGCAGGATAATGGAATTGAATGGAATTGAATCTGAAAATGCAGGAGCAGATATATGATAGGAACGATAGTAAACACTATAACTATAATAATGGGGAGTACTGTGGGGGCTTTGCTTAAGAAGGGGATAAAGCCGCAGTATTCTGACGCGCTTTTTACGGCTATGGGGTTGGCGGCGACCGGGCTTGGGATAAATGCAGTGGTGCAGAATATGCCGAAGAGCGTTTATCCTGTGCTTTTTATCGTGAGCCTTGCGATAGGATGTCTTATCGGGACTGTCATAGATATAGACAAGAGATTTCAGGCGCTGACTCTCAGGCTGCAGAAGCCGAAGAGATCAGGGGCAGGCGCGTGTGGCACTGCTGATGCTGCCGGAGCTGTTGACGGGAGTGATGCGTCCGGTGTCGGCGCTCTGGATACGGTGCCTCCGGTTAAGGAAAATCGTCTGGGCGAGGGGCTTTCGACGGGCATACTGCTTTATTGCATAGGCACGCTTTCGATACTCGGACCGATACAGAGCGCGCTTTACGGCGACAATACTTATCTTTTTACGAACGCCACGCTCGATCTTGTAACGTCGGCTGTGCTGGCGTCTACATACGGTATAGGCATGATACTCGCCGCGCCGGTGCTTTTCTGCTGGCAGGGGGCGATATATCTGCTGGCTACGCTACTGGGAGATTTTATGTCGGCTGAGCTTATGACCGAGATCTCTATCGTCGGCGGTTTTCTGATCGCCAGCTCCGGTATATCGATTTTAAAGATAAAGGATATAAAGACGCTGAACATGCTGCCTGCGCTGCTCGTGCCGGTGGTGTGGGTGATACTGCGCGGACTGTTTTAGGATGGCGCGGTCGTTGCGGTATATTAATTACTTAAAAATTTATGGAACTGCCGGTGCGGTCCTGGGTCTTGTGCCCGGACGGTGCCGGTAGTTTTTATTTTTTGTCAGCATATATATTTTTTGATGCTGCTTGCTGATCCGACGAGTGTAGAAAAGTCAGCGAAGTGGAAAATATGGAGCGTTTGCTGAATCCTGGCGTTTGGAAAGGTCAGCAAAAGGTGAGAAAAGCGGCGTTTGCTGACTTGGAGCGATGTAAAAGGTCAGCAAAAAGTGAGAAATGCGATATTTGCTGACTCTTGGCGTTTGGAAGGATCAGCAAAAGGTGAAAAATGCGGCGTTTGCTGACCCGGAATGCGAGGAAAAGTCAGCAGCAAAGGCAAATTATGATTTTGCTGACCTGAAATGGGATAAGAAGTCAGCAAAGCGTAAGTGCAGATGTATTTGCTGATCAATAATGGGTAAAAGTAGTATGGTGTATCAAAAAATGTACAATATATATTGACAAACGTGGTTTACGGTTATAAACTAAATATGGTTGGTAATCATAAACCAACCGGGCGTATTACGCTTTGAAACCGGTTTACTTAGTTATTTTAAAAGGAGAATGTCTGATGGAGCTTAGACTTTGCGAGAGTGATTTCAGGTTTATGGAGGTCGTGTGGGAGAATGCGCCTGTGCGTTCGGGGGAGCTTGTGAAGCTGTGCGCGGAAGCGCTCGGATGGAAAAAGCCGACTACCTATACGGTCATACGGAAAATGTGTGAGAAGGGCTTTATAAAAAACGAAGATTCTGTTGTTTCAGTACTTATTGAAAAGGAAAAATGCCAGCGGGCGGAGTCGGAGTATGTGGTAAAGAGCCGTTTCAAGGGTTCGCTTCCTTCATTTATAACAGCGTTTCTCGGAGGTCGGTCGCTTTCGGAAAGTGACGCGGAGGACCTGAAAAATCTTATAGACAGCTTTACGGCTGAAGATGACGACAGTGGGGAATAGCATATGATGCCGGATATTATTGTAAATGTTGTAAATATCATATCGATATTTTTTATACGAATGATATTAACAGCCGTTATAACAGCGCCTTTGATCATCTTCAGTGCGGCGGTAAGTCGCTGTATGAAAGCGCCGCGCAGATACGCGTATCGCATGTGGTGTATGACAGGCGCGGCAGTATTTTTACTGATCGCGGGATCTGCTGTCAGCGTAATGCCGTCGGGTGTACTATCGCAGTTTAACGAGGGCGCAGCTTCGTATACGGATGTACAAAATACTGATCTGCCGGAGCCTATTCAGGGGAATACTGATCTGCAGGATGAAATGTCAGATACATTGGGATCGCAAGCTTCGGGATCAAAAATTTCGGAATCAGCAGATGTTACGGTAAACTCGGCATCAGATGGCAGATCAAGTGTGACTGTATCCGGTTACGATGGATCAGCGGCATCACCTGCTATACCTGAAGAACAGAGATTTAAACAGCATAAAATAATTTCGTCAGCGTTGAGCGCGGCAGCGCGCGTGAGCAGTCTGGAAGCCGATCTGACATCAGGAAAATACAGCAAAGCCATCAACGCTACAGGCGTGCTGTATATCGTAGCAGCATTATTTATGATATTTATAAATGCGGCACGATACGTATCTCTCAGAAGAAAGCTTAAAACAGCATGCCTGGTGAAGCCGGAGGATCGTAGCTCCGCTGCCGGCAGCGGCAGGCTTAAAAACAGCAAAGTCAGGGTATTTGAAAGCTCGGATATTGCAGCTCCGTTTACATTAGGCGTAGTAAGACCTGCTGTATTTATCCCGGTCGGAATGGATCGTGTGCAGACAGACAATGTGCTGAGGCATGAGCTGGCGCATACAGCGCGCCGTGACCAGCTTAAAATGAGCGCTGCAGTTTTCATTGCGGCACTTCTGTGGTTCGACCCGCTCGTATGGCTTGCAGTATCTATGTTCAGAAGGGATATGGAGCTGAGCTGTGACGATATCGCCGTAAAGGACATGGACAACGAAGCGCGCAGGTCATACGCTAAAGTGCTCATTGAAGCTGCTCCGGTCGGAGCTGTCAGATACGGGTCAGCGGTATTTATGTCAGACAGAAGGTATTTTAAGAGCAGGGTGATGAATATTTTAAATAATGATAAGGGCAGCAATAATGCAGGAGCAAAGAGCCGCCGCACAGCGGCGGTCGCGGTGTCGGCGGTATTATGCGCAGTCGTACTTGTCGCCGGAGGCGTCGCGCTTTCAGTTATGCATTCGCATTCGGGCAATGAGGGTGGAAATTTTTCAGGTAATAATTACGGCGGTGACGCCGGGACTGTAGCAGGAAATTCTGATTATAAGGGGATTCAAAAGAGACTGGATGAAAATTTTGCTGAACTTATAGAGAAAGGATTAACTGTAAATGCTGTGATGATTGATGCTGACGGTAATGTGATAGCATCAATAGGCAACACTGAGATCTCAGTAGTTCCGGGAGCGGCGGCGTCACCATTAGTAGCGGCAGTGCTTATGGAACAGGATGCTGACTGTATGGAAATGGAAGTGCCGTCTGACGGCTTTGATCTCAGTGACGGAAGTCGCATAAAAAACTGGCTGCAGGGATATCATGGCGGGCAGGATATAACATTGCGTCAGGCATTTAGTGAAATATCAAATACTGGAAAGGAGTATGCCATAATAAATGCTGATGACAGGACTGTTGAACAGTTAAAAGAGCTTTATGCGCCGGATGAAGTAGCTGAAGATATAACTTCTGCGGGCAATGAATGGTCAAGAATAAAACTAGCTGCAGGACAGTACGACATGAAGCTTTACGATTTAGCAGGTGCAATGTTGCAGCTTATAGGAGATGAATCGAAGAAAGACAGTAAAGATAAAGATCTTAACACAGAGCAGCGCACGGAATTACGGAAGATTTTTCGTGAAAGCCTTGGATGGTACTTTCAGTACAGGGCTGATAATGGATATGACTATTACCATCTCAGCGAGCATCAATGCCGTGAAACAGCTCAAAATGTGAGGATCTCTGCATCATTTGGATTATCAGTAGATGAAGGCATTGATAATAAGGGTCTGATACATTCTGTATGCGCCGGGTACGGCGCATATAACGGAGAGCCTGTTTATTTTGCTGTACATGTAGCATCAGATTCTTTGTCATCAGCAGTACCTCCGATATATGGTGAAGCCATCGCCTATAAGCTCAATAATATATTTCTGCATGAAAAGTACGGTGATGCGAAGGATACGAAGTATTATCATAAAAGTATGAGTTTTGATATTTCTGGCATTGAGTCGCATAAAGAAGTTACAGCGTGGAATGAATTGGAACTTGATGGAGGCGACGAGCTGGTATTTTCAGGTACATGGACACCGGATGCGGCAAAAGTGAAATTAAAGATATACCTGTACGATGAAGGAAGCGGAGCATATGAGCCTGTATACAATGAGAGAACTGTAGAACAGGGGGCGAAATGCAGGATACCGGTGAACGATGATGGAAGATACAGGATAGATCTGGATATTGACTATCCAATCACCGGAGGTACTCTGGTTTTAAATATTAAATAGAAATATAAACAAAACTCCGACCCGTTCGGGAGGCAGGCTTAAAAGCGGCTGCTTCGCAAGCGGGTCGGAGTTTTCGGTTATATATAAATTATTGTTAAGAGCTTTTGATAATACTTACTCGTTAAATTAATAAGTATTTGTCGGGATGTCTACGTCAGTGTTGAAGTAGCCGCAGCCGAAGTGGTCGCAGCGGAGGCAGCGGCCTGCTTCCTGCATGGCTTCTTCGAGTGTCATTTCTACTTCTACGTGCTTGAAGTCGTGCTTTCTCTCGCTTGCAGGGCGTTCTATGATGTTTACGCGGCCTGTAGGAGTCGGGTCGTTAGGCTCTGCGGCAGGAGCTTCAGCGCCGCAGTCGAGCGTGTGGTTGAAGCCGAGGTAAGCGTCGATGTTGTGAGCAGCGACCTTGCCTGCAGCGATGGCGCGGATAGCAGTAGACGGACCTGTAGCGCAGTCGCCGCCTGTAAATACACCGTCGAGACCTTCAACAGCAGTGTCCAGGCCGGCCTGGAATACGTTCCTGTTTGCAGGCATTCCGAATTCCTCGAACGGAGCACTCTCTATATCCTGACCTACGGCGATCATTATAACATCGCACGCTATCCTGTTTGCAGGTAAATTGGCGTTCTTAGGTGCAGGTCTGCCGCCTCTGTAAGCGCCTATCATCTGAGGCTGCGCTATAAGAGCGGAGCAGTTGCCGTCAGCGTCCTTTTCTATAGACTCAGGAGCCTGTAAAGTCAGGAACTCAACGCCTTCCTCTGCAGCAGAATCTATCTCAGTAATGAGGGCAGTCATGTCCTCCTTGCGTCTTCTGTAAACGACCTTTACCTCTGCGGCGCCGCAGCGTACAGCGCTTCTCGCGCAGTCCATAGCAACATTACCGCCGCCGATGACTACTACAGTCTTTCCTGTGTAGTCAGGGATATCGCCGTGGCCGATGCGGTCCAGGATATCAACAGCCGAAACAACGTTTCCTGCGTCGTTTCCGTCCATGCGCAGCGTCTTGCCCTTCTGAGCGCCTATAGCGACGAACATGGCATCAAATGAATCGCGTACATCAGCAACGCTTATAGAATCGCCGACTTTTGAGTTGTATTCAACTGTTATATTTCCCGTAGAAAGTATAGCGTTTATATCCTCATCAAGGCGAGCCTTAGGGAAGCGGTACTCAGGTATACCGTATCTCAGCATGCCGCCGAGCTTTTCCTGTCTTTCAAATATAGTTACGCTGTGACCCATTAAAGAAAGGAAATAAGCAGCACTCAGGCCGGCAGGACCGCCGCCTACGACACCCACCTTCTTTCCTGTTCTGCCGAGAGCCTTTGGAACTGCTACCTTGTCAGCAGCGATCTGATCTACTGCGTATTTCTTTATGCCGCGTATATTAAGAGGCGCGTCTATCATAGTCCTTCTGCAGCGCTCCTCGCATGGATGCTCGCATACCATCGCGCAGGCTGTAGGAAGCGGGTTGTCGCGGCGGATGAGGTTAATAGCGCCTGCGTGGTCGCCGTTTTTTACGAGCGCTATATATCCCGGGATGTCAACGTGCGCCGGACACTGGTGAACGCAAGGTATCTTCTGTCCTACGCTCTCATGGCAGCGGCCTGTAGTCACGTGGCTCTCATAGTCAGCTTTAAACATCTCGATGCTGTCGAGCACGTCTTTGGCTGTATTGTAGCCGATAGCGCAGTCTGCTGTATTGTTTATGAACTGAGCAGTGCTTCTGAGCTTTTCGAGCGTTTCAGGAGTTCCCTTGCCGTCGAGTATCTGCTGCATGAGTATCTCGAGCTGAGGCAGTCCTTCTCTGCAAGGCACGCATTTTGTGCATGTCTGGTATCTTGAAGCCTGAAGGAGCGAGAGCTGGACTGCCACAGGACAGACGCCCGGCGGTGTAGTCTGTACGCGCTGCTGGTATTTTTCGATGACTTCCTTCATGTTTGCATCGAAGTCATTTGAGTCGATAAGCTGATATTTCATATGTACCCTCCATATTTCAATTACAAAAAACTGTTACAACTAAAGTACGCCTGCGCGTGCCCGGCTGCATGCGCGGGCCGTTTTATGCGTTAAAGCGTAAAAAGTTTTATTTACAATATTTTACCGTAATATAGCATCGGTATCGTTGTGAATGTAGACATAAAAAAATATGCGTGTTGTGCAAAATGCACATCGGGTATATTATGTAATTAACAGGATGTATGGGAGCGCGCGCCAGGCGCGCGTGTCAGGCGACGGGCGGAGCCGGTCGCCGTGTCGGTATGGGTGGCTTTGAAGGTTGCTGCGCTTGTTTTTTTATGTGCGCAGCAGCATTGCATATACGGATAAGAGAAATACAGTGTTATATGTTATAAATGGCAAGAACAGGAGAGATCATGAAATGAAACTGCCTCTTAGTGTATTGATGTACCGGCTTACAGAGGACCACGGCTGCGGATACGAGACTGTAAACGCAGATGTAAGCATGGAGTTTGACGGCATAAAGCTTATGGATGTGGCTGACGCGGGCGATAACGATGCTGATCGCGGCGAGAGCGGACACTATCTTTATCTTATAGATGAAGAAGAGTTTGAAAGCGAGTACGATACGTTTCTAAGTTCGGAACGCATGTCGTCACAGATATACGTCTGTCTGTGCCGCAGCGAGAAAAGTGCAGTTTGCACATCGTGCCGTGAGCTTTCTGTCGTATTTCTGTTTGCGGATGTTAAATTCGCCTATATGTTTAACTGTATACAAAATATAATGAAAAAATTTGATGAGTGGGAAAAGTCGTTTCACCTGAGCCTGCTGAGAAACAACAGCATGCAGGAGCTCGTTGACATAACTGAAGAGCTTGTGACGCATCCGCTCATCGTGCTTGACAATAATTACTCGCTTATAGGCCACACGCGCGATATGACAGAGGTAGGACCGCTCATAAGGAGCGTTATATCAAACGGCTATGCTTCTCCTGATGATATGCGCAAACTTGTAGAGTCAGGCGTTATGTCAAATTTCGACTCATTGGAAACGCTTAAAATATGTGAGTACAGGCTTGACTCAGATGCCGTCAGGGAGCGTGATCTCGACCGGGATACGTTTTACAGCATAGCGTACAGGTTCGTTACAGGCGGTCGGACTGTCGGATACGCGCTTGCGTTCCACTGCCTTTCGCATCCGACGAACGGATATCTTTATCTTATGAACATGATAGCTGACAAGCTGTCGCTTTATTTTGAGCATCACCGCAAAAATGAAAACGCAGTACGCGAGTCATATGAGACGTTTCTTGCCGGTATACTGGCAAATCCCGACATGACTGAGCGCCAGATGAACGAACAGGCCGGGCATATCCGGGGGCTGCGGACGGAAGGCCGCTTCATGCTGGCGCAGCTGCAGTACGACAGCATCGACGATCTTTCTTACTCTTTTATAAGCTGGAGCCTGCGCAACAGTATGCCGCAGTTCATGCCGTTCGTTTACCGCAACAGCTTCTACGTGCTGAAGGACTGTTTAGCTTCTGAAGGCATCGGGCAGGAGCATAGCGGATATTCATCGTCTGAATTTCTTGACAAATACGAAAAACCGCTGTTTTTCAAGTGCTTCAAAAATATAGATTACACGTGCGGCGTGAGCAGCGTATTTTTTTCTCTGAAAAGTCTGAGGACTGCCGCGGCGCAGTGCCGCGAAGCGCTTACGATCGGCCGTTCAGCTCTGTGGAATTCTCCTGAGATAACAGCGCTCAGAAATAACGGCACGAATGCTCATATAAAGCCGGACGACAGCTCCGCTGACACAAAACGCAGCAAGATACCGGGCGCGCCCGGCGGCGCCCCGTCTGACGCGGTCAGTGGAAGCGGCTCATTTTATATGTACAGAGACATGGCGTTCGTACACATGATATCGCAGCTGCGGCGCGTTATGCCTCCTGACGCGCTCGATTCGCCGTATTTTAGAATGCTCAGTGAATATGACATAAAAAATGACACTGATCTGTGCGCCGTCATGGCGCAGTATATAGTCTGCGGCTGCAGCGTTACGAGGACGGCGGCTGCCATGTATATGCACAGAAATACGATACTTAACAAAGTAAAGAAAGCGGCGGCTGTAATGGGGAACATGCTTGAGGACTTTACTTCTCAGGTGTTTTTTGTGATATCTTATATAAATTCCATAGCGTGACGCACCGGCGCCGCAGGGCTGACGAAAAGGCAGCGCCCGGCTTGCCTAGTAATGGACACTCGGCTTAAAAGCCCTGTATGTAAAGGGTTGACGCAATGACGGCTCTGTGATAATGTTTGTGAAGATGTCAGGATATACTGACTGATATATGATAAATGCAGGTGCGCGGCGCGCTGTTCAGGCGGTGACGCCTGCTGTCTTTGTGACTTTTACTGCATTATTGTAAATGTTTTGAAGGGAAGTGTTTTTTAATGAAAAAATGGAAAAAATTCACTGCTGTGGCTCTGACGCTGCTTATGGTTGTCGGAATGCTCGCAGGATGCGGAACAAACGGAGATCAGAGATCGGCGTCTTCTTCAGGTAGCGCGGGTCAGGCTGAAGAGAAGGCTGCTCCTGCGGATCTTAACGTCGCAGCGCTTAAGGGACCTACGGGCATGGGTCTTGTAAAGCTTATGAATGACGCTGACAGGGGCGAGACTCTGAGCAACAACTACACGTTTACTATGGCGGCTTCTGCTGACGAGATCACGCCGCAGTTCATACAGGGCAACATCGATATAGCGTGCGTTCCTGCAAACCTTGCGTCTGTTCTTTACAACAAGACTGAGGGAAATGTACAGGTGCTTGCCATAAACACTTACGGCATACTTTATATAGTAGAAAACGGTGATACGGTAAACAGTGTTGCCGACCTGAAGGGTAAGACGATATATGCGTCAGGAAAGGGTGCTACTCCTGAGTACGCTCTCAGATATGTCCTTTCGCAGAACGGCATAGACCCTGACAAGGATGTTACTATAGAATGGAAGTCAGAGCACGCTGAATGCGTTTCAGCAATAGCCTCTTCTGAGGGCGCTGTAGCTCTTCTGCCGCAGCCGTTCGTGACTACTGCGCAGATGAAGAATGACTCTATACGCACGGCTCTCGACCTTACAGAGGAATGGGAAAAGCTCGGCGTTGATTCATCTATGGTAACGGGAGTTGCTGTTATCCGTAAGGACGTAGCTGACGCGAACCCTGGAGCTGTAAAGAATTTCCTTGAAGAATACAAGTCTTCTGTTGACTGGGTAAACGCAAACGCAGCTGACGCTGCGGCGCTTATAGAAAATTATGATATAGTAAAGGCTGCTGTTGCTGAGAAGGCTATACCTGCGTGCCATATCGTATGCACTACAGGCAAAGACATGAAATCAGAGCTTTCAGGATACCTTAGCGTACTCGCTGAGCAGAATCCTGCGGCTGTAGGAGGCAAGCTGCCTGATGACGATTTCTACTTCGGAGCGTAGCGACAGGCTTCAGAATGCAGATAAGGCCGGTCATAAGGGAAAAATGAGGCTGTGGGCGGTATTGTTCTGGCTGCTTGTATGGCAGGCAGCCAGCATGCTGCTCGGCCAGGAGATACTTCTCGCATCACCGCTCGCGTCGCTTATACGGCTTGCAGAGCTTGTGACTGAGGCAGGATTCTGGCGTTCTATAGGGTTCTCGGCAGTGAGGATCATAGGAGCGTTTGCCGCAGCGGTCTGTTCCGGCGTCGTTCTCGCGGCGCTTTCGGCCGGTCATGTACGTATAAGGGAACTTCTTGAACCACTGGCAGCTGCTGTAAAAGCAACTCCGGTGGCTTCTTTTATAATCATAGTCCTGATATGGATCCCGTCTAAAAATCTTGCGTTCGTGATATCGTTTCTTATGGTATTTCCTGTAATATACGCAAATGTCCTGCAGGGAATAATGAATACGGACAGGCAGCTTCTGGAAATGGCGCATGTATTCCGCGTCACCGCGGGAAGGCTGGTGAGGTACATATACGTACCGTCTGTCATGCCGTTTTTCAGGAGCGCGTGCTCGCTCGGGCTGGGGCTGTGCTGGAAATCGGGCATAGCGGCAGAGGTCATAGGTCAGCCTTCGGGTTCGCTGGGAGAGCGTCTGTACAGTGCAAAAATATACCTTGAAACGCCTGATCTTTTCGCATGGACGGCGACGATCATAGCTGTGTCGGTCATATTTGAAAAGCTGTTTATGATGGTGCTTGACGCCGTTGCGGGCAGGATAGAAGGCCGCAGCGCAGCGATCGAGTGATAGTGTGACAGTGTACGGCAGGTATGTATGACGCGGTGACGCGTCGGCGGGATGCTGCTTATTTATTAATTATCAGAGCATATAAAAAGAGCGCGGCTTCGTTCATCATATGATGTCCGGAGCCTCGCTCTTTTGTTTTGATGTGGTTTTAAATTTTCGATATGTTCTGTAAGAAATCTTAACGAAATGTTTGATCTTATCTTACTTTTTATCTTACCTTCTTGATTTCGATCTTTTCGCCGTTCTTTCTCTTGTGATAGTACTCAGCTGTAGCTGCGAATATAACGTCGCCGCATGAGTTGATAGCTGTTTCGCAAGAGTCCTGGATAACGCCGATGATGAAGCCTACGCCTACTACCTGCATCGCGATGTCGTTTGAGATACCGAAGAGTGAGCATGCGAGTGGGATGAGGAGGAGCGAACCGCCTGCAACGCCTGATGCGCCGCATGCTGAAACTGTAGCAAGCAGGCTCAGGATGATAGCGGCAGGGATGCTTACTTCAATGCCGAGAGTGTGAGCTGCTGCGAGTGACAGTATAGTGATAGTGATAGCTGCGCCGTTCATGTTGATAGTAGCTCCGAGCGGGATAGATACAGAGTAGAGGTCCTTATCGAGTCCGAGCTTTTCGCAGAGTGACATGTTTACAGGGATGTTTGCAGCTGAACTTCTTGTGAAGAATGCTGTGATACCGCTTTCTCTCATGCATGTGAGTACGAGAGGATAAGGGTTCTGGCGGATGCACGCAAATACGATGATAGGTATTATCACGAGAGACATAACTGCCATGCAGCCTACGAGAACTGCAACGAGCTTTCCGTAGTCGATGAATATAGAAAGACCGTTTTCAGAAACTGCTGTGAATACGAGGCCGAGGATACCGAAAGGAGCGCATCCGATGACCCATCTTACTACCTGTGAAACTGCGTTTGAGATATCGTTGAGAGCTCTCTTTGTGCCGTCTGAAGCGATGATCTTGAGACCGAGACCGAAGAGGATAGCCCATACGAGGATACCGAGGTAGTTAGCGTTTGTGAGCGCTGCTACAGGGTTTGCTACACAGTTGTTGAGAAGAGTAGTAAGTACTTCTATAACGCCTCCCGGTGCAGCCTGATCGGCAGCGTCAGTAAGTCTGAGCGTTACAGGGAAGAGGAACGCAAATACTACAGCCATGACTGCAGCGAGGAATGTGTTCAGTAAGTAAAGTACGACAACAGTTCTGAACTGCCTGCCGATGCCTGATCTCGCCTGAGTAAGAGCACTGATGACGAGTACGAATACGAGTACAGGCGCGATAGCCTTTAACGCTCCTACGAAGAGCGTACCGAGGATAGAAAGACCTGTTAACTGTGGGAGCGTGAGACCGAGGATCGCACCGATGATCATACCGATGACGATCTTAAGGATCAGGCTGACACTGTTCCAGGCAGCTGCGATTTTTTTCATTTTTTTTTCTCCTTAATTTTACATAAAAATTTCGGTAAAGAATAATACCTCTTCTACTTTAGCTAATTTTCAGACTTTTTTCAACAAAAAATACAATTTTTTTTCGTCATGTATGAAGAATACAGAAAAAATTTTTTATTGAACATTAAAAATAACGGCGAACGTAAAAATATAAACAGAAAATGCCGTGGTAAGGGACGTATACGGATAAAAAATAACGAATAATATTGATATAGGAAAAATAATTAGTGAATCCGGGCAGACCGCGGCGTCTCCGCGCGCCGGATATACTGCAAAAGCAGGAGAAGTGCAGAAATGCTGACCCGGACGAGCATTGGAAGTCAGCAAGGTCAGTGAGAATGCAGGGATGACGGCTTTAAAGTATTCGAATAGATGCAAAATAGGTGTAAATGCATTCAAGAAATATGATTTATGTGGTAAAATCATAAAGTTAAATACATTAAATATATAAGTGCAGAGGAATATAAGGCTGTTACGGTATCAGCCGGGACGCAGTGTTAAGCGTTAATAGCGTTAATACAGAAACAGGAGAATCAGGTTATGAATGAAATAATGATGATAGACAACAAGAATGACCTAAACTGGTATGAGGATATCAGAGAGATAAGGGATATAAAGGAACTGCTGAACGGCAGCGCGAAGCTGTTTGCAGACAGACCGGCGTTCTGGATAAAGAAGTTCAAGGGTGACGAGTATCATATGATAACGTATGACCGCCTGAAAAAGGACGTTGACGCGCTCGGCACAAAGATGCTCGCCATGGGCCTCGGCGGAAAGCGTATAGCTGTCATGGGCCAGGGATGTTATGAGTGGTTCGTTACGTATCTTGCTGCTGTAAACGGCGTAGGCGTCGTAGTCCCTGTTGACAAGGAGTTTGACGCGGCTATGGTCCGGAATGTGCTCGATACAGCAGAGTGCGACACGATATTTTACACAGGCGGCGAGTCTAAAAAGATCGCGCAGCTTACAGGTATCAAAAATAAGATAAAAATGGATGTGTACGGGGACCGTACGGATGATGATGAGCCTTTTTATTATAAGGAAGAGGAAGGTGCATTCGCCTGGAAGAAGCTTCTTGAAGACGGTTACAAGCTTGTCGGCGAGGGGGTAACTGATTATACGAATAAAGTCATAGACAATAAAGTCATGGCCATACTGCTGTTTACGTCAGGCACTACGGGAACTCCGAAGGGCGTTATGCTCAGCCACTGGAATATCGCGTTCGACGTTATGGAGATAGCGCGCGCAGAGGAGATAAGGCCTGACGATATAACACTTTCAGTGCTTCCGATACATCACACATATGAGTCAACAGGCTCGCTGCTGTTTTTATACAGAGGCGCAAGCATCGCGTACTCAGAGGGCCTGAAATACATTTCAAAGAACATGCTTGAGATCCACAATACGTTTTTCATAGCCGTACCGCTGCTTCTTGAAACTGTTTATGACAGGATATGGAAAACAGCGCGCAAGCAGGGTAAGGAAAAAATGCTGAAAAAGGCGATAGCGCTCAATAACAAGGCACGCGGCATCGGCATAAATCTCGGAAATCAGATATTCAGATCCATAAGAAAGCAGCTTGGCGGCAAGCTTCGAATGGTAGTAAGCGGCGCTGCAGCCGTCCCGCCTGAGATCGTGAGAGGATTTGATGATTTCGGCATAAGCGTTGTTTCAGGCTACGGCCTTACGGAGACGTCGCCTATGATAGCCGCGACACCGTCGTTTTCAGAAAAGCGCTATAAAAAAGCCGGTTCAACAGGCGTATGCGTAAAGAACGGACGGATGAAGATCGTAGATCCTGACGAGGACGGCATAGGCGAGATATGGTACAAGGGTGAGAATGTCATGCTCGGATACTACAATATGCCGGAGCTGACTGCTGAAACGGTCGTTGACGGCTGGTTCAACACAGGTGATCTGGGGTTTTTTGACAGTGAAGGCTGGCTGTATATAACCGGAAGGAAAAAGAATGTTATCGTTACAAAAAACGGTGAAAATATCTATCCTGAGGAGATAGAGGATATCATAAACAAGTATGACGAGGTGAGCGACTCCATGGTGTACGCGCTTGACAGGAACGGCACTGATATCGTGGCTGTCCAGATACTCCCGGATAAGGAATATCTGGCAGAAAAATACGGAGAGATGCCGTCTGACGCAGAAGTGGAAAAAATAATGAAGGGCATCGTATCAGAGGTGAATGACAAGCTCCCTACGTTTAAGATCATACGTGATGTTATAGTAAGAAAAGAAGATTTTATCAGAACGACTACGAGAAAGATAAAGCGCGCGGCTAATATTTAGTTCATAAGCCCCGGTCAGGCAGCATATCATGTACTTTATGCGCCGGCCGGGGCCTTTTATTACCGGTCTGTTTATTCTTCTGCGAGAGCTTCACGAAGCAGCTCTGAGTCCTGTTCTACCATGTCGCGTATACGGCGGTCGCGGAGAAGGTGTTTCCATACTGTGCGCGTGGCGCGGACAAAATCGTCGTTTAACGGTATTTCGTCTTCTATGAGCGGACATGCATACGGCAGCTCGTTGTCGTTGTATATCATAATAAGTTCGCCGTATTCGGATATGTACGGCATAAGCGGGAATGTCCTGCACTGTATGGGACGCAGGCTCCGCCTGCAAGCTGCCGGTCCTGAGCATTTTACGAACCAGAATGTTTCATCCCACGATTCCGGAAATCCGTAGTCCTCGCTGTCTTCAGCATTCCATGTGAGCCATGCGTCATTTTTGTCATGCATAAGGTCTTCGCCGGGCAGCATGTATATGCCCATTTCCTCACCGTCACAGCCGGAAGCCGACATACAGCAGGCTGCAGAGCACATGAGACCGCAGTCGCCGTCTACAGGGGAATACCGGTCAAGCAGGCGGTATGCCGCCTTGTATGTCTGAATTATTTTTTTATTATCCATATCTGTTTCCTGTCTTTTTAAGTGTTTTATGCGAAAAGTATACTTTTTTACAACGATGCATACATGGTATCATGGATAAGCGGATGTCTGCAATTTAATATTTGAGATGGATAAGGTGGTAAAATATGTATCTTATATCAGCGTATTTTGACGAGGGGACGGAAGAGAGGATAAGGAAGTATGTGGATGCGGTAGCTCAGCGGACGGGATGCCGGTTTATGGTGGATAATGACATTCCGCCTCATATGACGATCGCGCAGCTTGCTGCGCCCGCATACCGCACCGGCTATGCAGAAGCGGATCAGGCAGGTAAAAATGCAGGCAGGCTTACGTGCGCCGGTGACGGCGCGCAGATCGAAGCGGAATTTATTGCCGGACATATCGACAGGATCATTCGTGACGGCGTTATCGGAGCGGGATATATAGATGTAGTGTCTTTCGGCGTATTCAAGCCGCGCGTCATGTTCCTCACTCCGGTCCTGAACGAATACCTTTTCAGGATGTCGGCCGACATAGACAGCGCGATCTATGGCAGCAATGAGAATGTATCTATGACCGGTACCGGCCGTAAAGCCGCTGCCTGCAGCGGAAAATGGCGCAAAGAAAGCATAAATACACCGAAACGGAGTAAAAACGACAGAAACAGCTACAGACCATTCAGCTGGCTGCCGCACATAACGATAGCGCGCGGCCTGAGCGAGCCGCAGATGAGACAGGCATTTTCATGCATGCAGGCTGATTTTGAAGTGTTTACAGCACGCATAGAGCGCATAGGGCTCGCAGAAAGCAGGCCGTATACCGATATAAAAGTATGGGAGCTGTAAAAATATTGGGTCTATGAAACAGCGCCCGTTTGTTATAAAATATTAAAAGCTGACTGCATGATCAGGCAGCGATGATCAGATGATCGCAGGAATTGAAAAAAATGCACCACGGGGTATATCATGATAAACGAAAAATTTATAAACAGTATAGAAGAATACGCAACAGAGCTCTACACAGAAGACGAGCTTGAAATTATAGAAGAGCATATAAGAGAATGCTTCGGCGAATATCCGAATGTATTCCATGAGGTGATGTCTCCCGACATCCACGTAGATATATGCGTCATACCTCCTGTACCGGGGCGCGACTACTACACGCTCGTGACGCTCGGGATGGGAGCGCATATGATGGATGTGCCGGACGACCTGTCAACAGGCGGCCTTGAACGCGCCGAGCTCCTTATAACGCTTCCGCCTGACTGGAAGATAGTGAGCGAGGAAGAACAGTGGTACTGGCCTATGAAGCTCCTGAAAATGGCAGCGCGCCTGCCGCTTGAGTGCGGCACATGGCTGGGATGGGGGCATACGATAGACAACGGCGGATCTTTTGCGCCGGGCACAGGGCTTTGCGGCTCGCTTCTCGTATCGCCTCAGTGCGGCGTGAACGAGCTAAACCCGGACGCGGGCGTCTGCAGGCTTCCGAACGGCGATGAAGTAAATTTTTACCATCTTATACCGATATACAAAAAAGAGATGGATTTCAAGAGGATGTACGGCGCAGAAGCGCTCATTACATACGCACTCTCAGACGTTTCGCACATCGTGGACGTCAAAAGGCCTGACGGATGCGCTGACTGGAACGAGAGCGACGACATGACAGACGTGATAAAGGAGGCGGAAACGATGGCTGATCTTGACGAGCTTTTAGAGATGGCAGGCATAAGCGACATTGAGGATCTTGAAAATATGCCGTTCAATGAAATGATAATAGATGACGCGGCATGGCACATAGACTCGCTTCGCAAGAAAAAGCTGCCTGTCGATGAGATAAACGCGTATAACCATCTGGCTATATACATGCGCTGGTGCATGGAGAACGACCTTATGAGCGGACCGTTTTTCTTCAGGCATGTCAATATAGTAGACGATATAAAGGACAACGGCGCAGCAGCAGCAGTCGATCTGCGCGCATTCATACGCGACAGCGAGGATATACGCGGATGCATGATAACGCCGTATTTCAACGAGACAGGCGCAGCATTCACGCAGTATTATTACGCGCACGATGAAAACGGCGGATTTCCGGCTGACGTAGACAGCTACGCCGAGGAGTACGTCATAAAGAATTACGGCAGGGAAAGGTTTGAGTCCGGAGAATTTCAGGACGAGCCTTATCTTTTTGTGCCGTACACTGAGGAATACTACCAGAACATGAAAAGAACGATGGACCGCCGCTTCTGTCACTGGCTCGCCTCATACGCAGGCATAAAAAACAGCATACTGCAGTAAAGCGTATATGAATATTAAGTTATGGAAATATTGAATTATGGAATCGTAAGGAAAAATCAAGATAAAAATGAAAAATAAAAGCACGACAAACCATCCGGACGGATCGGATGCCCCAAAAGGACAGGTGGAACGTAACGGACTTGATAAAAAAGAAAAACGGGATATCGGGCTGAACATAAAGTATTCGTTTAAAGCCTCTGTCCCGGTAATGGCCGGATACATAGTGCTCGGCATGGGCTTCGGCATACTGCTGCAGGACGCAGGCTACTCGTGGCTGTGGGCGCTGCTCATGAGCTTTGCCATATACGCAGGCTCTATGCAGTATGTTACGGTAAACCTGCTCACAGCAGGCGCATCGCTCATAGCTACAGCGCTCATGACGCTCATGGTAAACATACGTCATCTTTTTTACGGCATAACGATGATAGAAAAGTACAAGGATACCGGCGCATCGAAGCCGTATCTGATATTTGCGCTGACTGATGAGACATTCTCGCTCGTCTGCTCGCCGGATCTGCCGCAGGGCATTGACAGGAAGCTTTACTACCTGTTTGTGTCAGCGCTGAACCAGTTTTACTGGATAGTGGGAAGCATCGCAGGAGCGCTCATAGGCAGCGCGCTCACGTTCAATACAGCGGGCATAGATTTTTCTATGACGGCGCTGTTTACAGTAATATTTGCAGAGCAGTGGGAAAAGGCAGGATCGCACATCCCGGCGATATGCGGAGTCGTCATTTCCGTGATATGCCTTGTTGTATTTGGCGCGTCAAACTTCCTCATACCGTCGATGATCGGCATAACTGCTGCGATGTTTATGGGACGCAGGTTCCTTGAAGGCCGTATGGAGGCCGCAGATCCGGCTGCAGAAAATGCTACGGAAGCAGACGCAGAACGAATGAAAAACGCATCAAAAGCATGCGCGCCCGGCGCGACTGAAAGCGTAAAGGGAGGTGTTGCTCATGTCAGGTAATATCCATGATCTGCTCATAGTAGCTGTAGCGGCGGCTGTGACTATGGCTATACGGTTTGCGCCGTTCGCAGTTTTCAGGAATCATACGCCGTCTGCTGTGCTTTACCTTGGCGAGGTACTGCCGTACGCTATAATGGGCATGCTCGTCGTGTACTGCCTGAAGGGCGTTACGCCGTTTTCGGGAAATCACGGGCTGCCTGAGTTCATCGCTGTTGCGGCTGTAGTTTTTATACATAAATGGAAGCATAATACTTTACTTTCCATACTTGGAGGTACTGTGCTGTATATGGTACTTCTGCAGGTCGTGTTTGGTTAGGCGGCGGGCGGAGCCGGCCGCGTCTGTGCAGCCTGCCGGAGGCGGGCGACATCCTGAACTGCGTTATATCGGCCGGTGACGGCCGCAGGGACCGCGGGAGCGGTCAAAAAAACATAATTAATTGAGAAAAATTGTATACATAATTGTATCAAAAATGTAAAATAGTATAAATTACTGCCGCTCATGCGGCGGTTTAAAATAATATAAAATAAATGACATTAAAAAGAGGTAGAAAAAATGCAGGAAATGAAGCCTATCAAAGAAGGAAAAGTCAGAGAGATCTATGACAACGGCGATACTATGATCATGGTTGCTACAGACAGGATCAGCTGTTTCGACGTTATACTTAAAAACCAGGTCACAAAGAAGGGCACTGTGCTCACTCAGATGTCAAAGTTCTGGTTCGACCTCACTAAGGACATCATACCTAACCACATGATCTCAGTAGACGTTAAGGACATGCCTGAGTTCTTCAGGCAGCCGCGTTTCGACGGCAACAGCATGCTGTGCAAGAAGCTTGAGATGCTGCCTGTAGAGTGCATCGTGCGCGGATACATAACAGGAAGCGGCTGGGAAAGCTACAAAAAGACAGGCGAGGTGTGCGGCATAAAGCTGCCTGAGGGCCTTAAGGAGTCAGACAAGCTGCCTGAGCCTATTTACACTCCTTCCACAAAGGCTGAGATAGGTGACCACGACGAAAATATCTCTTATGAGCAGAGCGTTGATTATCTCGAAAAGCGTTTCCCTGGAAAAGGCGCTGAATACGCTGAAAAGCTGCGTGACTACACTATCGCTTTATACAAAAAGTGCGCCGAGTATGCGCTTGGCAGAGGCATCATAATCGCAGACACTAAGTTCGAGTTCGGTCTTGACGAAAACGGCAATATCGTTCTCGGTGACGAGATGCTTACTCCGGACAGCTCGCGCTTCTGGCCTGCAGAGGGTTACGAGCCGGGTCACGGTCAGCCTTCTTTCGACAAGCAGTTCGCCCGCGACTGGCTCAAGGCAAACGATCATGACTGGGAGCTTCCTCAGGAGATCGTTGACAAGACTATAGACAAGTATCTTCAGGCTTATGAGCTGCTGACAGGAAAGCCGCTGTAAATATCTTACTGCTCAATACGCTTAACAGCATTAATAATAAACGCGCTATGCGCCGCGCCTGCCCGGCAGGCGGAAAGGAGAAGAAGATCATGTATATAACATGCCTCGACATGGAGGGCGTACTCGTGCCTGAGATATGGATAGCTTTCGCTGAAGCTACAGGCATACCTGAGCTCAAAAAGACTACTCGCGACGAGCCGGACTACGACAAGCTGATGAAGTACAGGCTCGACATCCTGAAAGAGCACGGGCTCGGCTTGAAAGAGATACAGGAAACTATAGCGACTATAGACCCGATGCCGGGCGCGAAGGAATTCCTCGACGAGCTCAGATCTCTGTGCCAGGTGCTGATCCTGAGCGACACGTTTGAGCAGTTCGCAGGTCCGCTCATGAAAAAGCTCGGAATGCCTACGATATTCTGCAACACTCTCGAAGTCGCCGACGACGGCGAGATAACGGGCTACAAGATGCGCGTGGAACAGTCAAAATACACGACTGTAAAGGCGCTGCAGTCTATAGGCTACGAGACTATTGCGAGCGGCGACAGCCACAACGACCTCGGAATGATAAGAGCAAGCAAAGCAGGCTTTTTATTTAAGAGCACGGATCAGATAAAGAAGGATAATCCCGATCTGCCGGCTTTTGAAGAGTATGACGAGCTGCTTGACGCTATAAAGGAAGTATTGAACTCATAAAATATCAATAATTGAATTATAAGACGTTTCGTATGCAATATGATCCTGATGCAGCGGCTGCCTGCAGCCGTGCCGGGACAGGTACATGCGGAGCGTCTTTTTTGAAAGAGAGCATTATGTTGTCAACTACCCATCACCTAAAGGTAATGGGCTTGTAACTGCCCAGTCGTACTAACGGCTTGCACCTCCGACCTTTAATCCCCGATAGATATTGCTATCTAAAGTGGCGTTACATCATAGGGTGGTTGACAGCACCCT